>JALOLC010000012.1 GCA_025456175.1 Acidobacteriota bacterium | reverse complement strand
AGGTGAATCCATTGGCGAGGGCCGAACTGCCGTTCAAGTTATTCAAGCGCGGCAAGGTGCGTGATGTCTTCGATGTCGATGGTCGCCTGCTGATCGTGTCCAGCGACCGCATCTCTGCCTTCGATTACATCCTGCCCTCATTGATACCGGGCAAAGGGCAGGTGCTGAACCGCATCGCCGCCTTCTGGTTCGAGCGCACCAAGGGGCTCATTCCCAACCACGTGATCAGCGCCGAACCCGAGGCCCTGCCCGAGTTCCAGGCATACGCCGGCGTTCTAAAGAAGCGTGCGCTGCTGGCGCGCCGGCTCGACGCCTTCCCGGTCGAGGCCATCGTCCGCGGCTATATCGTGGGTTCGGGATGGAACTCCTACCAGGAAAAGGGCGAGATCTGCGGGGTGGCGCTGCCTGGCGGGCTGAAGTTCGCCGACCGTCTTCCCGAGCCGATCTTCACCCCCACGACCAAGGCTGAGACGGGGCACGACGAGAACATCACTTTCGGCCAGCTGGTCGACCGCCTGGGCGGGGAAACCGCCGCCCGGATCCGCGCCCTTTCCCTCAGGTTGTTCGCCGAGGCCAGCGCCTACGCCCTGGAACGGGGCATCATCATCGCCGACTCCAAGTTCGAATTCGGCTGCGACGACCAGGGGCAGATCGTCCTCATCGACGAAATCTTCACTCCCGACTCGTCGCGTTTCTGGAAACGGGAAGAATACAGGCCCGGTCAGGAGCCCCCGCCCTTCGACAAGCAGTTCGTGCGCAACTTCCTCTTGTCATCCTCCTGGGACAGGAAAACGGCTCCTCCGGCCCTTCCCCCCGACGTGATCTCGGCCACGGCGGAGAAATACGGGGAGATCTTCCGCATCCTGACCGGTCAGCAGCCATGAACGGGGAATTGAACATCCTGGACCTCCTCTTCATCATCATCCTGTTCTTTTCCTTGTTTTTCGGGATTTTCCGCGGCCTGGTCCGCGAGATGCTGTCGCTGTTCTTTCTGATCGCCGCCCTGGCCCTGGCCTTCGTTTATTACCGTGAGGCCGGCCTGCTGCTGAGCGGGTTCGTCAGGAACCGCGATCTCGCCGATTTCGCCGGTTTTCTGCTGATCCTGGCCATGGTCGCCGCCGCGGGCTCCCTGGTCGCCCACCTGATCGGCAAGCACCTGGTCAAGGGACCGCTCAAGGCGCTCGATCGCCTGCTGGGCGCTGTTTTCGGGGCCGGGCGCGGCATCCTCTTGTCCGGCCTGATTATTTATTGCTTCCTGGCCTTTCCTTTGCACCGGGAAGTGCTTGACCATTCGCAGCTGGCGCCCGTCTTGTCCAAGGCGCTCGCCGCCGGCATCCAGGTTCTTCCCCCTTCGCTGCGGGAGAAGCTGATCGTGATCCAGAACTATGACAGCCAAAAAAATAACGGAACTAGCCGAACAATTTGAATCCCTGACCATCAAGAACCAGATGCGGATCCTGGCGGGGAAGGCAGTGAGCTCCCATTACCTGTTCTACAAGGAGATCACGGAGGAGTTCGAGAGGACGCTGCTGCAGGCCCTTCTGGAAAAATATGACCATAACGTCCTGAAGATGTCGACCAGCGTCAAATTGCACCGCAACACGATCGCCAAAAAAATGAAAAAATTGAAGATCAAGGAGAGGAAGGCCAAGGCCAGGTAGGTCCTTCGCCCGTTCCCGGCGCCCCGGGAACGTCCGCCTGCGGCCACGGGTAAGAGCGGTTTTCTTTGGCGCGTGGTTGTCAAGGCCCGCGTCGCTGTGTTATAAGGTATCGCTTGCCATCAACGGCAATGGAGGTCACCCCATGCTCCTGCACCAGGAATTTATTAAAAACGCCAAGAAATACGGGGAAAAGCTGGCGATCATTGACCGCACGACCGAAAAGAGGGTCAGCTACAGCAAGGCCCTGATCGCCTCGCTGATCCTGGCCAACAAGTTCAGGAAGTTCCGCGACGGCTTCATCGGCATCATGATCCCCACCTCGGCGGGATGCATGCTCTCGGTCCTCGGCGCGCTCCTGACCGGCAAGGTGCCGGTGATGATCAATTATTCCACCGGAGCGGCCAACAATGCCGAATACGCCCAGAGGAAGTGCGGTTTCAAGACCATCATCACGTCCAGGGCGCTTCTGGAAAAGATCGGCTGCCGGCTGGTCACGGGCATGGTCTTCATCGAGGACATCATGGAGGGATTGCATGTTGCCGACAAGCTCAAGGCCGCCTTGAAAGCCAAGCTGCCGCTGAACCTGCTGCTGAAGGCCGTGCACCAGGGGGACGGCGACGACAACGTGGTGATCCTGTTCACCTCGGGCAGCGAGAAGGACCCCAAGGCGGTGCAGTTGACCCACCGCAACATCGGCTCGAACGTCCTGGACATCGGCAAGGTGCTGGCCGTGAGCAGCGAGGACGTCATGCTGGCCAATCTGCCCCTGTTCCACGTCTTCGGCCACAATATCGATTTCTGGCTGCCGCTGTACTTCGGCATGACCATCGTCTCCTATGCCAATCCCCTGGAATACAAGAAGGTCAGCTCCATCGTTCGCGAGGAAAAGGTGTCGCTGATGGTAGGCACGCCCAGCTTTTTCAATGGCTACCTGCGCCAGTCCGATCCCGGCGATTTCACTTCGCTGCGCGTCGCCGTGGCCGGCGCCGACAAGACTCCCGATTCCCTGCGGGCCGGATTCCTGGAAAAGCACCAGCTCGAGCTGTGCGAGGGCTACGGAACGACCGAGACCAGCCCGGTGGTCGCCACCAACCTGCCGGGCGCCAACAAGCCCGGCAGCGTGGGCAAGGTGCTGCCCAGCGTGCGCGTCAAGATCGTCGACATCAACAGCGGCGAGACGCTGCCTCCCGGGTCGGAGGGCAAGATCCTGGTCAAGGGCGATCTGGTCATGAAAGGCTACTTTGACGACCTGGAGGAAACGTCGCTGCGGATCAAGGACGGCTGGTACGAGACGGGCGACATGGGCGTCCTGGATGAGGAAGGCTACCTGTGGCATCGCGGCCGCCTGAAGCGCTTTGTCAAGATCGGCGGCGAGATGGTCTCGCTGGTGCGCGTCGAGAGCGTGCTGCTGAATCTGCTTCCCGATGGTGTCGACTGCTGCGTGGTGGAAGTTCCCGACTCGCTGAAGGGGGCAAAGATCGTTGCCGCCCTGACCCAGGAGGTCAACGAGCGCAAGATCCTCAGGGCCTTGGCCGACGAGCTGCCCAGCATCGCCCTGCCGAAGCAATTCGTCGTGCTGGACGAATTCCCCAAGATGGGCAGCGGCAAGATCGATTTCCGTACCATCACCGAGATGGTTCGCCAGCGCTTGCAGCCCTAAGCAGGTCTCTGGGGCTCTATTCTCCCGGCGCCTCTCTAGAGGAACAGGAGCATGGCCACGCCGAGGGGCAGCAGGTAGTAGGCAAAGCGGTGGAAGTGGTCATTCAGGACAGTCTTTTTCAGCAGCGCGAGCGCCAGGGATCCCACCAGGGCCGAGACCGCCACCGCCAGCGTGAGCGTTGCCCAGTGACCCCCGGACCAAGGGATCTTGCCCGCCTCAAGCAGCGTGGCCCCGAGTATGGCCGGGATGGAGAGGAAAAAGGAGAAGCGGAAGGAGAACCCGAAGCCCATGCCGAGAACCAGGGCGACGGCGATGGTCATGCCGGAGCGGGAGATCCCGGGAACGATGGCGATGCCCTGGGCGACGCCGACGAGGAAGGCCGCGGGGAAATCGGGGAGCTTTTTTTTCAGGCGCAGGTGCTTCGAGGCGAGGAGAACCAGCGCGCTGAAGAGGAAGGACAATCCCAGATAGGATGTCGAGAAGAACAGCGACTCGAAGAAATCCTGGAAGAGGAGGCCGATGACCGCTGTGGGCAGGCTAGCCAGTCCCAGGAGGAGCAGCAGGCGGAGGTTCTCCCTGGTGTAGAAGCGCAGGGCCAGCTCGCGCAGGTCCTTGAAGAAGACAATCACCACGGCCAGCAGCGTCCCCAAGTGGAAGAAAATGTCATAGACGAGGGGCATGGGGTTGAAGCCCAGGAACTTCTGGAAGAGGAGCAGATGGCCGCTCGAGCTGACCGGAAAGAACTCGGTGACCCCCTGGATAATGGCCAGCAGGATGATTTGCGCGACGAGGGGCAAGATCACCTGCCGCTATCACCGTCGGGCGACGAGGCGACGGCGGCCTGGGAGCTGCGGATGACCCCGTCGACCAGGGCCTGGATGCGCTCAAGCTCTTCCGGCGCATCGGCTTCATAGCGCACCACCAAAGATGGCTGGGTGTTCGAGGCGCGGACCAGGGCCCAGCCGCGGGGAAACTTGATCCGGGCGCCGTCGATGTCGTTCACCGGCTGGAGCTTTTTAAAATGGTCGCGGACGGCGTCGACCACGCGGAACTTGACGTCGTCGCCGCAGTCGACGCGCAGCTCCGGCGTGTTGAACACCGCTGGGATCGAATCGTACAGGTCGGCGAGGCTGGAGTCGGTCGCGGCCAGTATCTCCAGCAGCCGCGCCCCGGCATAGACCGCATCGTCGAAGCCGAACCACTTGTCGTTGAAAAAGACGTGGCCGCTGACCTCGCCGGCGGCCAGGGCGTTCACCTCAAAGAGCTTTTTCTTGATGAGCGAGTGGCCCGCCTTCCACATGATGGGGACGCCGCCGTGCTTTTTGATCTCGGCATAGAGAACCTCCGAGGCCTTGACCTCGGAGATGATCGTGGCGCCGGGATGCTGCCGGAGGACGTCGCGGGCATAGATGACCAGCAGCTGGTCGCCCCAGAAGATGCGCCCCCGGCCGTCGACGACGCCGATGCGGTCGGCGTCGCCGTCGAGGCCGATGCCCAGGTCGGCCCCGGTCTCGCGCACCTTGGCGATCAGGTCCTGCAGGTTCTTGGCCACCGTGGGGTCGGGGTGGTGGTTGGGAAAGCGGCCGTCCACGTCGCAGAACAAGGGGATGACCTCGGCGCCCAGGCGGCGGTAGAGTTCGGGGGCGGTGATGCCGCCGGTGCCGTTGCCGCCGTCAACGACGACGCGCAGCTTCTTTTTCAACTGGATATTCCCTTCAATGTATTCCAGGTATTCGGGAAGAATGTTCTTTTCGCGGATGCCGCCCTTCTTCTCGGGCGGGTAGGGGCCATGGACGGCCAGGCGGTAGATTTCCTTGACCTGGTCGCCGTAGAGGGCGGCCGTGCCCAGCATGACCTTGAAGCCGTTGTATTCGCTCGGGTTGTGCGAGGCGGTGATGATCACGGCGCCGCCCATCTGGTGGCGGAAAGCGGCGTAGTAGACCACGGGAGTGGGCACCAGCCCCAGGTCGACCACCTGGAGGCCGTAGCGGGCCAAGGTGCGGCTGAAGAGGCCCTTGATGCGCGGCGAGCTCGGCCGGCCGTCCATGCCCACGGCGATCTCCTTCTTCCCCTCGCGCACGTAGATGGCGGCGACCCCCATGGCGATGCGCTCCACAACCGGATCGGCCAGCTCCGTCTCGGCCAGCCCGCGGATGTCGTATTCCCGAAAAATCGCTTCGTTCAGCATAATGGGTGACCTCCAGATAGATTGATATTATACCGTAGATGGGCCACTTGGGCAAACTGGTTAAATGGCTATCCTGCAGGACTCGGTGAAATGTGAAAAGTGAAATGTGAAAAGTATAGAGTGAAGAGTGAAGACTGAAGAGAAGGCAATAAGAAAACCATCCATGGTCTTTTCTTAACATTTTACTTTTCACTTTTCACTTTTTCACTTAGTGGACCGGGTTTGACTCGCCGGAACGCTTCTGCTATATTCCAGCACTGCTTCCATCTGCGCGCGCGAAAAGCACAAGGAGTATTCCATGTCTGAGCGGACCTACGACGTGGGCATCATTGGCGGCGGCATCGTCGGCCTGGCCACGGCCATGGCCCTGGTCAAGTCCGGCGTCGACTCGGTCGTCGTCCTCGAAGCCGAGGCCAAGCTGGCCGCCCACCAGACCGGCAACAACAGCGGCGTGATCCACTCGGGACTCTACTACAAGCCCGGCTCCCTCAAGGCGAGGAACTGCGTCGCCGGCCGCCAGGCGCTCTACCGCTTCTGCCGGGAGCAGGGGATCGCCCACGAGGCCTGCGGCAAGCTGGTCGTGGCCACGCGCGCCAGCGAGCTTCCCGCCCTGGACGCCGTGGAGCAGAAGGGCAGGGCCAACGGCCTGAAGCAGCTGCGCCGCCTGGGCCCGGGGGAGCTCAAGGAATACGAGCCCCATGTCAACGGCATCGCCGGGTTGTGGGTGGGGGAGACCGGCATCGTTGATTATTCTCAGGTATGCGACAAGTATGCCGAGATCATCCGCAAGGGCGGCGGCGAAATCCGCCTCCAGTTCAAGGTCAGCGGCTGCCGCAAGGGCGGCGGCGAACTGGTGCTGACCTCGCCCGCGGGAGCGGTGCGCTGCCGCAGCCTGGTCAACTGCGCCGGCCTGCAGTCCGACCGCGTGGCCCGCCTGTGCGGCGTGCGGCCCGGCCTGCAGATCGTCCCCTTCCGCGGCGAGTACTTCAAGCTGGTGCCCGCGCGCCACGGCCTGGTGCGCAACCTGGTCTACCCGGTCCCCGACGCCCGCTTCCCCTTCCTGGGGGTCCACTTCACTCGCATGATCGGTGGCGGCGTGGAGGCCGGCCCCAACGCCGTGCTGGCCTTCAAGCGCCACGGCTATCACAAGACGAGCTTCTCGCTGCGCGATACGGCGCAGATGGCCCTGTATCCAGGATTCTGGATCATGGGCCTGAAGTTCTGGAGGATGGGCTTCGGCGAATTTTACCGCTCCTTTTCCAAGAAGGCCTTCGTCCGGGCGCTGCAGCGGCTGATCCCGGAGATCCGCAGCGAGGACCTCGAGCCGGGCGGCGCCGGCGTGCGCGCCCAGGCCCTGGAGATCAACGGCTTCCTGGCCGACGATTTCCGCATCAAGGAGGCCGAGCGCATGGTGCATGTGCTGAACGCCCCGTCCCCGGCCGCCACGGCATCGATCAGCATCGGCGAATCCATCGCCGCCCTGGCCATGAAGAATTTTTCCCTGAAACGCTGAGACCGGAAGGGATTTGCCAACACGAGGAGTAAGCATGGAATATCCCGTTGAGAACATCCGCGCCCAGTTCCCGGCCCTGGCTTCGGGAGCGATCTTTTTCGACGGTCCCGGGGGCACCCAGGTGCCCCAGGCGGTCATCGACGCCGTCGCCGCATACTATCGCGAAGCCAATGCCAACGAACACGGCCCGTTCGCGACCTCGCAGCGCAGCGACGCCCTCATTGCCGGCGCCCGCCAGGCCGTCGGCGATTTCATCAATGCCCGCGAGGCCGGCGAAATTGTCTTTGGCGCCAACATGACCACGCTCACCATGCATCTGGCGCGGACCCTGGGAAAGACGCTGCGGCCGGGAGACGAGATCGTGGTCACCCGCCTCGACCACGACGCCAATGTTGCTCCCTGGCTGCACCTTCGGGAAGCGGGGGCCGTGGTCCGCTGGCTGGAGATCGACCCGGCGGATTGCACCCTGAAGCTGGACGGCCTGGACAAGATCATCAACCAGAAGACGCGGATCGTCGCCGTGGGTCTCGCCTCGAATGCCTTCGGCACCATCAATGACGCTCCCCGGATCGCAGCCGCGGCCAAAAAATACGGAGCGCTGACCTTTGTCGACGCCGTCCATTATGCGCCCCACCGCGCCATCGACGTTCAGCTGCTGGACTGCGATTTCCTGGCCTGTTCACCCTACAAATTCTACGGGCCGCACTCGGGAGTCCTGTATGGCAGGCGGGAAGCCCTGGAGCGCCTGCAGCCCTACAAAGTGCGGCCCGCCTTGGACTCGATTCCCGATTGCTTCGAGACCGGCACCAAGAACCACGAGAACATCGCCGGCATCGCGGCGGCGGTCGATTTCCTTTCCTGGCTGGGGGAAATTGCCGGGACTCCGGACCCCGGGGCCGTCGCCCGCTATTCCGGCCGCCGCGCCCTGCTTGCGCAGGCGCTGGCCGCGATCCAGGCACACGAGACCCGACTCTTTTCCCGATTGCTGGCAGGACTGCTCGCCATCGCCGGTTTGAGAGTCTACGGCATAACCGATCCCGGACGCTTCGCCTGGCGAACCCCCACTGCCTGCTTCACCCTCTCCGGCCTGGCGCCGGCTGAAGTCGCCGCCAAGCTCGCGGCGGCGGGAATTTGCGTCTGGGAAGGAAATTACTACGCCTGGGAGCCCATGAAATTCCTTGAACTTGAGGCAAAGGGCGGCGCCGTGCGCGCCGGGCTGGCGCTGTACAATACCTCGTCGGAAGTGGACCACTTTCTGGAGGAGCTGAACCGCATCGCCCACGGAGCGTGATCAACAAGCCGCTACGGCTTGTCGATAGTATAGTCGGGGATATCTTCTATTGCGGGGCCGCAACCGTGCCTTGCTTTTCCCATCGGGCTATTTCCCGGCTGACTTTTTCAGGTTTTTTTGCTGCAAGCAGGGTATCGACCAGGAACTTGTTTCCGGCGATCCTGCTGGCGGCGGCCAGCAGTTTTGCCTGGGTATCGATCTGGCGCAATGAAGTCACGATGAGAAAGACCATACGAACCGGTTCGACAGTGGAGGCATCGGCAATGCCCCTGGGTATGATTCCCAAGGCGATCCGGGGTGGAGAATCGTCCTCCAGGCGTAGGTGAGGGAAGGCCACTCCCTCGTTGAAAAATGTCGAACTCTCTTTTTCCCTCTGCAACAGGAGCGAATGGATCTTGCGAAAATCATCCTCCGCAGGGTGGAGGCTTCTAGCCAGGTCGCGCAGCACCTCTTCCTTCAATGCGGCATTTTCCCAGATCAAAACGTGTCCGGGCAATAGATACCCGCTCATGCCTATTTTCTTTGGAACGGATAAAGGAGGCTTTTCCGGCTGCGCTTCTTCCAGGGCGGAGGGCGAGTGATGGGTGTCCACCACGACCAGATTGATTCCCCGGGCCTCCAGGATCAGCCTTTCAGCAAGGGTTTTTTTGATACCGAGTTTCTGCCGGAGCGTACGCCGCACGGGAGTGCCGATGATGATGTGCCCGACATGGTATTCCCTGGCAAAGCGGATGATCGTGGCGCCCAGGTCCTCGCCCTTATAGGTGAAGACGATCGCCCCCAGCTGCTTGGCCAGAGTTAAGGTGCGGGACAGGGAGTTCTGGGTGGGAATATCGATATGCAGGGGATCCTCCGCTGCAGTCTGGACATACAGCGCATACCAGTTCTTGTTCAGGCGCCCGGCGAAGCGCGAGGCGTATCGCAGCAGAAGGTCGCCGTTGGGTCCGCGTGAACTCAGGCAGACCATGATCTGATCGGGCATGGCCGTGCTTTCTTCGTTCTCCAGGTCCTGGCGATGGGCATCGATCTGGGCGGCCAGTTCCCGTAGCGTCAATTCCCTGAGGTTTTCCAGATGGGCCCGGGTGAAGAAGTGCTCCAGTGCGGTCCGTATCTTGTCTTCCTTGTAAATTTTGCCTTCTTCGAGCCTTTTTCTCAGGTCTTCGGGGGTCAGGTCGACGTTGACGATCTGGTCGGCCTCGGTGATCATCGAGTCGGGAAGCCTTTCGCGCACCTTGACGCCAACCAGCCTCTCGACCGTGTCGTACAGGCTCTCCAGGTGCTGGACGTTCAACGTCGTGATCACGTGAATGCCAGCGGCAAGGATCTCCTGCACATCCTGGTAGCGCTTGCCGTTCCGGCTTTCGGGCACATTGGTGTGGGCCAGCTCATCGATCAACGCCACGGCCGGCTTCCTGGCCAGAACCGCGTCCACGTCCATTTCCTCCACCTTTATGCCCTTGTATTCCCGGATACTCCTGGGGATGACCTCGAAGCCTTCCAGGAGCCTGATGATATCCGAGCGGCCATGGGTTTCCACGAAGCCGACGACCACGTCGATGTCGTCATTTTTCAGTGCCAGCCCTTCCTGGAGCATGCGGTAGGTCTTGCCGACCCCGGCGCAATAGCCGAGATAGATTTTCAGCCGCCCGCGGGCGGAACGCTGGATCAGGCGCAGAAATCTATTCGCTTTGTCTTCGTTCATGGCCGGAGCTGATTATAGCACTATTCATGGCCGTCCAAGGCCAGGTTCAAGCGCAGCACGTTGATCCTCGGCTCGCCGAAGAGGCCAAGCTGTCTTCCTTCCAGTTGACGCTGGACCATCCTCAACACCTGCTTCCTGTTCATCCCCCTGGCGCGGGCGACCCGTGCCGCCTGGGCTGCGGCATCGGCTGGGCTGATATGGGGGTCCAAGCCGCTGGCGGAGGCGGTGAGCGCATCCCCCGGAATCATGAAGCTGGCCGGCAGCCCGTTCTCCTGGCGATAGCGCGTCGACTGCTTCGCGACCTGGTTGCTGAGCGACCTGGACAAGGGGCCCAGGTTACTGCCGCCCGAACTCACCCGGGAACAGGAATAATCCACGGCGGAAGGGCGGGGATGGAAGTATTCCGGTGCGGTGAACGGCTGGGCGATCAGGACGGAACCCACGGTTTTTTCTCCCTGTTTCAACAGGGAACCGTTGGCCTTGTCGGGAAACAGCAACTGGCCGATGCCCCAAACGGCCAGCGGGTAGATCCCACACAGCAGCACCGCGAGCAGGATGACGGCCCGCACTGCCCGCATGAGTTCGCTTGTCCAGGTTTTCATATGCGCCTCCTCAGACCAGATGGAAAAAATTGACCGCGATGTCGATGATTTTGATGCCGATGAAGGGAATGAGCAATCCGCCGAATCCGAAGATCGCGAGATTGCGCCTGAGCAAGGCCATGGCCTTCATGGGCCTGAACTTCACCCCTTTGAGGGCCAGGGGGATGAGCAGGATGATGATCAGGGCGTTGAAGACCACGGCGCTGAGGATGGCGCTCCGTGGCGATCCGAGTTTCATGATGTTCAAGGGGGCGATCTCCGGGAAAATGACGATCAGCATGGCCGGAATGATCGCGAAATATTTCGCTATGTCGTTAGCGATGCTGAAGGTGGTCAAAGCCCCGCGCGTCATCAGCAATTGTTTGCCGGTCTCGATGATCTCGATGAGCTTGGTCGGGTTGGAATCCAGGTCGACCATATTGCCGGCTTCCTTGGCGGCCTGGGTTCCCGTGTTCATGGCCACCCCCACGTCCGCTTGCGCCAGCGCCGGCGCGTCATTGGTGCCGTCGCCGGTCATGGCCACCAGGTAACCGTTCCTTTGCTCCTTGCGGATCAGAGCCATCTTGTCTTCCGGGCGTGCCTCGGCCAGGAAATCATCCACGCCCGCCTCCCGGGCGATCGTGGCCGCGGTCAGCCGGTTGTCCCCGGTGATCATGACGGTTTTGATGCCCATGGCCCGTAGCCGGGTGAAACGGTCCTTGAGCCCGCCCTTGACGATATCCTTGAGATGGATGATGCCCAGGGCCTCCTCCCTTTCCGCCACGGCCAGCGCCGTGCCTCCTTCCCCGGAAATCTCTTCGATGACCCGCTTCATCTCCGGTGGGAACTCGATGGCGGCGAATGACGCGATGGCGTCGGGCGCCCCCTTGCGGAATTGATGCCGGCCGATGTCGATTCCGCTCATCCGCGTCTGCGCCGAAAAGGAAACGAAGCGGGCGTTGGGAATCTCCGTAATCGCCCGTCCGCGCAGGCCGTGCTTTTTTGCCAGGATGACGATGCTCCGGCCTTCCGGGGTTTCGTCGGACAGGGAAGCCAGCTGGGCGATGTCGGCCAGCGTCTCCAGCGCGACGCCCGGCGCCGGGATGAAGCGCACCGCCTGCCGGTCGCCCAGGGTGATGGTGCCGGTCTTGTCCAGCAGGAGCACGTCGATATCTCCGGCCGCCTCCACGGCCCGGCCGCTCATGGCCAGGACGTTCTTTTGCACCAGGCGGTCGATGCCGGCGATGCCGATGGCGCTCAGTAGCCCGCCAATGGTTGTCGGCAGCAGGCAGACCAGAAGGGACACCAGGACCGTAACGCTGAAGGATACGCCGGCGTAGAGTCCGAAAAATTTCAGGGTGAAGATCGCTACCAGGAAAATAACACTGAGCCCGGACAACAAGATGGTCAGGGCGATCTCGTTGGGGGTCTTTTTCCGGTTCGCGCCCTCCACCAGGCCGATCATGCGGTCGAGAAAGCCCTCACCGGAATCGGCCGTGACACGGACGATGATCCGGTCGGAAAGCACCTTGGTGCCGCCGGTCACGGAACTGCGGTCACCTCCGGATTCGCGGATGACCGGGGCCGATTCCCCGGTGATCGCCGATTCGTCGACAGTGGCGATGCCGGAGATCACTTCGCCGTCGGCCGGGATGGTCTCGCCGGCGCTGACCACCACGATGTCGTTTTTCCTCAGGCTTTCCGCCGCCACCCGCTCGCATTCCTGCCCCGACCTGCGATTGGCCGGCGTATGGGACCGTGTCCTGCGCAGGGAATCCGCTTGGGCCTTGCCGCGTCCCTCGGCCACTGCCTCGGCGAAATTGGCGAACAGAACGGTGAACCAAAGCCAGAGGGAGATCTGAATGATGAAGCCCTTTGGCTCACTGCCCGGTTGCTGAAATAGGGAGGTCGTGGTGAGCAGGGCGCAGCATTCGCTGACGAACATGACCGGGTTCCTGGCCAGGGAGCGGGGATCGAGTTTTTTAAAGGCATTGATGACGGCCTGCCTCAAGATTTCTTTTTGAAAAAGGGAAGCGGCTGCTGGCCTCATGGGGTATGGCTCCTAAAACAGCTTGCCGGAACCGGTCATGATAAAATGCTCGACGACCGGCCCGAGTGAAAGGGGGGGAAAGAATGTCAGCAGGCCGACGATGAGGATCGTGCCGATCAACAGGGCGATGAACGTCAGGCCATGGACCGGGAAGCTGCCGCTGCCTGCCGGTATTGCTTTTTTGCCGGCCAGGTTCCCGGCCAGGGCCAGTACCGGCACGATAAGCATGAAACGGCCGGCCAGCATGGCCAGGCCGAGGACGATGTTGGCCATCGTGGATATGGCGGTATACCCGGCAAAAGCACTGCCGTTATTGCCGGCCGCCGATGAGAAGGCGTAGAGGATCTCGCTCAATCCATGCGGCCCATCATTTCCTATCCCAGCCGTTCCCCAGCGGCTGACCGCCGCCCAGGCTGCCGGCCCGAGGATCAATATCGCGGAAATCAGGATATAGAACGCGCAGAGCTTGATGTCCGCGGACTCGATCTTCTTGCCAAGATACTCCGGTGTGCGGCCGACCATCAATCCGGCGATGAAAACCGCCAGGATGACGAACACCAGCATCCCGTAAAGCCCCGAGCCCACGCCGCCGAACACCACTTCGCCCAGCTGGATGTTGAGCAAGGGCATCAGGCCTCCCAGCGGCGTGAAGGAGTCATGCATGGAGTTGACGGCGCCGCAGCTGGCAGCAGTCGTTACGGTGGCGAACAGGGCTGAATTGAACACCCCGAAGCGGACCTCCTTGCCTTCCATGTTGCCGGTGCGGGAGACGCCTGCCGTTGGCAAACGTTTATTTCCCAGGCTTTCCGCCCGCCAGCAGACCAGCAGGCTGGCCAGGAATAACACGGCCATGGCGCTCCATACGGCCCAGCCGTGCTTCTTGTTCCCGGCCATCAAGCCCAGGTAACGGGTCAAGGCGGATGGGATGAGTAAAATGGCCAACAGCTGGAAAAAATTGCTCAGCGGGGTAGGGTTCTCGTAGGGGTGGGCGGAATTGGCGTTGAAAAAACCCCCGCCGTTGGTGCCCAGCATCTTGATCGCCTCCTGCGAGGCCACCGGACCCTGGGGGATGCTCTGGCTTCGCGCCTGGCCGGCTTTCGTTTCCAGGCAGGTGACCGCTGTATCCGCCTGGAAATTTTGGATGACGCCCTGGCTCATGAAAATGAGAGCCAGCAGGAAGGACAGGGGCAAAAGCAGGTGCAGGGTGACGCGGATGAGGTCGTTCCAGAAATTGCCGATCGTGAGGGCGCTCTTCCTGACGACCCCACGCACCAGGGCGGCGGCCACGGCGATGCCCGCGGCTGCTGAGACAAAATTGTGGAACGTCAAACCCACCATTTGCGAGAAATAGGACAGCGTGCTTTCTCCGGCGTAACTCTGCCAGTTGGTATTGGTGGCAAAACTGGCCGCGGTGTTGAAAGCCAGGGCCGGATCCACGGCGGCAAGGTTCTGGGGATTCAGGGGCAGGATATGCTGCAGGCGCAAAATGAAGTAAGTCAGGAGCATTCCGGCCAGGCTGAAAAAGGCAAGGGAAATCCCATATTGTTTCCAGCTTTGCTCTTTTTCTGCCCCAGGGCCCAAAACCTTGAACAGCAGTTTTTCACAGCCGCCAACGACAGGCGAAAAAATCGTTTTTGCTTTTGTTTCCAGTACTCGGTGCAGATACCAGCCGAAGGGATGGGTCAGCAAAAGGAGCAGGCCAACGAACAGGGATAATTGAATCCAGTGTATGCTTTCCATGCGTGCTCCCTTTAAAATCTCTCCGGCCTGAAAATGGAGATGAACAGGTAAACGATCAGGGCCAGAGCGATGAGTATCGTAATCATCTCCATCATGGCGCCGCCTTTTCCAGGAATTTCCCCAGGCCCAGGCACAGAAACATGAATCCCACCATGAGAGCGACAAAGGCCAGATCCTGCATCATGAAACTCCTTTGGGCGCTGTGTCGGCCACGTCCAGGCTGAAGGCGAATGTCGTGCGGCCCTCGGCGCTGCTGAAGGAGATTTGACCTCGATGAGCCGTGATGATCTCCTTGGCGATGCTCAAGCCCAATCCGACTCCGCCCTCCGTCTTCTGCCCCGGCACCCTGAAAAACTTCTCGAAGATCCGCTTCTGGTATTTCGCGGGAATGCCGCTGCCATTGTCGGTGACGGAGAACTGCACTTTGTCTTGCTCCGACTTTGCCGACAACCGCACCACGCTGCCGACGGGGGAGAATTTGATGGCATTGGAGAGCAGGTTGGTGAAAACATACAGAATGCGGGGCCCGTCGGCGCGCACATCGGGCAGATCGGCAGGCAGGTCGATTTCAAGGCGAATGCCCTTGTCTTGTGCCTGGCGGAAGAACGGGGCGACGGCTTCCTCCACCAGGCCGTAGGCGGAAACGGAGGCCAGGTTCAGTTGGATGTTTCCCGATTCCAGGCGCCTCATATCGAGGAGATCCTCGATGATGCCGTTCAGCCTGTCGCTTTCATCGCGCGCGGAGACCAGCAGGTCGGCCTGTTTTTCGTTCAGGCTGCCGACGTTCTCCTCCAGCATCAGGTGGAGCGCCATGCGGATCGAAGTCAATGGGGTTTTCAGCTGGTGGGATATGGTGGAAAACAGGTCCTTCTTGATCTCGTCGTTCTGCATCAGCTGTGTGACGTCCTCCAGCATGATGATCGATCCGGTTTGTTCTTTTTCGTCATTAATAATTGGGATCACCCGCGGCTTGTAGAATTTTTCCTGGTTGTTGCTGAACTGCTGGATAATCGCATATTTTTTTTCATTCCCGGCCATGGCGGGATTATTCATTAGATCGCGCTGAATTTCAGCCAGCCAGGGATATGGGGTCAGCCCGATCGACGTATTGGGAACCAGCTTGAAATGGCTGCGCGCCGCGGCGGTGGCGATCGCGATCATGCCATCGGCGTCGACGATGGCGATGGCCTCCGGTAGGTTTTGAAATGCTTCCTGGGTGGAGCGCTGGATATTCAGGAGCTTGGCCTGATCGGAGCGGCGGAAAAGCCGCAGGCTGGACACCATGGCATTGAAGGCCTCGGAAAGCTGTCCGATCTCGTCCCGGGTGTCCACTGGTATCACCAGGTTCAAGTTGCCGTTGCGGATCTCCTGAGTGGAATCGATCAGGCGATGAATGGGCTTCCGTATCCAATGGTTGCTGAAACTCATGACGAGCAGCGCGATGAATGAGGAAAGGACCAGAAAAAAGTACATGTCGCGGCGAGCCTGTGCGGCTTTGCGCCTGGCCCGGTCATTGGCGGCATTCATATTTTCCTGGTTCATCTGCAAAATGGTCTCCGCTTTGCCTTTGATATCTTTGAAAAGGGGGAACAGGCTCTCAAAGTAGATTTGCGGGAGCGATGGCGGCGGGCTCTTCATGAAGCCATCCACCTGCTGGCAGTAGAGGTCAAAAAACGATCGTAATTTTATAGCCCGATGGGATTCTTCAGGAAGAGTCAGGTTGTTCAGCTCGCTTTGCAGCGCTTGCTTGAAGCGGGGCCGGTTGGCTTCGATCTGATTGATTCCCTCCTTGACGAACCCCGAGAGGATAAACAGTAGGCCGCTGTCCATCCGTTCCAAGGCGTCCATCATCTGCTGGCAGGCGATGACGCTGCGGTAGTTTTCCTTCAGGATCACATCGATCGATTTCCCCAGTTGGGTGAAGCGCCGGATGCTCTGCAGCGATATCAGGGCTGCGATCAGCAGCAGCAAGGCAAACACCACCGAGATTTTTTGACGCAATGTGAATTTCATTGTCGGCTCCATGAAACTCAAAGCAGGAATCATGCCAAGATGCGCACCGCTTCAAGACTGAGTTTTCAGGATCGCTATTTTCCCGGGAATTGAATTTTGCAAGCCTTGTTCATTTCGCTATTGCACTATGCAAGCCAGGCTTGACGAAGGGGAAATGGCTCAAATGCCGTATTTCTTTCTTTTGCGCCAGAGGGTGGCCGTATCGATGCCGAGGGTGTCCGCCGCTTCCTGCATGGAAGCCGCGGAGGCCAGGATGCGGCGGATGTGGATCTCCTCGATTTTGTTGAGATCGACGGCATCTCCCAATCGCGGCAGCGCCTCGCTCTCGGAGATCTTGTCGGGAAGGCATTCCCGGCCGACCATTTCCGCTTTGCAAAAAATGGCGATGCGTTCAACGGTATTGCGCAGTTCGCGGAGATTCCCTGGCCAGGAGTATTTCCTGAACGACTCCAGGGCTTCGGCGCTGAATCCCTTGAACGCCCGATGATTGTTGCGGCCGAAAAAAAGGAGCATGCTGCCGGCGAGGTGCTCGATATCCTCGATTCTCTCGCGCAAGGCCGGGATTTCGATCTCCACCACGCTCAAACGATAGAAAAGGTCTTCCCGGAACCTTCCCTCGCTGACCGCCTGGCCCAGGTCGATATGGGAGGCGGCGATCAGGCGCACGTCGGCGTTGCGGGTGACCGTCTCGCCGACTCGTTCGTACCTTTTCTCCTGGATGAAGCGCAGGAGCTTGGGTTGGATGGACAAGGGCAAGTCGCCGATCTCGTCAAGAAGCAGCGTGCCCTCCTGCCCCAGCGAGATACGGCCGGGATAATCCTTGAGGGCTCCGGTGAACGATCCCTTGGCGTGGCCGAAGAGCTCGCTTTCCAGAAGTTCTGAGGAGAGGGACGGACAGGACACGCTCAAGAACGGCTTGCTAGCCCTGGGGCTCCAGTCATGAATGGCCCTGGCCAGCACCGTCTTCCCTGTTCCGCTTTCTCCCTTGAGCAGGATGTTGGCGCTGGCGGCGGCGGCCTCCTTGGCGATCGAGATGACCTTCTGCATGACCGGGCTTCTGCTGGACAGATCGATCTCGGGAACGCTTTCGGAAAGGCTGGACTGGAGGTATGCGATCTGGTGCTGCATGCCCTCGAACTCGCGGATCTTGCCGACGATCATCTTGATCTGGGCCGGGGTGAACGGCTTGGGAATATAGTCGGTTGCTCCCTTGCGGATCGCCTCGATGGCCGAATCGATTGAAGCATAGGCGGTGATGATGACGATCTTGGCCCGGGGGGAATGGAATTGCAGGAAGGGGATCAGGTCGAAGCCGTTGCGTGTCCCCAGGCGCAGGTCGAGGAAAGCGACATCGAAAACCCCCAGCTTGATCTCGGCGACGGCATCGTCGTAGTTGCTCACCGCCCGGACGCGGCAGCCTTCGATCTCCAAACAAAGGGAAATGGTCTTGCGGATGTTGGCTTCGTCATCGACGACCAGGACATTGAGCGGCGTTTGGCCGCTGCATCCCTTTCCATTCATGTTCATGCGGTCCTTTGGCACGAGTCGGTTCTATGCCTCCAGCGGATAATGTATGCCCGATTCCGGTGCTTGTCAACCGGACAGCCATCAACCCTCGGTTGACACGGATCTACGCTTTTCCTATAATTCACGGGACCGTGCCTGGCCGCAGCGGTCCCAATCCGCTGGACGACGACGGCATTCGCATCGAGGAGGCGTCCCATGTCCTTGAGATCACCGTTACGGCTGCTGAGCGACGAACTGATCGGGCGCATCGTTGCAGAGGCCCGTGACATACTCGACAAGCTGGGGACCAGGGTGCAGAACCCGCTGGTGCTGGACCTGCTCGCCGGGAACGGGGCGAGGGTCGACCTTGGAAAAAGCCAGGCCTGGTATCCCGGCGAGCTGATCGACCGCTGCCTGGCCGCGGCACCGCGATCGTTCAAGCTGTACGATGTCCTGGGCGATGAAACCCATGATTTCTCAGGTTCCAAGGTGCATTTTACGCCCGGATCGGCGGCGCTGCACATCCTCGATCACGACAGCCAGACGATCCGCAAGCCCGGCACCGCGGATTACGTGCGCTACGTCCAGCTGCTCTGCGGACTGGGGAACATCGCCGCCCAGAGCACGGCCTTCATCCCCGCCGACGTGGCCAATCAGGTCTCCGACAGCTACCGGCTCTTCCTGAGCCTGCTCTACGGCGAGAAGCCGGTGGTCACCGGCACCTTCACCATCGATTCCTTCCGCTTGATGCGCGACATGCAGCTCACCGTGCGCGGCGGCGAGCGGGAATTGCGCGACAAGCCGCTGGCGGTCTTCTCCTGCTGCCCGACCTCGCCGCTGAAATGGAGCGACGTCACCTCGCAGAACGTGGTCGACTGCGCCGCCGCCGGCATCCCGGTGGAGTTCATCTCCATGCCGCTGTCGGGCTTCATGGCCCCGGTGACCCTGGTGGGCTCCCTGGTGCAGCACACGGCCGAAACGCTGAGCGGCATCGTCATCAGCCAGTGCGCCCGCCCCGGCGCCCCCATGCTCTACGGCGGCTCGCCGGCCGCCTTCGACGTGCGCTACGAGACCACGCCGATGGGAGCGGTGGAGACGCAGATGATCGACTGCGCGGCCAATGAGATCGGCAAGCACCTTGGCCTGCCCACCCAGGCCTACATCGCGTTGAGCGACGCCAAGCTGCTCGACGCCCAGGCCGGCCTGGAAACGGCCATGGGCGCCACCTTGGCCGCCCTCTCCGGAATCAACAGCATTTCGGGGCCCGGCATGCTCGATTTCGAGAGCTGCCAGAGCCTGGAGAAGCTGGTGCTGGACAACGAGATCTGCGGCATGGCCCTGCGCCTGGCGCGCGGCATCGAGCCGCGCGAGGATTTCCCGGCCCTGCCGCTTTTCGCCGAGCTGCTGCGCGAAGGGCACCTGCTGATCGCCGATCACACCCGCCGCCACCTCAAGGCGGAGCATTATTTCCCCGGCCGCGTCATCGACCGGGCCAACCTCTCGCGCTGGCGCGAGGACGGCTGCCTGACGCTGGGTCAGAGGGCCCACAACGAGGTGGACCGCCTGGTCGCCGCCTGGCGCCCATCGCGCCTGGGCGGGGAGCGGAAAAAGGACCTGATCGCGCTGATGGAGAAGGAGGCGCGGCGCTGGGGGATGGACAAGCTGCCGGCCCGCCCGGTCGAGGCATGATCGATTTCCCGCTGTCGCGCCTTGAGCCGGAGGCGGAGTCCGTCTACGCCGCCCTGGGGCTGAAGCCCGGTGCCCGCCCCTCGCCGCGTTCCGGCGAGTTGCTGCTGCGGGCGCTGGACTCGTTCCGGCGGCTCGCCGAGCCGCGGGGTTTGGTCCTGCCGCAGACGGAGGAGGAATTCGCCGCTGTCTTTCACGGCCAGGGGCGGAACGAGACGCGCAACCCGCTGCAGCGCGTCCATCCGCTCGCTGCGCGCCTGCACCTCTTTGCCTTCACCCTCGGGGAGACGATCAGCGCCGAGATCGAGCGCCTCTTCGCCGGCGACTTCGCCCTGGGAGCCGTCCTCGACGCCGTGGCCTCCCTGGCAGCCGACAACGCCGGCCGCGTGGCCGAGGAATGGGCCGGTTCCCCGGCAACGGCATCAGGGGGAAGCAGGGGGGCGCATGTCGCTTTCCTCTACAGCCCCGGCTACTGCGGCTGGCACATCAGCGGCCAGGAGGCCCTTTTCGCCGCCCTGCGGCCCGAGGTGATCGGCATCCGCCTGAACGCCAGTTTTCTGATGACGCCGCTGAAGTCCATTTCCGGCGTCCTGGTTGCCGGACCGCCCGCCATCCACCGGGTGGAGTCGGTTTACCCCTTCTGTGCCCAATGCAAGAGCCCGGCCTGCCGGGAGAGAGTTTCGGCCGTGCCGCCGACATGAGGAGGAACCCATGGAAATCCTGAAGCAGATCGCCCGCACCATCGAGGAGGGCGACGCCGCCGCCGTGCCGCGCCTCGTCGGCGAGGCCCTGGCCGCGGAGAGCAGCGCCAAGGCGGTGCTGGACGGGGGGCTGATCGCCGGCATGAACGCCGTCGGCGAAAAGTTCCGCGTTCACGAGATATTCCTGCCCGACGTGCTGCTGGCGGCCAAGGCCATGTACGCCGGCCTGGACGTGCTCAAGCCGCTGCTGGAGCGCGCCGGCGTGGCCAGCCGCGGCCGGGTGGTCATCGGTTCGGTGCAGGGCGACCTGCACGACATCGGCAAGAACCTGGTCGGCATCATGCTGAAGGGGGCGGGCTTCGAGGTGATCGACCTGGGCAGCGACGTCTCCGCCGTAGGCTTCGTGGCCGCGGCCAGGAGTCACGAGGCCAGGGTGATCGGCATGTCGGCATTGCTGACCACCACCATGCCGGTGATGAAGGAGGTCGTCGACCTGCTGAAGAAGGAGAACCTCGGCGGCCGCATCAAGACCATCATCGGCGGCGCCCCGGTCTCGCGTGACTACGCCGAGGAGATCGGCGCCGACGCCTATGGCTACGACTGCGCCCAGGCGGTTGAGCGCGTGAAGGAGCTGGCGGCGGCCTCATGAGCGATGGTCTCCTGGCGCGCATCCAGCGCGGGGAAGTCCTGCTCGCCGACGGCGCCGTCGGCTCGCTGCTCCTGGCCCGCGGCCTGGAGAAAGGCGCACCGCCCGAGGGCATCAATCTCTCCGCGCCGCAGGTGCTGGAGGAGATCGCCCGCCTCTATCTCGAGGCCGGCGCCGATATCGTCCAGACCAACACATTTGGGGCCTCGCCGCTCAAGCTGGCCCGCTACGGCCTGGCCGCGCAGACGGCGGAGATCAATGCCGCCGCCGTGCGCGCCGTGCGCCGGGCGGTCAACGGCAAAGCCTTTGTTTCGGCCTCCTGCGGCCCCAGCGGCCGCCTGCTGCTGCCCTATGGCGATATCGGCGAGGACGAGGTGCGCGACAGCTTCCTGCGCCAGATGGCGGCCCTGGCCGACGCCGGCGTCGACGCGCTATGCGTCGAGACCATGACCGACCTGCGCGAAGCGCGGCTGGCCTTGGAAGCGGCGCGGCGCGCCGCCCCGGGCATCCCGGTCATGGCCACCATGACCTTCGAGGCCACGCCGAGGGGGTTCTATACCGTAATGGGGGATACGATCATGGCGGCCTGCCGCGGGCTCTCCGAGTCCGGCGCCGACCTGGTCGGCTCCAACTGCGGCAACGGCAGCGCGCTCATGGCCGCCATCGCCGGAGAATTCAGGAAAGAGACCCGCCTGCCGCTCGTCATCCAGTCCAACGCCGGCCTGCCCGAGCTGCGCCGCGGCGAGGTCCATTATCCCGAAACGCCGGAGCAACTGGCGCGGGCGGCCCGCGAGCTGCGCGCCGGCGGCGTCGCCGTCATCGGCGGCTGCTGCGGCACGACACCCGAGCACACGCGGGCCATGCGCCGGGCGCTGGACAAGGTGGCGTAGATCCATGACGGCGGTCCGCCGGCTTGAACATTGCCTGTGCCTGGAGTGAAAAGGAGCCCTCCGTTCTAGCGGTGAATGAGGCGGCTCAGTACGGGCCGCCGGATGGCGATGGCGCCGTGCGGACACAGCTCCTGGCAGCAGTAGCAGCGGATGCAGCGCGGATAGTCATAGACCGGGACGCGGTCTGTATCCCCGTTCGGCGGCCGTACCGCCTTGGGTTCCAGCGGGCACACCTCGCCGCACACCCCGCACTTCTGACACAGGCCGGCGTCGATCACCGGCCGCGGCGTGATCCATTTTTTCAGATAGTAGGGGAAAGAGCGGTCCATCTCGGCCGCCGGGCTGCGCACGACCTGGAAGTCGGGGCAGGCGAGGGAGTCCGCGTCGTCACCCAAGATCGCGATCGAGCCGTCGGCCCAGAAGCCCAGGCCGCTCTCGGCACCCGGCACCATGGTGGGAACGTGCTGCGGCGGCATGCGCACCAGCCGGCAGAACACGGCGTCGAGCGCTACCGGGTCGTCGGACAGGAGCAGCACCTTCATCGGCCGCGGCGTGCCCGATCCGGGGCCATTGCCCTCCATGGCCACGATGCCGTCCATGACGCTCAGCCGCGGCTTCAGCCGCCGGCACACGTCGACCAGCATGGCGGCGAAATGCTCAACGCGGGGCATCTTGACGTGGTATTCGCCCTTGCGCATCCCCGGCACGCAGCCGAAGACGTTCTTGACGGCGCCGGTGAGGCGCATGAAGCCGTGGGTTTTCATCTTGGGCAGGTTGACGATGCCGTCGGCCTCGACCGCCGCGCGGGCCAGGACCAGCTGCTTGGCGATCAGGGCCTCGTTGAAGCTCACCTGCGCCGGCGTGGAGAAGTCGGCCATGGTCACGCCGAGTTCGCGGGCCTCGGCCGCCAGGCCCGCCTTGGCGGCGGCGGCGGCGAGGCTGCCGAATCCCGGTGAGTCGCCGAAGCTCACCTTCGCCCCGGATTCCAGCAGCAGCCGAGCGACGCCGGCGAATACCGCGGGATGGGTGCAGACGTTGCGTCCGGGAGAGGCGCCGGTCAGCACGTTGGGCTTGAGCAGGATGCGCTCATTGCGGCCAACGAAGCGCTCAACTCCGCCCAAAAGGGCGATGCCCCGCTGCAGGGCAGTCTGGACTCGCTGCGGATCGTAGTCGGGACAGGCGACGAGGGCGACGCGTGCTTTCGCGGCAGGGTCAGGAACGGGTGCGGACATGATGGCCGCTTATTCGAACTTGATCGGGGCGGGCTGGCTTGCTTCGCTTTCATTGCCTTTACGGTCGACGGCGGCGACCGCATAGACGTACGGCTTCCCCCTTACGGCCTGGCGGTCGCGGAAGAAATTCTCGCCCACGGAGGCTTCCAGGACCTTGAAGTCCTCCTCGCTGTCCAAGCGGCGGTAGACGACATAATGGTCGAGATCGCGGTCGCGCACGGCTTCCCAGGTGAGGAAGACATGGTCCTTGGCGGAAAAAGCCACCAGATTGACCGGCACATCAGGGGCGAAGGAATCCTGGATCGCGGTTTTCACGATAGTGGAAGGGGCGCTTTCGATGCGCTCGTCGAGCAGGCTGGAGACGCGGTACTCGTACTCGCCGTCGACGCCGGTGTCGCTGTCTTCGTAGTATTCGCCCCGGACTGTCTTGGCGTTGACGATCTCGAAGGCGGCGCCGCGAACCTTGGCGGCGGGGGGGGGGGCGGCGGCCGGCGTCCCAGCCGGAACGGCTGGGACGACGCGGCGGTAGATGCGGTAGCCGGCCAGGGCGGGAAGGGGCCGGTTGACGCTGTCGACCTGAGGCCGGGTCCAGCTCAGGACAACCACCTTGCCTTCACGGCTGATCTTCAGGTCGCGGATCTCCTGGGGCGGCATGCGGGTCGTGAATTTTTGGACCGCGCTCAGCGCCGAACGGGTCCGGCCCAGGGTGTAGGCTACGGCGAAGGCGTGCTCCTTGTCCTGGAGCAGCTTGTCTGCAAAGGACACGGCATAGGTGGTCGTGCCGTCGGGGCGGCTGCCGAGTTCGGCGGCCATCGGCTTGGCCAGCAGCTCGCTCCGCTTCGGGAAGGTATCCGGGGCAAAGGGCTTGGCCAGATGGTAGATGGTGACGCTGCGCACCTGGGGCGGGAGCAAGGGGGTCTTGCCGTCGGAGAGCCGGGCGGGATACGTCCAGCTGAGCTCGACTTCGCGGCCGACCTGCCTGAGTTCCAGTTTCTCAACGGCCTGCGGCAGCTTCTGGGGCTCCAGCACCAGGGGCCCCTTCTTGCCGCAGCTCCACAGCAGCACGACGATCAGCGGCAGAAAAAGGATTTGTTTTTTCATGGCACTCACAGGATGTACTTGCTCAGGTCGCTGTCCTGGATAATGCTCTGGACCTTGCGGCGCACGTACTCGCTGTCGATGCGCACCTGGCCATGCTCCAGGTCGGATGCCTCGTAGGAGATGTCTTCCATCACTTTCTCCATGATGGTGTGCAGGCGGCGGGCGCCGATGTTCTCCGAACGGGAGTTAAGCTCCACGGCCATGGTGGCGATCTCCTCGACGGCATCGGGGGTGAAATCGATCTCCAGCCCCTCGGTGCCCAGCAGGTTCTGGTACTGCTTGACCAGGGCGTTCTGCGGTTCGGTGAGAATGCGCACGAAGTCGACGCGGCGGAGCGACTCGAGCTCGACGCGGATGGGAAAGCGCCCCTGCAGCTCGGGGATCATGTCGGCGGGCTTGGCCACGTGGAAGGCGCCGGCGCCGATGAACAGGACATGGTCGGTCTTGACCATGCCGTACTTGGTGTTGACCGTCGTGCCCTCGATGATCGGCAGCAGGTCGCGCTGCACGCCCTCGCGCGAGACCATGGGGCCATGGCCGCCGCTCTCGCGGCCGGCGATCTTGTCGATCTCGTCGAGGAAGACGATGCCCATCTGTTCGGTGCGGGCGATGGCGATCTTGGCCACCTGGTCCATGTCCAGCAGGCGGTTCTGTTCCTCCTGCAGCATGTAGTTGAAAGCCTCCTCCAGGGTCATCTTGCGCTTTTTCGATCCCCGGGAGCCGAGGAGGTTGGGCATCATCTCGCTGATCTGGATGCCGATCTCCTCGACGCCGGAGGCCGAGAAGATCTCGAGGGGGGTGAAGGGGTTGGCCTTGACCTCGACCTCGATGACCCGGTCGTTCAGTTTGCCATCGCGCAGCAGCTTGCGCAGCTTCTCCCGGCTGGCGGCGAAGCTCTCCGTTTCGTTGTCGTTCTCAGCCAAGTCGGCAGGGTTCTTGGCGTTCTTGGGCGGGGGCAGGAGGATGGCCAGAACCTTCTCCTCGGTGTTGCGCCTGGCTTTCTCGCCGTTCTCGGCCATCTTTTCCGCCTTGACCAGGTCGACGGCGATGCGCACCAGGTCACGGACCAGCGATTCCACGTCACGGCCCACGTAGCCGACTTCGGTGAACTTCGACGCCTCCACCTTGAGGAAAGGGGAGCGGGTCAGCTTGGCCAGGCGGCGGGCGATCTCGGTCTTGCCCACGCCGGTGGGGCCGATCATCAGGATATTCTTGGGGATGATGTCGTCGGCGATGTCGGCCGGCAGCTTCTGGCGGCGA
>JALOLC010000084.1 GCA_025456175.1 Acidobacteriota bacterium | reverse complement strand
GGCCAAGTCCTGGGACAAGTCCGCCCCGGCCAGGCCGGCGCCGACCGGACCGGCAGAATCCAAGCAGGGGTTGAACGTCGTGGCCCGGACCATTCGCCAAGGGGACGGCTGGAGCCAGCCCGAATACCTCCCCATCCACGACCTGGTCAACTGGGGCGACCGCACCGACTATGTCCCCTGCCCGGGGAACCGGACGATGATCGTCCGGCTGAAGAATGCCGAGACGCATGGGGATTATGACCTGTTCGTCTGCTTCCTCCAAGCGGATGGCACCTGGACGAAGCCCAAGAACCTGGGCGCTCCGGTCAACAGCCCGGCCGACGAGATGAGCCCGTTCGTGGCGCCCGACGGGGTGACCATGTACTTCGCTTCACGAAGGGAGGGCGGTTACGGCGGCTACGATCTTTACCTGGCCCGCCGCCTTGACGACTCCTGGCTCAGGTGGGCGGAGCCCAGGAACCTCGGTCCGGAGATCAATGACAAGAAGGAGCAAGCCAACCTGAGCACCGACGCTTCAGGCACGTGGGCTTTTGTGTCCGAGGGCGAGAACACCAAAGAGGATATTTACGCCTTTGGATTGCCGGAGGACATGCGGCCGGTCCCCACGGCGTTCGTCCGTGGACGGGCCCATGACCCGGGAGACAACCCGGTGGCGGCCTACATCACCTACGAGCGGCTGAAGGACGGAAAGGGAGCCGGCGAGGCCAACGCCGACCGGGTCACGGGCAAATACCAGGTCGTCCTGCCCATCGGCGAGAACTACAGCTTCCGTGCCGAGGCTCCGGGCTACATCGCGGTGAGCGACAGGATCGACCTGGGGAAAGCCAAGCCGGGAGAGGTTTTCGCCCGCGACCTCCTCCTGGTTCCCATCAAACCGGGGGCCAGGATCCGGCTCAACAACATCTTCTTCGAATTCGCCAAGGCGACTCTCCTGCCCGAGTCCAGGGTCGAGCTCGACCGCCTCGTCGGGATCCTCAATCAGTACCCCAGGATGGGTATCGAGATCGCGGGGCACACGGACAATGTCGGCGACGACGCATCCAACCTCAAGCTGTCCCAGGACCGGGCCGGCGCCGTCATGAAGCACCTAGTGGACCACGGCGTCGCGGCGGCGCGCCTCCAGGCCAGGGGATACGGCGAATCGGCTCCCGCGGTACCCAACGACACCGACGAGCACCGCCAGCTTAACCGCCGCGTCGAGTTTCGCATCGTCGGCATGTGAGGCGACCAGCCTTTTTTGCCGCTGGGGACACTTCCGTTTTGGACGTTGCTTGGATAAGGGGGACGATCGATCCTGGTCCCCGGGGCCTGCTCGTCCCGGTCCCGATTCTCGTTTCCGGGGATTGCGTCTCTTACAAGAACGGAATCGTCGGGCAGCCGGAACAGAGGTCGACTTTGAGCGAGAAGCGGCCCCTGGCCCCGGCCGCCGAAAGCTCGCGGCTGTACTCCTTCTTCACGACCCGGTTGTCGCCCTCCATCGTGATGTCGAACGTCGCCATCCCCCCGTCGCCAAGGGCCCGGGTGACCTGCCACCAGCCGGGCTGGTAGGGCGTATCGTATTTTTGGACGAGAGGAACCGGGGAACCGGTGGGGGTGATGACAACGGCCAGCTGGGCGACTAATCGGCCGTCGAAATCGACGCCGCCCTTGCGGGCCTTGAAGGCAATTTTCCCGTCGGCGATCGTCCCTTCGAGGAGGGTGACGAAAACGGCGGTCAGCTGCTGGAACGGCTTCGGCGGCCCGGTGAGATACTGGAAATTGCCCGGCTTGCCCTCGTACAGGATCCGCAGCCTGTTTTTCACCTGGAAATTCTTGGCCCGGCCGGTCAGGTATCCCCGGAATGACACGGGCTCCTTGCCGGAGGGCTTGGCCGACATGATCTCGACGTTGCCTTCCCAGTCGTTGTCGAGCTCGTACATGGGCCGCCCATTGTCCAGAGCTTCGACATGGCAATGGCCGGACAAGCGCCCCTTGAAGACCAGGCAGTGGGTTTTTGTGTAGGCGTCGATGGCCATGTCGACCGCGCTGCCGAGGGCCGTGGCGGCCATCCGCCAGGGGCCGCCGCCGGTCAGGAACAACCGCAGTTCGGCCAGACCGAGCTTGACGAAGCTCCAGCCGGAAACATTGTCCCACATCGTCGGCGCGGTCGGCGCGCCCGAGCGGCCTGCGACCTGTTCCTCGGGCGAATCGGGAAAGATCGTCCGCAGCCCGCTGAGGAAGCGGTCCTGGATCCATTTTGCCGCCTTGACCCCAGTGCCGAGATCGGCCCCGAAAGCCCAGCGCTCGACGTAGGTTTTAAGGCCGTTTTGCATGAGGGACAGGAGGTTTTTCTGGGCGGTCAGAACCGACGAGGCGATGGCCACGGCCACGCAGGCGTCCGACCGGCCGGCGGAAGATTCCCTTCCCAGCTGGATCATCCTCTCCGTCTGCTCCCGGACCGACCGCTCGGTCGACTGGGTCTCCTGGACATACTCCCGGAAGACCTCCTTGTTCAGGTTCGGCTCGCAGATGAGCATGCTCTCGAGCCGTCGCTCCTGCTGGGTGAAGGATCGCAGCTTGCCGCGGATATCGGCCACGGCATTGATGGCATCGTCGACGCATTCCTTGGCCTTGCGGAGATTCGCGTCGTCGCCGGGGATCGCCTCCAGGTCGCTCTTGACCTCGTTCAGGGTTTGAACGGAGGCATCGGCGGCCTCCTCGAGAGAAGCCCCGAGCGCCCCGGGCTCCATGCCCATGGATTGAGACAGTGGCGTGACCGTGAGGGTCGCCGTTTTCCGCTCAGCCCCGGCCGATACGGCGATAGTGTAATCGCCGGCTTGGGGGAACGGGCCTATCTCCGCCCGGAACCTGCCGTCGCCGCCGGCAATGACCGATTTCCCCGGCACGCTGGCCGGCCCGCTGATGGAAATGAGGGCCGCAAGCCCCGACGTCGTTGTGCCGAAAATCTCGGCCGCCGCTCCAACGGGGATCCGGCTGACGGGCAGCCGGAACTCCAGCGCTGCGGCGGACAGGGAAAAGACGAGCAGAACGAGGACGAGATGGATATTCCTGGCGCGGGCGTTTTTTCTTCCCATCGGACTCCCCTCCTTTTTTTGGCTGACGAACTCCAGCCGGCGGTTGAATGGGGGCCTCCCCCGTTTGGCCTTCCTCGGGTCGATCGTTTCGCTGCCGGCGAATAAACCCGGTAGCCCCATGATGGTATTCTAGGATTAATTCGAAGAAATGCAATACCCGGCAGGGCTCCCTCGCCGCGGCCGCCTGTCTTTTTTCGGGGAAACATGGTATGGTGGGAGTCCAATGCTCTACCTGGGAATCGCGCTGGGTTTGTTCGCGGCGTTGTGGGCCCCGCACCAGATCAGCTATCGCTTCATGAAGGCCCGGATCCTGAAGCGGCAGGCGTGGGGGCTGAACATCTGCTGCGGCCGGACCGACGGCGGCGGAGTCAACGCCGACATCGTCCGCCATGCCGAGCTTCCCCGCTTCCAGATCGTCGAGGACATCTACCGCCTCCCCTTCGCCGACCTCGAGTTTGATTCGGTGCTCTGCTCCCACACCCTGGAGCATGTTGAGGATCCCGACCGCTTCTTCGCCGAGCTCCGCCGGGTCGGCCGCCAGGTTGTCCTCGTCCTCCCCCCATTGTGGGACATCACCGCCGCCTTGAACATCCTTGAGCACCGCTGGATCTATCTCACCCTGAAAAAGGAACATGCCCGGCCGCCCCGGCGCCTGCGCCTCCCCCTGGCCCGGACGGTGCAGCGCATTTTCGGCCAGCGGCTGCATTCCTGAGGACGAACATGGCCAGCGAAGCGTTGTTCTATGCCGCCAGTTACCTCATCGGCCTGCTGCTGTGCTTCCCCTTCGGCGCGGCGAGCCTGGAGATGCTCCGCCTCTCCATGGCGGGCAAGCGCCGCTCGGCCCTGTTTGTCGCGCTGGGAGCGGGACTGGCCTGCGGCGGCTGGGCCACGCTGTCTTTCCTGGGCGTGCGCTCGATCCTGCGCATCGTGGATATCCCCTGGGTCAAGGTCCTCCTGCCCGCCGTTGCCGCGGCGCTCCTCGGCTGGCTGGCCTTGCTGGCCTGGCGCGATTCTCAGGACGGCGACGCCATACCACGGAGGGCCGAAGAGAAAACCGATCCCCTGGGACCGGCCGCTCAAGTCGGCAAAGGCGTCCTGCTGGGGCTGCTCAACCCCCAGGCCATTGCCGCCTGGGTGCTGGCGCTGTCGCTGCTCAGGCATGCCGGCTTCAACGTCCCCAGGGCCGGCTCCGCCTGGCTCCCCTTCTTCCTGGCCGTGACCGCCGGCTATGGAACATTCTTTGTCACGGTCATCCGGCTCGCCCAGCGCCTCGCGTTCCTGCGCACGAGCGATTCCCGGTCCAAGCTGCAGCGGGTGGTGGCCGTGCTGCTGGCCGCACTGGCCGGGCTGTGCGCCCTCGCCGCCCTGCGCCTCGCCATTCTCTAGCTTCAACCTGCCTATTCATCCCGGCCGGCAAACGTGGTATAAAGTGGGGAAGCGAACACCAATGCGAATCGCCATTTATGCCGGAACGTACCAGGAAAACCAGGATGGCGCCACCAAGACCATCTACCGGCTGGTCGACGCGCTGATTGAGGCCGGGAACGAGGTGGCCGTCTTCGGCTTCTCCATCACCCCACAAGAGAGGCCGGGGCTGCGCCTCATCACCCTCCCCTCGACCCCCTTGCTGCTTTACCGCGACTACCGTCTGGCCGTGGTCACCAAGCGCATCCTGCGCATCCTGGACGAGTTCGCCCCGGACATCATCCAGGTCACGGTTCCCGACCTGGGGGGGATGGAGTTCGTCCGCTACGCCAAGCGCCGGCGCATCCCCGTCGTCTCCACCTACCATACCGTCTTCCCCGAGTATTTCAGATATTTCAATATCGGGCTTCTGACGCCAACCGGCTGGCGGCTGGCCGCGCGATTCTACCGCCGCATGGACGCGGTGTACGCCCCGACCGAGATCGCCGCCGAAGAGCTGCGGCGGCGGGGGGTGGACAACATCAAGATCTGGTCGCGGGGCATTGACCTCGGCCAGTACCGGCCGGACTGGCGGGAGCGGCGCTTCCACGAGGCTCTGGCCGACGGCCGGCGGACCGTGATCCTCTATTCCGGGCGGCTGGTGGCCTACAAGGACATCGACGTCCTGGCCGACGTTTACCGGCGTTTCCACAGCGGGGCCGAGCGCGCGGTGCGCTTCGTCGTGGCCGGGAAGGGACCGGCCGAAAAATCGCTGCGCCGCCGGATGCCCGAGGCCGTGTTCACCGGCTACCTGCTGGGCGACGACCTGGCCCGCGTCTATGCCAATTCCGACATCCTGCTCTTCCCCTCTCCGACCGAGTCGTTCGGCAACGTCGTCCTGGAGGCACTGGCCTCGGGCGCGCCGGCCGTTGTATCGGACCGGGGCGGCTGCCAGGAGATCATCAGCGAATCGGGAGCGGGCTTGATCGCGCGCAGCGGGGACGCGGCCGATTTCCACCGCCAGTGCCTGAGATTGATCGAGGACCGCGGCCTTTACCTGCGCCTGCAGGACCGCGGCCTGGAGTTCGCCCGGTCCCGCCCCTGGGAGACGATCGTCGCCTGGCTGGTCAGGGAACTGACACGGCAGGCCGGGAAAGGCAAGGAGCCGGCAGCGGACCATTCGCCCACCAGCCCGGCCCGCCAGAACGAAAGCGCAGCCAAGATAAGGTGATGAAAGCGGGAAAGCACGTGGATGCCCGGGCTGTCCTAGGACGGCTTCTCGCCGGCCAGAAGCTCGGCGTTCTGGCCACGCGGGAGCCCCGCTCGCCCTATCTGAGCCTCGTGGCCTTCGCCGTATCCCGGGACCTCAGGCACGTCTACTTCGCCACGGAGGTGGACACCCGGAAGCACGCCAACCTGATCCGCTTTCCCGATGTATCCATGCTCTTTGACAACCGCAGAAATGCCGCCGCTGACTTCGACCGGGGCATCGCCGTGACCGCCCTGGGCAGGGCCGGGGAAGTCAAGGCCAGGTCAAGAAAAGAGGTCCTCGGCCTGTATCTGCGTAAACATCCCACCCTGGAAGGATTCGTCAAGTCGCCCTCCTGCCGGATATTCCAGGTCAGAGTAAAAACCTACATCCTGGTTACCCAGTTCCAGCAGGTGCTGAAAATCCAGGCATAAACAAATCGGGGAGAAAGGCGCAGGGGTTTGCAGTATGGCAACTCACCTTCCGGAATAATGTAATAGTGGAAGACCCAACACCCCGTTGTGCAAGGTTCCGGCGACCCGAGGCGATCGCCGCTACGAAGGGGTCAGCGGTGAAATGGAGGCGGGAGGCGGTTTCCTGCCTTCCAGGTAGTCGCGGAATGCGTAGCCGGGGAAGAACCGCTCCATCAGGGGCCCGCAGTGCTGTTCGAACTTCCTCATGAGAAACCCGGGGTCATGGTTCCGCAGCGGCTCGATGATCTTGGTTCCCTTCCGGCTGTGGGCCCTCGCCGCGTTGAGCGTCTCGCGAGGCACGCCGATGAATCGGGCCAGATCGTCCAGCCTGGAGGTGATCTCATGGGTGCGGAGGATGAGCGAGTTCTCCGGAGGAAGAAGCGACAGGATCCGACCGTTCACGTCGGTCCAACTCGTGAGCATGGCATCGATATAATCGGGCAATGCGGCCACCATCTGCTCGCGGTCCATTTTTTTGCCGGGCGGGAACCCGAAGTCCATCCTGTCGAGCGTCGAGTAGAAGTGCCGATCTTCATCGACCATGTAGGCGTCGAATCCTGCCCCGTCGTCGGCGTAGCGGCGGCGTTTCATCAAGGCGAAGTTCGTCACGGAGTCAACCCACGAATAGCAGTCTCGTATGGTGAACACGTACTTGGCCCACGGGAACTCGGCGACCAGGATATCGAGGTAGTAGTGGTTGAAGCTGGACGAATCCATCTCCAGGCCACCCAGGGAGTCCCTCTGGAGGACGAAGGTGCGCAACTCGGTGTCGCTGACCTCGCCACGGATGTGACGCCCGATCAGGCGCTTCATGTCGAAGGACTTGAATTCGTGCCGGGATCGATAGTTTGAAAAGATGTGGGCGACCGACGTCGTTCCCGTCTTGGGACGCCCCACGTTGTAGGCCCGGAACCTCCGGCACACGCCGTTGAGGCTGAGGAGATGGCCGAAGTCGTGGGCCGCGCGCACGCCGAGCGCGATCGCGAGGGAGAGGATGTCGCGGTGGGGAATCTCGCAGATCTCGTTGCGCTCAAGCCGGGACAAGACTTCGACTGCGATCTTGCTCCGAGCCGCGAGGTCCCCGAGATCGAGTCCTTGCCTCTGGCGCAGCATCCTGATTCTGTCTCCCAACATTGACGGCCAACCTCTCGCCGAGCCCGTGGTGGCGTACTCTGAACAGGCCGGCAGAACGCGCTTGCCCGCGAGGACTGGGGCCTGAAACTGGCGACGTTCACGGAATAGGAAATTCAATTTTTCCTAAGTTGGGATTTTAAGAAGAATTTGATGAAATTGCAATAGACGGCCGTAGATTTCTGTGATCATTGACTCTTGGGATTCGCTACTGGAACTTTTGCCGCCTGCCGTTCGTTGTTCTCTTGATGGCCGCCGTGGCTTCAACACCCCGCCGCATGCACCGGTTCGGGTCCGGCTCACCGCCTCCATCGCGAAAATATGAACAAGGAGAATGACATGTTTAAATCGACCCTGCTGGTATGGGCCTGTATCCTGGGATTCTGCGCCGCTCTGCATGGCGGAGAGCCGGAGCCGGTGATCGCCTTCCGTGACAGCCGGACCAGACCGTCCTGGTCCGGGGAGACCGGATATGGAAGATCGGCGCAAGCCGCAGCCTGGCGATCCCCGCCGGCGCCACGGTCATTGACGGCCGCGGCCGCTACCTGATGCCCGGCCTCGCCGACATGCACGTGCACAGCGGCACGCGCGAATGGGAAACCCCCGATTACAACCTCTTCCTGGCCAACGGCGTAACCACGGTCCGCGATTTGACCCAGGGCGGCCCGGTCAGCAGCATCAAGAGGCTCGGCGCCGACATCCGGGAGCGGAGAAGGCTGGGGCCGACGATCTACGACGCCTGGACCCTCTGGGGCTGGGAGGCACGCGCCGCCGAAACGGTGCCCTTGATCAAGGCCAACGGCTACGACTGCCTGAAGATCAACACCTACTTCAAGCGGGAGGAGTGGCGGCGTACCGTGGAAGTGGCCAAAGAAGCGGGTCTCTACCGGATCGGCCACGTGCCCTACACCCTGACAATCGAGGACGTCGCCGCGGGCATGAACGAGCTGTCCCACCTCGAGATGTTCCCGATCATGCTGATCAATGACCCATCGTTCGAGCAGCTGCCCAAGGACAAATGGGATGACGAGATGCTGCGGCGCATGATCCAGCTCTTCACCGCCGCCCATGACGATGCCACGGGGAAGGAGCTGCAGAAAATAAAGGAGCGGCTCGCGAGCATGATCGCCAGGCTGAAGGGGACGGGGGTCACCGTCACCACAACCCTGGTCTGCGACGAGGTCATCGCCCTGACCTACAACAACCTCTGGGAGATCGTGCAGCGGCCGGGCAGCGTCTATCTGCCCCCGCGCTATTGGGACGACCTGATGAAGGGCAAGGAGAAGAACGCCTATTTCCGCGGCAAGGAGTGGGCGGCGCAGATGTTCTATGACCTGCTCCTCTTTTCACTGGCCGAGGTCAGGAAAAACGGCATCCCCATCGTGGCCGGAACCGACAGCGGCCCCTCCTTCATCGCTGCCGCGCCCGGATTCGCCCTGCACGACGAGCTGCGGGCGATCGTCGGCTGCGGCTATTCGGCCTACGAGGCGCTGGCCGCCGCCACCTGCGACGCGTCCAGGGTTGTCGCCAGGATGACCGGCCGCGACGAGTTCGGCACGGTGGAGGCCGGGAAGCGCGCCGATCTGCTGCTTCTGGCAGGCGATCCGCTGGCGAACCTGGAGAACCTCCGGCAGCCGCTGGGAGTCATGGCCGCCGGCACCTGGCTGCCGCGGCCGGAGCTCGACGCGCTGCTGCGGATCAAACGCAAGCTGGTCACCCCTCTGCTGAGGGAA
>JALOLC010000178.1 GCA_025456175.1 Acidobacteriota bacterium | reverse complement strand
CGGCAGCCACGGCGATGCCCTCAAGGTGGAGCTCAAGGTCAAGAGGATGTCTCCCGCCCGAAAGGAAAAATTGATTGCGGGCAAGATCCGGCTGAAGGATATTCTGAAAAACAATCAATCGTAATTCGTGATTCGTGATTCGTGATTCGTGATTCGGAGCAGCACAAGTCGAGTTAGGCGCTTCTCTTACGAATTACGAATTACGGCTCACGAATTACGACGCTCATCCTCCCGCCGTCTGCGGAAAGGCCGTGTTGGAATACAGGTACTCGACCTTTTCCTTGTGCTTCAGCTCCTGGTTGGCCATGGACTCGAGCATCTCCTTGACCTCGCCGGCGGGCTGCGCTCCGGCCAGCCCCATGTAGAACTTGTACGAGTTCCACTCGCGGTGGGCGGCGACCAAATAGACCTCGCTGCTGTTCATGTTCTTCTTGGGATCGGGCCTGGCGGCGTACTGGGCGACATGGTAGTCGATGGGGGTCTCCATGCCCAGGGCGGTGAATTTTTTTTCGCCCTTCAGGTAGGCTTGGAGGAACTCCTTGTGGCCCAGCTCCTCGCCAGCCAGGAATTGCAGGGTTTCCTTGGCCAGGGGATCCTCGACCAGGGCGGACAGGCCGAGATAGAAAACCCGGGCTTCCTCCTCGTTGCGAATGGCACTTTCGATCAGGCTTTGCAGGCTTTGCGCTTCCATGAGTGCACCTCCCGATTTGTTCCCATAATACCAAGTGAAAGCAGTAAGTTCAATCGTCAGGTCCTAGAAATTCAGCAGGATCGGCCTTGGCTTGAGCACGTGGCCGACCAGGGTCAGGCCGCTGCGGCGCACGATCGCCAGCGCCTTCGTGGTCAGCGTGGTCTGGGAGATGAGGGCGGGAATGCCGGCCCGCAGGCACTTGAGCGCCATCTCGGCCGAGACGCGGCCGGTGGTCAGCAGCGCCGTGCTGCTGAAATCGATTTTCCGGGCCAGCGCCCAGCCGATCACCTTGTCGACGCTGTTGCTGCGGCCGATGTCCTCGCGGCCGACCAGGATGCGCATCGTTTTCATGTCGGCCAACAGCGAGCAGTGGATGCCGCCGTGGCGCCGGAACATCCGCGCCCGCACCGGCAGCCGCTGCATCAGGAAAACGGCATTATCCAGGGTGAATTCGTAGCCGCGGCAAACGGCGGGCACCTCGTCGAACAGCGCCAGGCGCACCTCGCCTCCCGAGCAGGCGGTGACCTGGGCAGCGGGGAGAAGGCCCAGCCGCCGGGCCGGCCCGGGGCGCAGGCGGATGATCGCCTGGTCAGCGCGCAGGCGCATGGAAGCCACATCGCCGGCGGCGCCGATCATGCCCTGGCTGAACAGCCAACCCAGGGCCAGCTCCCTGCGGCCGAAAGGGGAGCAGCTCAGGCGGCCCAGCGGGCGGCCGTCGACCGTTATGGTCAGCAGCGTCTCCTCGGGCAGCGCCACCAGCCCGATCTCTTTCCGAAATTCAGGCGTTTTCTTCATTACGGCTCTTGAGATAGGCATGGTACTCCTCGAGCGTATTCAGGTTGCGGAACCAATCCTGGCCGTCCATGGGCACGAAGCGGGTGCGGCAGGCCTTGAACAGGGAGGAGATTTTTAGGTCGCCGGCATGGACCTGCTTCTCGATGGCCGGCACGATGCCGCGGTCGTAGGCGGCGAAGAGCGGCTCGAACTTGCCGTCGCGGTAGCGCGGCACGACGATCTCGCTCGCTGGCGCCAGCGCCAGGATCCTCCTCAGGAACGGAATGTGGACGACGGGGATGTCGCAGGCCAAGATGAAGTTGGTCCGGCAGGGGGAGGCGCGCAGGGCGGTCAGGATGGCCGGCAGCGGTCCCTGGCCCGGCGAGTCGTCCACGATGACCGGCAGCCCCAGGAAGGAGAACTTCCTCCGCTCCCCGGCGCTGACCAGGATGGTGGCGAAGCAGGGGCGGACCTGGTCGATGAGCGCTTCGATGATGGTGCGGCCGCAGACGGGCAGCAGCGGCTTCTCCCGGCGCATGCGCCGGCTCTGCCCCCCGGCCAGGATGATCGCCGCCATGGGGTCTGGTTTCATGGGGCGGGGGAGCTCAGGAGCCGGGCTTGACCTTGTCCTTGGAGATGAAGCCCTCGTCGGGCGCGGAGGATTTCTTTTTCATGAACGAGGCCAGGAAGGCCTTCTGCTTCTCGTTCATGTTCTTGAACCTGGCGCCGATGGAAGGTGATCTCGATCTCGAAATCCTGCTGAACGCCGTCGCGATTGTGGATCAGGTATATCTTGTAGAGCGAGCCGATGACCGGTTGAAAATAGCTGACCAGATTGATGCCGTCGGCGCTGATATTGTTGGCCACAAAGCTGACCACGTTGAGCAGCTTGCCTTTCATGTCCTGGGAAGTGTCGACGCGCGAGCTTTTTCTCTTTTCCATGGATGTCCGTCCTCTGTGCTGAAGGACCAGTGTATCACAAACGGGAAATATTTCAACCGCCGGCGGCAAAGGGATTTATTGTTGAATTCCTAGGGTCAGAGGACATTCACGATGAACAGGCTGGAGTTGTTGAATTCCTTGGATTCATCGATTTCATTGTCGGCATCAACTTCCACACGACACGTCTTTTTCCCGGGCGTTGACCACTTGCGGACTAGCTCAAAAACAAACTCCATGTAGCTGTTCATGTCGTTGCGTTTGATAAAGTTGGCCGGGACGATAAAATCCTGGAAGTCGGTGAATTTCATGGAAACTTTACCCGGTGACGACACCGTGCCCGAAAAGAAGCGGACATACGCTCGGATACGGACAATGAGATGGACCGTGTCCCCTGCCTTTACGGTAAGTTGATCGGTGTGCCATCCGGATTGAGGGATGCCGGTTGAGGGGTCGGCGATGTTTTTACCATTGAAAGCGTATACAACCAGGTCGGTGCGGCTCGTTACGGGGATCACTGCGGCATAGGTATTGTTGTTTTCAAAGATCTCGTCGACGCGGTCTTCCGTGTCGGCCTTGGCATTGACCTTGAGGTCGCCTCCCACGGGCGAATCGAGCTTCACGAGCTCAACCGCTTCGGTCCTGACCGTGGCCACAGCCTGAGCGGGCAGGACCGGGAATGCCGAATTAACGGTTTTTCCGAAGGTGTCATGAGGCGTCGTCACGACAAGATCGACCTTCAGATCCGAACGAGGGGCGGTCGTTTGACCCGCGTTTTTCAAGGATATCTCCAGCTCGATCTTTTCGCCCGCTTTTGGATTCATTGGAATGCACGTCACGCCGGTGATGATGATGTCTGCTTTCTGGAGCACTGGAGGCTGGATGGTGGTATGCGCGCCGGCGCTAGGCTGGCCCTCTCCCTCCCGCTGGACAACGGTGAGCGGCTTGCGCTGGACCTGAAAGAAGACTTGTGTGCGGTAGTGGTGCTTGTTGTCGCGCTGGATCGTGTTTATTAAAAAATACGCGGTGTGCGTCCCTGCCACCGCTGTCCAGCGAAACGAAACTCTGGGCGAGCCGCCATCGGTCAGGTTCGTAAATGTATGGTCGTATAGAACGCCGCCGCCTTGGATGCCCCCGGTCACGTTCAGGCTGGCGATCGGCCCCCCGCGCACGATGAGCTGGGCCATGAATCCGATTTCCGTACCCTCGACCAAGGGAAGCGCCTGGTTGATCTCGATCTGCTTAAGCCACTCCACGCCGGACTGGCCGTAAGCTAGAAGTCCCAATAACGACATGACTATCATGGCCGCGGTACGCTTACGCATGAGTTTTCTCCTACAACGCCTGGTGCGTTTCTTTTATTTTATATAACATAAATAGGAGTTTTTGGGAAATCTCTCAGGCGGGACCGCGGGGAAATATCAAAGGCGTCAAATTGGTCTCAATGACGCAGGCAACTCTGCCCTGCTATCCCGAATCGGATCTGGCAAAACTGTTGAAAAATCAACTGCCGCCGCCGGCGCGCCGGGCGAGGAACTCCTCGGCATAGGGCTGCATTTCGACCTTATTGTCGCAGACCGTGAACCCGGCCTTGAGGTACACGGCCAGGGCGCCGGCATGGTCGTACTGGCAGGTGTGCAGCCAGACGCGCCTCGTCCCGCCCTCCCACGCCTTGCGGATTGTCCAGTCGAGAAAGAATCTCCCCAGCCCCTGGCCGATGAACGCCGGCAGGAGGCCAAAATAGGCGATCTCCGCCTGGCCCGCGACGCTGCGGTCCAGCTCGGCGAACCCGGCCTCCTTGCCCTCGGCGTGGATCCGGTAGATCTCGTTCGTCTTCGCCTCGAGTTTGTTCTCCAACTCTTCTTGTTTTAGAATCAACCTCCCGCTCCAGCCCCACTCGCCCCCAACGGCGACGAACAGCCGCCGGTACTCGACCAGCCCCGGCCGCTGCCAGCGCTTCACCTCGCAGCCGAAGGGCAGGGGAACCGGCGGGGTGCGCGGAGGCTCCGTCATCTCCAGGAACGTCGTTCGCACCATCACCAGCCGGTAGCCGGCGGGCAGGGCAGGGGATTCAGGCGCGGGA
>JALOLC010000083.1 GCA_025456175.1 Acidobacteriota bacterium | reverse complement strand
GTTTGGATGAATATTCCCCGGCGCGACATGTCGCCGGTGAACGAGAGAAAGGCGTTGCCCTCGAAATAGAAGCGCAGGGGCAGTTTTTTCTTGATCCGGGCATCGCGCCTCTTTTCGCTATCCATCTCCGCCTCTCAGCCAGTATGGTATTTATATGGCGGCAAAAACGGGAATTGTCAACCGTTCGGCGAATTCCGGCGCCGCCAGCCCGCGTGCTTCAGCTTGTGCCTTTTTCCCGGCACAGGCCGCGGAATTCGCAGTAGCGGCAGAATCCCGTCACGTTGGCCTGGAAGAGGCCGGCGTCGATCTCCGATCATGGCCAGCAGGCAGTCCATGGCGTCGGCGGCGGGCTGGACCTTCAGCGTCTGGTGGCGGACGTTGCCGGCGTGCTTCGCGTAAAGCACCTCGTATTTCAGGGAGGCGGACGGAGCGCTGAAACTGCGATCGAAGAGATACTTGTAGATGAGCATTTGCGGGGAGTTGAGCGCCCGGCTCGCCGGCCACTTGCCGGTGGTGGTCTTGAAGTCGGTGATCACGTAGTCTTCTTCAATCAGGTCGATGACCCCCTTCAGCACGACGCCGCTGCCGGGAAGCTCGGCCGCCAGCTCCTTCTCCACCATCAGCGGCCGGATGCCGGGGGCGATGTGCTCCAGGAAATACATCAGGAAGGCCAGCCCGCGCTCGCGTGTTTCCTGGCGCGGAGCCTGCCAGGCGATTTTCCGGCCCGTCTCGGCCTCGGCGAAAGCGGAGGTGAACCAGGCGCGCATGGCCTCGGGCGGCGGGGTGGCGCCCTCGATCTTCAGTTGGAAGTAATGCTCGATGGCTCCGTGAAAAACCTCGCCCAGGAACACCTTCTCGTTGACCTGGGGCACGATGCCCTCGACGTAGGCATAGCGGTATTTCCTGGGGCATTCATTGTAGGTTCGAATCTGGCTGTGGGAGATGTAGCCGCGGGGCAGGGGCATCCGGAAAAATTATTTTCCGGTCTTGTTGATCAGTTTCTGCAGCCTGGATTTGTAGCGCGAGCCGGTGTTCTTGTGGATGACGCCCTTGCTCACGGTCATGTCGATGACGGCCAGGGCATTGGGGAGCAGCTTGACGGCTTCCTCGCGCTGGCCTTCAGCGACCTTTTTCCTCAGGGCTTTGATTTTATTTTTCATCTTGGAGCGGTTGCTGCGGTTGTTCAGCCTCTTTTTCTCGTCCTGGCGATGCTTTTTTACTGCCGAATCATGGTTGGCCATTGATTTTCCTCCAAAGGCAAGGCCCATCATACACAAAAATCATGGCCGTGTCAAATGAAGGGCGTAGCGGGCGAGAACGGCCTCCAGGACCTTCCCCAGTTCGGGATTGCCGTCGATGAGCGCCAGGTTGGGGCCGCGCAGCGCCAGATAGTTCGCGCGCACTTTCTGCAGGAACTCCTTTTTTTCAAAGAGCCTGGCGACCGCCGCCCGCGCCCGGCCGATGCGCTCCAAGGCCAGGTCGACGTCGACATCGATGATGAAGACGAGGTCGGGCTCGGGGGCGAACTCGCGGTTGCGGCGCAGGATCCGCTCCATGTCCAGGCCGCGCGCCCCCTGGTAGCAGGCGTTGGAATAGTAGTAGCGGTCCATGACCACGGTCGTTCCCGAGCGCAAGGCCGGCAGGATGTTGTTCTCGACGTCCCAGCGCCGGTCCGCGATGAAGAGCTCCAGTTCCTTCTCGATGGCGATGGCGTCCTTGTCCTGGGCCAGGCGGCGGATCTTTTTACCCAGGGCGGAATCGGTCGGCTCGCGCAGCCAGGTGGCGTCCGTGCCGTCGGCCTGCAGGCGGGCGAGAAAAAGCCTGGAGAGGGAGGTCTTGCCCGAGCCGTCGATGCCCTCGAAAACGATCAGCCGCGCCATTTACGCCCCGAAGCAGGTGCCCACGGCCTTGGCGACATGGACCAAGTCTTCCTCGGCCCGGACCCGCCGCGGCTCGGCCACGGCTTCCTCGATGGGCGTGGTCCTGATCTCGCTGCCCCGCAGGCCCACCAGTTGGCCGAACTTGCGGTTGACGGCCGCCTCGACGGCATGGAAGCCGAAGCGCGAGGCCAGGATGCGGTCGAATGGGCTGGGGCTGCCGCCGCGCTGCACGTGGCCCAGGATGGTGAAGCGGCTTTCGATGCCGGTGATGTCCTCGACCTGGTTGGCGACCAGGGCGGCGATGCCGCCCAGGCGGATGGGATCGGAGGCATCGTTCACCTGGCGGGCGACGACCATCTGCCCGCCCTCAGCCTTGGCGCCCTCGGCGACCACCACCAGCGAGAAGCGCTTGCCGCCGGCGGCGCGCCCGCGGATATGGTCGCAGACCTTTTCGATATGATAGGGGAATTCGGGCACGAGGATCACGTCGCCGCCCCCGGCCAGACCCGCTCCCAGCGCGATCCAGCCGGCGTAGCGACCCATCACCTCGATGACCATGACCCGGTGGTGGGACTCGGCCGTCGAGTGCAGCTTGTCCACGGCGGTGGTGGCGATGTTCAGCGCCGTGTCGAAGCCGAAGGTGACGTCGGTGCCGTTGAGGTCGTTGTCGATGGTCTTGGGCACGCCGACAACGGGCAGGCCGTGCTTGGCGAAGAAGCGCTGGGCGATGGCCTGGGTGCCGTCGCCGCCCACGGTGACCAGCGCGTCGATCTCGTTGTACTCGATGGTCTTCAGCGCCTGGGCCGAGACGTCGCGCGGTTCGTTCTCACCCCGCGGCCCAGGCTCGGAATAATGGAAGGGGTTGTCGCGGTTGGAGGTGCCGAGGATGGTGCCGCCGCGGGGCAGGATGCCCGAGACATCGGCCAGGCCCAGGGAGCGGACGTTCTTGTGGATCAGGCCGGCATAGCCATCCAGGATGCCGCAGACCTCGAGCCCGTGAACGCGGATGGCCGTGTGCACCACGGCGCGGATGACGGCGTTCAGGCCCGGGCAGTCGCCGCCACCGGTCAATATCCCCAGCTTCCTGATGTTTTTCATTGCAGGTCCTCCCTTCCTTCATCCGGACAGGAACCGTGGCCGCGGCAGGCTCGCGGAGTCTTTCATGCCTCGCCGCCAGCCTGCTTTTCCAGGACGTTGAGCCGCGCGGCCAGGTCGTCGAGGACTCGTTCCATTTCCCCTGCCGGCAGGTCGGGCGCGATGCGCAGGGGAGCGCCGTAGGCGAAGCGGATGCGGCCGAACGGCAGCGGGACCATGAAGCGGTCCCAGCTTTTTTCGAGTACCAGCCGCCGCGTGGCGCTCCAGCTGATGGGGACGACCCAGGCGCCGGTCTTCGCCGCCAGCAGGGCGGCGCCCTCCTTGACCCGGCGGGCCGGGCCCTTCGGGCCGTCGGCGGTGATCAGCACCTCGGCCTTGTCTTCCTGCACCGCGCGCGCCAGCTCCAGGAAAGCCCGCGCCCCGCCCTTGGACGAAGAACCGCGCACCGGGCGCATGGCGAACTCCTCGGCCACCGCCGCCACCAGGTCGCCGTCGCTGGAATGCGATATCAGCGGCCGGGCGCCGCGATTCCTGAAGCGCTGGATGACGACGAGGATGTGGCGGTGCCAGAAGATGTAGATCAGCGGCACATTGTCCTCTTTCAGCTTCTGCAGGCCATCCTGCCCGGTGACCGAGACCTTGTTGAGGAGCACGACCGCCTCGATCAGCAGCCAGGCCAGCTTCCTGACGAAGAAGAGCCTAATCCTTCGGGGCCAGGCCATATTCCTTGATCTTGTCCAGCAGGGTCTTGTAGCTGACCTCCAGGGCCGCCGCCGCCCGCGTGCGGTTGAATGAGGTCTCCTCGAGCACCTGGGCGATCTTGGCTTTCTCGGCGAACTTCTGCGCCCGCGAACTCACGGCCTTCAGGCTGCCGTTGAGGCTCAGGCTCTCCTGGACGGGGAAGGCGCGCGCCGGCAGGATGATCTCCTCGGCTTGAATCACGGGGCCCTGGCCGATGATCACCGCCCGTTCGATGGTGTTCTGCAGCTCGCGGACATTCCCCGGCCAGTGGTAGCCCAGGAGCTTTTCCCGCGCCGCCGCCGAGAGGCTGAACTCGCGCTTGCGCACCTCCAGGGCGAGCCGGCGGACGAAGTGGTCGGCCAGCAGCACGATGTCGCCGCGGCGCTCGCGCAGCGGCGGCAGCTCGACGGGGAAGCTGGTAATGCGGTAGTAGAGATCCTGGCGGAAGCGCTTCTCGGCCACCGCCTTTTCCAGGTCCTGGTTGGTGGCGAGGATGAAGCGCACGTCGATGGCAATGGGGCGGCCGCCGCCCAGGCGCGTGATGCTGCGCTCCTCAAGCAGGCGCAGGATCTTGCCCTGCAGGCTGGCGGGGAAATCTCCGATCTCGTCGAAGAAGAAGGTGCCGCCCTGGGCCAGCTCCAGCTTGCCGACCTGGCGCATGTGCGCCCCGGTGTACGATCCCTTCTCGTGGCCGAACAGCTCGTTTTCCAGGAGGTTTTCGGGTATGGAGGCCGAGTTGATGGTGATGAAGGGGTGGTCGCGGCGCGGGCTCAGGGTGTGGATGGCGCGGGCGAACAGCTCCTTGCCGGTGCCGCTCTCGCCGCGCAGCAGCACCGTGGTCTGGGTCTGGGCCACCTGGCGGACCTTCTCCGCCTCGTGCAGCAGCTCGCGGCTGGAGCCGATGATGGCCGTGCGCCCCATCTCCGACTGCAGCACCTCGCGCAGCACCAGGTTCTCGCGGGCGATGTGGGTCGTTGCCAGCGCCTTGTCGATCATCAGCAGCAGGTACTCGGGGTCGACCGGCTTGGCGATGAAGTCCCAGGCGCCCTCCTTGATGGCCTGCACCGCCTTCTCGATCGAGCCGTAGGCGGTGAGCAGGATAAAGGGCAGCTGCAGGTCGCGGACCTTTTTCAGGAAGCTCAGGCCGTCGATGCCCGGCAAATGCAGGTCGGAAACGATCACGGCGTAGTCGTTCTTTTTCAGCAGGGCCATGGCGGCGCCCACGTCGGCCGCCGTGTCGACCTCGTGGCCCTTCTCGGCGATGATGCTGGCGAGCATCTCGCGCATGGCGGCATTGTCCTCGACGACCAATATCCTGATCATGGCCCCATTATCGGCCAGCGCCGCCGCCCTTGTCAAATGCGGGGCCTGAAAAAATATCCTGTTTCGCGCGGCCCCTTGCCTGCGCGTTGGGTTTGGATTATGATAAACTTTTCATACACGGCAAGGGGGGATTTCAATCATGAAGGGAACTTGCGCGAGAACAGAATCGTTCCGCTATCTGACGAGCCGGCCGCGGCGGCGGGCGCTTGCCGCTCTGATCACCGTCTGGACGGGCCTGGCATGGCTGCTTTCCGTTTCCGGCCCGCTGCCGGCGCAATCGCTCCGAATCGATCATGCGTGCACGAACATCGCCTTGATCCCCGAGTCGGCCATTCTGGCGGCCAAGCTGAACCTGCACATCGCCTATGGCCATACGTCGCACGGCAGCCAGCTGACCGACGGCATGACGGCGCTGGTCGCCTTCATGAACAACAAGGGGTATCCCACCAATCTCTACGCCTGGAACGAAGGCGGCAGCGGCGGCGCCCTGGACCTGGACGACTATGCGATGGGCGGCGACGTGGGCTATTATCCCGACTGGGTCAACAACACGCGCGCCTATCTCGGCGCGGTCAATGCGACCACCGGCCGGGGAACCGCCCATCCCAACGTGAACGTCATCATCTGGTCGTGGTGCGGCCAGGCGGCCGGGTACAGCGAACAGGACATGATCGACTATTACCTGGCGCCGATGAACGCCCTGGAAAGCGAATACTGGGGAGTGAAATTCGTATACATGACCGGCCACCTGGACGGCAGCGGAGCGGCCGGCAACCTCAACCAGCGCAACGAACAGATCCGCCAGTATTGCCAGACCAACGGCAAGATCCTCTACGATTTCGCCGACATTGAAAGCTTCGACCCGGACGGCCTGGTCAACTACATGCCGCTGGCATGCACCGACGGCTGCGACTATGACGGCGACGGCAACGGATCGCGGGAGAGCAACTGGGCCATCGCCTGGCAGAACAGCCACACGCTGAACGTGGATTGGTTCAGTTGCAGCGCCGCCCATACCCAGCCGTTGAACGGCAACCGCAAGGCCTACGCCGCCTGGTGGCTGTGGGCGCGGCTGGCCGGCTGGGACGGCAGCACACCCACCCTGACCCTCACCTCGCCCAACGGCGGCGAGAGCTGGTCCGTGGGATCGGGCCAGAGCATCACCTGGACATCCGGGGGCGTGGCCGGCAACGTCGATATCATCTATTCAACCAACAACGGCTCCAGTTGGACTTCCGTCGTTGCCGATACGGCCAACGACGGAGTCCATTCGTGGACCGTTCCCAATACCCCTTCGACCGCCTGCTACGTGCAGGTGCTGGAGCACAGCGGCGGAGCCCACGACAGCAGCAACGCGGCATTCACCATCACCACCTCAACGGCGGAGACCGTCTCGGCGCCCAACGCTCCCAGCGGCCCGAGCAGCGGCACTGTAGGCACCAGCTATACCTATTCCACCGGCGGCGCCACCTCCAGCCTGGGCCACGCCGTGGAATATTATTTTGACTGGGATGACGGCACGAACTCCGGCTGGCGGGCGGTGGGCATCATGTCGGCCTCGAAAAGCTGGTCCGCACCAGGAACATACGATGTGCGGGCCAAGGCGCGTTGTGCCACGCACAACGCGATCGAGTCGCAGTGGTCGCCGGTCCTTTCAGTGATCATCTACGATGGCGGTGGATCCGCGGGCCTGTACAACTCGCCGACGCAATACAAGGTATTGCCCGAGGTGATCTGGGCGTCGGCCACGGGCGGCGGCACCTGGATGTCCAACGTGCAGGTGACCGACGTGAGCGGCGGCTCGATCGTGTCTGTTTATTACAACACAGGGACGACGCGGCGCGGTCCGTTCCAGCTTTGGGACAACAGCGGCGGCGGCGCCCTGAGCAGCGCCAAGTTCGCCAACCTGCTGGAGAGCATCGACCAGCTCGACGCGGGGACATTCACCTATTACGGGACGGTGGGCGCGGTGGAGTTCATCACCCAGGACGGCACCCACGCCATCCACGCGGCGGCGCGGACGCTGAACGGCAGCTACGCCAAGACGTTCAGTGCCGTCTCGCTGCACGACGCCAACACGGTGGCGACCGGCCGGGCGATGGTCGTGGCCAACCTGAGCAACAACGTCTCGTACCGTTCGACGGCCGGGTTCTTCAACCCGACCGCCGACAGCGTGACCGTGGAGTTCACCTTGCTGGACGGCAGCGGCAGCCAGGTCGGGTCGAAATTCAGCCGGACGCTGGCCGGGCACGAGTTCCAGGCGTTCAACCCGTTCACCCAGGCCGGGGTGCCGTATCCTGGGGCTTCGTATGACAACGCGCTATTGCGGGTGCAGCGGACCGCGGGCACGGGCAAGGTGGTGAGCTTCGGGGCGACGGCGAACAACGCGTCGAACGACCCGGCGGCGCACGTGGCAGTGCAGGAGTCGAGCGCTTTTGCCAACGGGCCCGGCAGCAACATGGTGCTGCCCGAGGTGATCTGGGCGTCGGCCACGGGCGGCGGCACCTGGATGTCGAGCGTGCAGGTGACCGATGTGAGCGGCGGCTCGATCGTGTCGGTGTACTACAACACGGGGACGGAGCGGCGCGGTCCGTTCCAGCTCTGGAACAACAGCGGCGGCGCCGCCCTGACGAGCGCCAAGTACGATAACCTGCTGGAGAGCATCGATCAGCTCGACGCGGGGGCGTTCGCCTATTACGGCACGGTGGGGTCGGTGGAGTTCGTGACCCAGGACGGGTCCTTCCAGCTGCTCAATGCGGCGCGGACGCTGAACGGCAACTATTCGAAGACGTTCCCCGGGCTGAAGGACATGCCCGCGGATACGGTCGACACGAGCCGGGTGATGCTGATCCAGAACTACACGAACAACGCCGGCTACCGTTCGACGTGCGGGTTTTACAACGTGAGCGCGGACGCGCTGACAATGGAGTTCACCTTGCTCGACGGCAGCGGGGCGCAAATCGGGTCGCAGTTCAGCAGGACGCTGGCGGGCTACGATTTCCAGGCGTTCAACCCGTTCATCCAGGCGGGCGTCCCTTATCCGGGGGCTTCCTACGACAACGTGATATTGCGGGTGCGGCCGACGTCGGGCGGAGGCCGGGCGATGTGCTTCGGGGCGACGGTGGACAACACCTCGAACGATCCCGCCTCGCACCTGGCGGTGCAGGCTGAATAGTAGTATAATAGCCGTTATCTTTTTCACAAAGGAGCGAAGCTCCGGATGACCCTGATCATGGCCTCCATGGTCTTATCTCAATCATTGCTCTTTTCCCTGGAGCCCCCCGCTAAGGGCGAATTGAAGCGCCTGGCCGCGGAAGGGAAGCTGGAGGAAGCCAAGAGCTTCGCCCGCGAGCTCGGCAACCACAAGGCCTCCCCCCAGCTTGTCGCCCGCTTCCAGTACAAGTACCAGCGCCTGCTCCTGGAGAAGAAAGGGCTCAGCCCCGTCGAAATAGACGAGATCCTGGCTCCGCCCCCTGCCTGGCAGGGAATGCCGACCACGGGGAACGTCAAGATCCTGACCGTGCTGATCGACTTCAGCGACACGCCGCATATCGCCGCCGACACCCATGCGGTGGTGGACTCCAGGATCTTCGGCGACGGCTCGGGGGGCGCCCCCTATGACAGCCTGCGCAATTTCTACCGCCGCTCATCCTACAACCTGCTCGAGATCGGCGGCAATGTCCTCGGCTGGTACACCACCGCCTATCCGCGCAGCAGCGTTACCCAAACCACGTCCGGGCGCCAGGCGCTGATCAAGGAAGCGCTCAATTACTACAACGGCCTGGGACACGATTTTTCCCAATACGACAACGACGGCGACGGGGCGATCGACTACCTGGCGGTCGTCTGGGCCGGCGCGCACGGGGCCTGGGCATCCTTCTGGTGGGGCTACCAGACATCTTTTTCCGATGGTTCTTATCTGCTTGACGGCAAGCGGCTTTCCAGCTATTCCTGGCAGTGGGAAAGCTACACCTACCCTTCAGGCTCTTTTTCCCCAAGCGTCTTGATCCATGAGACCGGCCACGCCCTGGGCCTGCCCGATTACTACGACTACGACGACACGGTGGGCCCCGACGGAGGCGTCGGCGGGCTCGATCAGATGGACAGCACGGGCGATCACAACGCCTTCAGCAAATGGATGCTGGAGTGGCTCACCCCCACGGCGGTCAGCAGCGGCACCCAGACGGTGACCATGGCGCCCAGCGCCACTTCCCCCCAGGCGGCCATCTTCATGCCCACGGCCTCTGCTTCCGAGTCCTTCGCCGAGTTCTTCATGGTGCAGAACCGCTACCGAACCGGCAACGACACCCCCTTTCCCACCGACGGACTGGTGATCTGGCACGTGGACGCCCGCTTGTCGGGCGGGGATTTCATCTATGACAATTCCTACACGGCCCACAAGCTGCTTCGGCTGATGGAAGCCGACGGGCTGGAGGAGATCGAAACCAACAACGCCAATGCCGACGCCGGGGATTATTACCCGCAGGGAGGGCAGTTCGGTCCGGCCACAATGCCCTCCAGCTCCGCCTACAGCGGACTTCCCACCGCCATGGGCGTGCGCTCCATCACCGCCCCCGGCCTGTCCCAAAGCTGCGAGATCTACCGGTTTGTCGACGACACGCCGCCCACCGGGGCCCCCACGGCGCCCGTGGACGAGGGAGCCACCATCGGCCGGACGCGGCTGGTCTTCACCTGGACGCAGGGGAGCGCCGCCGACCTCGAGTCGGGCATCGCCGGCTACAACCTGCGTGTCGGGACCAGCCCCGGGGGGAACAACCTCTTCCAGGGCTCTGTGGGCAACGTCTTGACCTATGCCGTCAGCGGGGCGGTGAACGGATCGACCTACTACGCTTCGGTCCAGGCCGTCAACGGACTCGGCACGGGCGGGAGCTGGTCTTCCTCCTCCGACGGGATCCGGGTGGAGCTGCCCAGCCTGGCCGTAGCCCTGGACACGACCGGCCTTGATTGGGCGACTTCCGGGAACGCCGCCTGGTTCGGACAGACCGGGACGTATCACGACGGCGTCGACGCGGCGCAAAGCCCCACGCTGGGCAACAGCCAGAGCGCCACGTTCCAGTCCACCATGACCGGGCCGGGGGCTCTCACCTTCTACTGGAAAGTCTCGTCGGAACTGGGTTACGACTACCTCACGTTCTATCTTGACGGGGTCGAGCAGTTCAAGATCAGCGGCGAGGTCAACTGGGCGCAGCGGAGCGTGACCATTCCGGCGGGAAGCCATGTGGCGCGCTGGACCTATGCCAAGGATACGTATGTCGCCGAAGG
>JALOLC010000177.1 GCA_025456175.1 Acidobacteriota bacterium | reverse complement strand
CGCCGCCTCGCTGCTGATCGCGCTGAACCCGCTGCTCACCCTGCTGCTCGCCGTGCGCTTCCTGGGCGAGCCCTTCTCCAGGCGCCGCCTGCTGGGCACCGCCGTCACCTTCCTCGGCCTGGCCGTGGTGGTGCTGCTGGGCCGCGTCGGCGGCAGCGGCGGCACCTGGATCCCGCTGGCCAAGTTCCCCTACGCTTTGCTGGTCCTGGGCGGGCCGCTCAGCTGGGCCGTGGCGACGGTGATCATCAAGCCGGCGCTGGAGAACCATTCGCCGCTCGTTGGGCGCTCGCCCTGCGGCCGCTGGAATGGGGCGCCGCCGCCTTCCTCTCCCTGGCCTGCACCATCCTGGCCTACTCCCTGTGGAACGTCGCAATCAAGCACTGGCACGCCTCGAACGTCTCCCTGTTCGTCTACCTCAACCCGCCGCTGACGGCGCTCTTCACCTGGCTGTTCTTCGGCATCGGCGTCACGCTTTGGTTTCTCGCCGGCGGCGCCGTCATGCTGGGCGGGATCGTGATCGCCACCAGGGATACGTTCAGGCCGATGGTTGGATGATCGCAAGGGAAGTCCGGCTTCTCTTGCCCGGCGCCGGCGAAAAACAGTATCATGGACACCAAGGAGCTGCCATGGACAGCAAAACGAAAGCAACGAACGAAGCCTGGGAGCGGCGGCGGTTCCTGGCGGCGCTGCCGCTGCTGGCGGTCGCCCCCCTGCTCGCCCGCGGCCAGGAGGAAAAGAAGGAGAAGCGACCGCTGGCCGCCATCCTGAGCAAGGAAGAATGGGAGCTGGCCAAGGGATCGGCCATGGCCATGGAGCTGGAAAACTATTACGGCAACGGCTATTCCTGCGCCGAGTCGCTCTGGCTGGTCGCCCTGCGCCGCTTGCGGAAGCCCGAGAACCTCGTCTGGACGGCAGCGGCATTCGGCGGCGGCATGGGACAGAAGGACCTCTGCGGCTTCCTCACCGCCGGCCTGATGGCCTTGGGCCTGGCCGCCGGCGAGCTGAATCTGCCCCGCCCCGAGGCGAAAAAGAGGTGCGCCGAGGAGGCCAAGGCCTACTGGCAGTGGTTCCAGGCGCTGGCGCCGCTGCGCTGCGCCGAGATCCGCCCGCCCGGCTCCGCCGGCGACATCTGCCGCCGCCTCGGCCAGCTCACCGCCGCCCGGGTCAACGCCGCCATCGACCGCATGGTGCGGGCCTGAACCATCCTGGACTCATTGGGGACGGTGTTCGACTTTGCGACTTTGGCATGACCATCATTCCGATTTGAAATTCGATTTTGTTGGCATGGGGATCATTTTCAACTATAATTGCCTTTCAGCGAACCGACCTGGCCTGGAGGAGAATAACCATGCAAAAAGTATTTCGTGTAGTGCTGTCTGTTCTGTTCATTTCCTTTTTAACTGCCGCCCTGTCATTCGCGCAGAGCGACATAGCGGGAAGCAAGGACCACCCGTTGTTCAGCCGCCTGCCGGGCTTCTATATCGCCGTGTACGAAACGAGCGATTTCAACTCGCACACCTTCTGGAACGAGAAGCGCGATCCGGTCAAGGTCGACGGCCGCTACTACCAGATCCAGTACGAGCCCAAGGAGGGTACGAACCCGCCCTCGACGCTGCAGATCCACCGCAATTACGAGAACGCCATCAAGCAGATCGGCGGCACCGTGCTGTACGGCGATGACGAGTATTCGTACATGAAGCTCGTCAAGGGCGACAAGGAGATCTGGGTGGAGCTGACCGCCTATGGCCCCAAGCCGAACCTGGTCATCATCGAGAAGCAGGCCATGAAGCAGGACGTACTGGCCAACGCCGACGCCTTCGCCAAGGACATCCGCAGCAGCGGCCATGCGGCCGTCTATGGCATCTACTTGCCTGAAGGCCGGCGGCGTCGGCCCGCTCGCCCCCGTGGCCGCGAACGACACCGATGCCGGCAAGGCCAAGAACCGCCGGGTGGAGCTGGTCAAGCAATGACCTTGAGGGGCTTTTCTTGGCTGAGCAGTTTTTCTATAGCCGTTCCGGGATCCAGGGCCGGACTGGGAAAAATGAATTTGTCCGATGGTTGAAAATTTGACGGTATATTATTTCAGCGGCACGGGCAATGCCCTTTCCGCCGGCCGCTGGATAAAGGAAAACGCGGAAAAGAAAGGCGTAAAATCAGATTTGATCTCCATCGACAGGTTCAAGAAGATCCATGTTCCTGCCGCCGCAGGCAAAAGGTTGATCGGCTTTTGCTACCCGACGCACGGATTCAGCCTCCCCTGGATCATGCTGAAATTCATCTTCAGGTTCCCGGCCAGGGAAAGATGCGATGTGTTCCTGCTGAACACTCGGGCGGGCTCGAAAATATTCAAATGGTTCGCGCCCGGGGTCAGCGGCATCGCGCAGATGCTGCCGGCGCTTATTTTGCTGATCAAGGGATTCAAGATACAGAGCCTGTTCCCCCTGGACATGCCGTCGAACTGGGTATCGGTCCATCCCGGATACAATCAGTCCACGGTGGCCGCCATGGTCACGCGCTGCCGCGCCATGGTGGACAGCTTTTGTGAAAAGGTGCTCAATGGCCGGAGGCATTTCAGGCCCAATGTCTTTGTCATGATGCCGATCGACATCGCGCTGGCGCCGATCGCCTTCATGTATTTCATGTATGGCCGCTTCTTTTTCGCGAAAGTATTCATCGCCTCGACCGACTGCGATGCATGCAACCTGTGCGAGCAGAAATGCCCGACCACCTCGATCCGGATAATCAATAAAAGACCGTTCTGGAAATTTTCCTGCGAAAGCTGCATGCGCTGCATCAACATCTGCCCGCGCCAGGCCATCCAGGCGTCCCATTCCCTGGCCGCGGTCATCGCCGTTATCAGTTCATTTCTACCTCTGGCCTTGATGCTGAAGGTCTTGAATTCTTATATTCCCCTGTCTTTGCATAGGCCTGCCGATTTCATTGCCAATTGGGGCATATCGCTGACATTGTTCTTTACCGTCTCGGGAGCGGTGTTCTGGCTGATCCGCTTGCAATGGATCAATCGATTTTTCTCGGCCACGTCGCTGACCAAATACTGGCGGCGCTATATCGCCCCGGGGATCAAGCCCAAGGATTATTAAAAGCAGCAAGCGCATTCGACCCGGGGAGAGGGACGTTGCTTGCTTTTGGGCAATCCGGGAGCGATTCTCCCGACAGCAGCGGTGTGATTTGCAGACCGGGAATTATTCCGGTCCTGACCTTCTCAAAATGCAAAACAGGCTCGACCCGTCCACTTCGGTCAGGGTGAGGGCCGCGGGCAGATCCGCGGCCAGGGAGCGGAACTGGTCCGGAGTGAACGTGGTGGCTGTGAAGCCGTCCTTGCAGGCGATAAAGCCGTTGCTCGTGCGCTCCCGGTCGATCTCGCCCAGGAGCCCGGCTTCAACCTGAAGTTCGAACCATTCCAGGCGCTGCGGCCAGAAACGTTCGGCGTAGGTTGAAAACAAGGCAAGGCCGCCGGGCCGGCACACGCGAAGCGCTTCGCGCATGATCGTCGTCGGGTCGCGGTGGAAGGCGGAAATGCCGTTCTGCAGGCAGAGGACGACGTCAAAGGCGTTGTCAAGAAAGCGCAGCTTTGCCGCGTCCATCTCAACGATCTCCACGCTGGCCAGGCCCGCCGTCGTTTCCCTCGCCAGGGCGACGCTGGCCGGAGCGTTGTCCACGGCCGTGACTGAGCCCGCGCGCGCGGCCAGGTCGGGGAGGGTGCGGCCGTAGCCGCAGCCCAGGTCCAGGACCGCATCGCCGGAGCGGATGAACTTCAGGGCGAATTCCAGCTCGGCGCGCAGGTACTGTTGCACGCGCGGCGGCGCGATCTCGTAGCAGCGATGCAGCTTCTCCGCAGCCAAGTGTTCTGCGTAATAGTCTTCCATCCTGGCATTCATTATAGGAATTGAGCCCGCCTGATGCAAGGAGGATGTCAGGGCGGAACGGGAATATTTGTCTTCAGCAGTAAACGGAGCTATTGGCGTTGATTATTTCAATTTTTGCGGAATTTTAGAAGGTGAGTCGCGGCCGCAATGGGCTGGGCGGGATGCCGCAGCGGACCTTCTGGAAAATGGCGGGGACGGGTTTATCCGGCCTGGCGGCAGAGCCTGGCGACGCGCTTGGCCATGGCCATGATGGTCAGGATAGGAGGATTGCCCAAGGCTTCGGGGAAGAGGCTGGCGTCG
>JALOLC010000011.1 GCA_025456175.1 Acidobacteriota bacterium | reverse complement strand
GAGATCAGGAAAAAAATGGCGGGTCTTCTTGGCATCCCCCAGGCTGATTTCAACATCAAGGGCAAGAGCAAGGAGAAAATGGATGCGGTCGGCAGGGGAGAGGCAATAGAATGCTTCAGTATCGCCATGATCCGTTATAAAGATGAAAAATCAAACTGAATGAGCCAGTTCCCTCTGATCACAATCATCGGCGTGCCCAATACCGGGAAATCAACCCTCTTCAACCGCCTCATTGGCAGGAGAAAGGCCCTGATCCACAATCAACCCGGCATGACCCGCGATATTTTCCGGCAGAAGATCGATGTCAACGGCAGGCGGATCGATCTCCAGGACAGCGGCGGCTTTTTCCCGGACAAGGAGTTCATCAGCGCCGAGATCAACAAGAAGATCTTCAAGGCCGCGGAGGAATCCGACCTGATCATTTTTTTGTTCGATGGCAAGAGGGAGCTGCTGGGATACGAAAAAGACCTTTTCCTCCAGATCCGCAGGCTGCGCAAAACGATCATCCCGGTGATCAACAAGGCCGACAAGCCGGATACTTTTCTGCCGCCCTCTTCATATTATGAGCTTAAAGCCGATTTCATCCCGATTTCGGCCGAACACAACCTGGGCCTTGAGACACTCCTGGATGAAATCGGAAAATCCTTTGCATTCTCCTCCCAGGCCATTCCTGAAGACCATCCGGTCGCCCGCATCAGCATCATCGGCAAGCCGAACGTAGGGAAATCGTCCCTGATCAACAAGATTCTCAATGACGACATGGTCATTGTCAGCCCCATGCCGGGGACCACGCGTGATTCGGTGGACTTGCAGGTCAGGCGCAACCGCCAGACGTTCATCCTGGTGGACAATGCCGGCATCCGCAAAATGCAGAAAGTCAGGGAGGATACCGAGAGCGCAGCCGTGATCCGCGCCGAGAGCGAGCTTCGTCAATCCGATGTCATCATCTTCGTTATCGATATTTCCCAGCGGGTGGACCAGAACGACCTGCTGATCGCCCAGAAGGTCGTCCAAGCCGCCAAACCGGTTATAATAGCCGGAAACAAGGCCGACCTGCTTGCGTCGGGAACCGCCGGTGAAAAATTCTTCGCCCAGGCCAGGAGCCGCTTCAATTCCCTATATTTCGCCCCCTTCATTGCTGTTTCTGCCGTCAGCGGCAAGAACGTTTTTCAGGTTCTGGACCTGGCGGAAACCATCGTGGCCAAACTGGGGAAAAAAATCCAGTTGTCGCAGTTCAATGAATTGGTCAAAAGGATCCTTCGTGAAAAAAAGCTGATCACTTCCGATCACAAGGTCTTCAATCCCAAGTTCATTTCGATCGAAACACAGCGCCCGTTCTTCGTGAAGTTCCACTGCAAGACGAACCTGAAGTTAAATCCAACCGACGAGATTTTTCTGAAAAAAAGATTGACACAGGAACTGGATTTCGCCGGTATTCCCATCTATTTCAAGATCGCCGCATCCCGCTAACCGCCCCATATCGCTCGATAATCTGATTCTCTGTTATTCTCGGCTTCTTTCCGCGTGCAGTCCATTTCAAGCCGATGTCGACATGTCGACATCGTCCATTTTCCCGCTTGAAAAGCTCTTGACAATGATGGTTTCATCGATTATAGTTGGGTCCACATAATCAAGGAGACAACGTGATCATTACCATCGCCAACCAGAAAGGGGGCGTAGGAAAAACTACTACTTCAATCAATCTTGCGGCAGCTTTTGCCCTGATGGGCCATAAAACACTGCTGATTGACATGGACCCCCAAGCCAACTCCACCGTGACCTTCATGGACCGCAGTGAGCAAAAGCATTCCCTTTTCGACTTGCTCGAGAATCCTGAACTGAGTTTTGATGAGGTCGTGCAACCGACTTCCATCATCAACCTGTCCTTGCTGCCGGCATCCATTGCCCTCGCCAAGCTGGAATCGAAGCTGGTAGGGGAGATCGATGGCCATTTCCGCCTGAAAGACAAACTGGACACATTCAAGTACAAATACGACTACATCATCATCGACACGCCGCCCACGCTGGGTCTTATCACCATCAATTCGTTCGTAGCGGCAACCCACCTGATCATCCCAATTCAGGCCTCCTATTTCGCCCTGGAAGGGACCGACGATCTTCTGGACACCTACGAAAAGGTCAGGGCGCGCAGCAATCCCGACCTGATGCTGCTTGGCGTTCTGATCACCCTTTACGACAAGCGCATTGTCATCGCCAAGGACAGCGAAGAACATATTCGCAAAATGTTCGCCGAGCGAGTCTTTAAAACCATTATCTCAAAAAACGTTCGTCTTGAAGAAAGTCCGGCTTACAAGGAGTCGATCTTCACCTTTGCTCCCAATTCCAGGGGGGCGATCGAGTACCAGGAGCTGGCCAAGGAAATCATCAAAAATGCCTAAAAAAGTTGGCTTGCCCGAGTTCATCAAGATGAAGCATGACCACCATCTGGTCGATGAAATCTCGCTGAGGACAAAGACACCGGTGATACGCAATATCCCCATTGACAAGCTGGTCCCCAATGCAATGCAGCCGCGACGCGACATGGGAGATCTTGCTGAACTTGCCGATTCCATTAGGGAAAATGGCATCATCGAACCGGTGATCGTCAGGCCGAGAGATGGGAATTTCGAGATTATCGCCGGCGAAAGGCGTTTCAGGGCCGCCCGGGAAGCCGGAATGCATGAAATTCCATGCATTGAGCACGACGTGCCTGAAAACGAGGCCTTGGAGATGTCAATCATTGAAAACATCCAGCGCAAAGACCTCAATATTCTTGAGCAGGCGCATTCGATCCGCTCTCTGACCGAGATCTATGGCTATACCCACGATGAAATCGCGAAAAAGATCGCTAAGTCGCGCGTGACGGTCAGCGAGTTGATTCGCATTACCGATCTGCCGCAGGAAATTAAGGAAAAGTGTCTCCAGCTGGGCATAGAATCAAAGACGTTTCTGCTCGAACTGACCAAGTTGGGAGATCTGGAAAAAATGGATGTCCTCCTGGCCCAGTACGGGAAAAAGCCCTTCTCCCGCGAGAAGATCAAGCAGCAGAGAAAAGGCTCCGCCTCCAAGGCAAAAAACTTTAATTTCAATTTTGTTACCGATGATAAGAAAGTCAAGATCAACCTGCGCTTCAAGGAAAAGAATGTGGACGGGGAGAGCCTGATCGCAGCCCTTGAGAAGCTGATCCGGGAGATTCGCGAGAAAAAATTCAAGGATTTTAACTAGTTTTTATCTCGAATAAGGCATTGGTTTACATAATCTATCTTATCCGACATTGCGAATGGGTCTATAACGAGCTAAATCTCAGTGTTAGTGATAGTGTTAGTGTCAGCAGGAGGCCTACGGGACATATTGGAACTGAAAAAGTTAAACCCCAGAAAAACAAAGCATTATGGGGAATCGTTCAAATAGAATTAGTCGGCATTTTAAACTTTCTTTTTCTTGACTAACACGATCACTATCACTATCACTCTTTTTAGCGTTTAGAGGCCCTAGGAGTCGCGATCCCTATTCGTAGTGCAACGCATCAACCGGATTCAGTTTCGCCGCCTGTGAGGCCGGATAGATGCCGAAAAACAGGCCAACCGAGGTCGATACGGCCAGGGCGGCCATGATCGACAGTGGATTGACCGCTACCGGCAACCCGCTCAGCGCCTTGATCAGAAGACTCACGAGAATCCCGCAGACGACGCCCACCATCCCCCCGGAAAGGGTCAGCACGATGGCCTCATAGAGGAACTGGTTGCGGATCTCGATGCGCCGCGCCCCGATGGCTTTGCGCAGGCCGATCTCGCGAGTGCGCTCCTTCACCGAAACGAGCATGATGTTCATCACGCCGATACCGCCCACGATCAGGCCGATCGATGAAATGATGATCATGACGAGAAAGGCCGCGCCGGTGAGCTGGTTGTAGAGCCCGGCGATGGTGTCCTGGGTGAAAACCCCGAAATCGTTCTTTTGATTGACCTTGACCTTGCGGCGCAGGCGCATGATGTTGATGATCTCGTCCTTGGCGGTCTCACTATTGGAACCGCTCTTGAGCTTGACGATGAGGGTCACGTCGTCTTCGCCCGGGAAGAACTTGCGGAACGTGCCGGTCGGGATGATCATCTTGCTGTCACGGCTGCGGCCCATGAACTTGCCGATTTTTGCCAGAGTGCCGATAACCATCAGTTTTCTGCCTTCCAGCATGATCGTCTTGTTCAGCGGGCTCTGGTTGGGGAAAAGGGCGTCGACGATCTCCGCCCCGATCACGCACACGTCGCGCTTGTTCAGGTTTTCGGCCGCGGTGAAGAAACGGCCCGTATCGACCGTATATTCCTCATAGATCTGCAGGTAGCGGTGGTTGGTGCCGCTCACCTCGGGATTTTCTATCTCGTTGGCCATGTATTTCACCCGCGCAGGCGGCAGGAAGCGGAAATAAGTGACCTCCGAGGTCACGGCGGCCACCGACGGGCAGGAGCGCTCCACGGCCTCGGCGTCATGGAAGGCGATCTTCCTGCGGCGGCGCAGTTCCTCAGGCATGCGCCCGAACTGGATCCCCGGTTCGAAGCGCGAGACAAAAAGCAGGTTGGAGCCCATGGCTTCCAATTGCCGGGCGAAGCTGGCGTTGAGGCCCTCGATGACGGCCACCATGCCGACGATGGTCAGCACGCCGATGACGATGCCCAGGATGGTCAGCGAGGAGCGCAGCTTGTTCATGCGAATGGAATCCAGGGCCATCATGAAGATCTCCCTGACCAGTCCGCTCTTCATGACCCGCTCCCCTGCCGCGTCCCGCTGCCGTTCATGCGCTTACTCCGAGCGCAAGGCCACGACCGGGTCGAGCTTGGCGGCGCGGTTGGCCGGGAAGATGCCGAAAAACAACCCCACCGAGCTGGACAGGGTCAAGGCCAGTACGACCGACCAGGGCTCCAGGGCGGCCGGGAGCGAGGTCAGCGCCGCGATGATCTTGGCGAAGATGAAGCCCAACGTGATGCCGATCATGCCGCCCACGGCGGAGATGCTGGACGATTCGATCAGGAACTGCAGCAAAATGTCGCGGCGGCGCGCCCCCACGGCCTTGCGCAGGCCGATCTCGCCGATCCTCTCGGTTACGGCCACCAGCATGATGTTCATGATGACGATGCCGCCGATGAGCATGGAGATCGCCGCCACCGCGATCATGGCCACGTACAGCGTCCCGGTCAGCTGATTGTAGAAATCGATGAAGGTCTGCGAGTCTTCAAGGGCGAAGTCGTCCTCCTGGCTGAAGGCCAGCTTGCGCCGCCCGCGCATGACGGTGCGCACCTCCTCCTTGGCGGCGGCCAGGCTTTCCACGTCGCGGGCGAGGATATTGATGGTCAGGCTGCGGCGGGCCACCGAGTAGTGCTTCTGGAAGGTGGTGATGGGAATGGTCAGGAAGGCGTCCAGGCTCTGTCCCAATATCTTGCCCATGCCCTTGACCACGCCGATGACCCGGTACTTGCTGTCGTTGACCGTCAGCCACTTCCCCACCGGGTTTTCAAAGGGGAAGAGCTCCTTCTTGATATCATAGCCGATCACGCATACCGGGCGGGCGGAGTTCTCGTCGTCGGCGTTGAGAAAGCGCCCGGCCTCGACCTCCATGGTGCGGCCGGTCAGGTAGTTGCCGGCGGTTTCGCCTCGCAGCCGCATATCGGCCAGCCGCTTGGCCCCATACCTTACCCTGGCGCTGCGCCCGTACTCGGCCTCGACCATGAGGCTGAGCCGGACATTGGCCTTCAAGTACAGGTAGTCCGCGTATTCGATGCGCTTGCGCTTCAGCATCTCCTGGGCGGACTTCAGGTTGGTGATGATCTCCGGGGCGCGCTGCACGGTGAAGGAATTCGTGCCGAAAGCGAAAAGCTGGAACTTGACGTAGCGGTTCAGCCCCTGGATGATGGTCACGACCATGATGACCGTGGTGACGCCGATGATGATGCCCAGCAGGGTCAGGAAGGAGCGCAGCTTGTTGGCCTGCAGTGAGCGCAGCGATATGGTGACCGATTCGGCAAAGTTGATGCTGGTATTCATCGCTCTTTTCTACGCAGAGAAGGGGCCTGGAGTTTATCGGCTCGTCCCGCGGCCGCCGCGCAATGTCAGGAAGTTGAATAGGCGCCGTCCCGTGGCGCCGTCGCGGCGGTAGGAGGGGAACAGCCCGTGCGAGCAGTAGGTGCAGCGCCCGCAATCCCCTACCCGGCTTTCGGCCGCGCCCAGGGCCTGCAGCGAGAGTCTCAAGCCGGACTTGATGTCGAGAAGGTGCTTTCCCTGGCGCGTCCTGCTGAAAACTTTTCCGGCATAGGGTTTTTTCGCGAATTTTTCAGCGATTTCCTCTCCGACTTCGTAGCAACTCTTTTCGATGGCCGGACCGAGAAAGAATGAGAAATCCCTGAACTCCGCCCCCAGCCGCTCGGCGAGCCTCTCTTCAATCCCCTGCAGCAGGCCGCGCCAGCCCACATGGAGCACGCCGCCGCGGCTGCGTTCTTCGTTGAAAAAGAAGAGCGGCAGGCAATCTGCCGTCTGGACGACGGCCACGACGCCGCGGCGGTCCAGGAGCAGCCCGTCGGCTTCGATGCCGGCATGCCATTCCTCGTTTGTTGCGATGCGGTCGGAGTGGACCTGCCTGAGGAACAGAAGCGGCAGGCCGGGAAAGAGGAGCTTCAGCGACGTGGACGGGAAATTCCCCGCTGTATAGCCAAAAGAAAGCCTTTCCTCCTCATGAATGAACAAGCGCTCCCCGGCCAGTGAGCGGAGGACGGGATCAGTCAAGGGGGCCATCCCCGCCCTGGATGATGTATTTGCGCACCGCGCGGTTGTGCTCGTCCAGGTTCCGGGAAAAATGGTGGCTGCCGCTGTCCTTGGCCACGAAGTAGAGGAATTCGCTGCTTTCCGGGTAGAGGGCGGCCTCCAGCGAGGCATAGCCGGGGCTGGCGATCGGGCCCGGCGGCAGACCGCGGCGCTTGCGGGTGTTGTAGGGGGAATCCTCCTTGAGGTCTTTCCAGCGCAGGTCTCCATCGTAGACGCCGCTTTTTTTCAAGGCGTAGATGATGGTTGAATCGCAATCGAGCAGCATGCCCTTGCGCAGGCGGTTGTGGAACACCGAAGAGACCAGGAAGCGCTCGTCGCGGTTGGCGGTCTCCTTCTCGATCAGCGAAGCCAGGATGACCGCCTGGCGCACGGTGAAGCCGATGTCCCGCGCCCGCCAGGCGAACTCATTGCCGAAGTTCTGCCGGAAATGGTCGACCATCAGGGCCACCATCTCCCTGGCCGAGATGTCCTTGCGCACCAGGTAGGTGTCGGGGAAGAGGTAGCCCTCCAGGTCATTCGCTTCGGAGTCGATGTCGCGAACCAGGGAGGCATCGCCCGCTGCCCGAATGAACTCCGCGGCCGGAAAAAGCCCCGCCTCCGAAAAAACCCGCGCCGTTTCCCCGATCCAAAGCCCTTCCTTGACTGTCACCTTGTACAGGATGGACTTTCCCTCCTCGAGCTTGCGGAGAACCTGGCGCATGGACAACGGGGCGTCGAAGAGGTATTCGCCGGCCTTCAGTTTCCGCTTGGCGAAGAACAGCCGGTAATAGCGGGTGAAATACTCGGCGCTGGCGATGACCCCCTGTTGCTCGAGCCTGCGGGCGATGGCCTGGACCGGCATGCCGTTCTCGATGAGCACCACGGCGTTTTTTCTGTAACCCTGGAACGGGTGGAAGACGCGACGGTACACACCGTGGGCGAACCAGGCCGCGGCGGCCAGGGCCAGGAGGAGCAGCAGCAGGAAGAACCGCCTGACCGGCCTTTTCCCAGCCCGCTTTCTGCCGCGTTTCATGGCTGAGCGAAGTAACTCTGCAGGATCACTTGGGCGGCCATGCTGTCCAAAAAAGCTTTGCGCTTACGGAAATCGTGCTCGATCTCCTTGCCCATTTCCTCGGCTTCAAAGCTGCTCAGCTTCTCATCGACCAGAACAACGGTAAGCCCGGTGCGCTTGCGTAGGGCAGCTGCGAAGCGCTCGACCGCCACGCAGGCCGGTCCGCGGCTGCCGTCCATGTTCAGCGGGTATCCCACGACGATGCGCTCGACCTCAAACTCTTCCGCCTGCCGGACGATCTCGTCCAACGCGACACGGCGGTTGGCCGCGGCGACCAGCGGCAGGGGCGTGGCGACGCGGGTGAGCGTGTCGCCCACCGCCAGGCCGATGCGGCGGCTGCCGAAGTCAACGGCCAGGACCTTCATCGACGTTCTCCTTGCGCCTGGCGTGGTGAGCGAACCCGTAGCCGATGAGCCGGTCGAGCAGCTGCGCAAAGGGGATCCCCTGCGCTTCCCACAGCTTGGGGAACATGCTGATGGCAGTGAAGCCGGGGATGGTATTGGCTTCGTTGATCAGCACCTCGTTGCTGCCGTTCTCCAGGAAGAGGTCGACGCGGGCGAAGCCGTTAAGGAAGAGGGCGCGGTAGGCCCGCTGCACCGTCTTCTTCACCCGGGCTTCGATCTCCGCCCCCAGGCTCACGGGGATGCGGAACTGCGTCTTGCCGTCCAGGTACTTGTCCGCGTAATCATAAAATTCCCTTGAGGGCAGGAGTTCGCCGGGCGCGGATACCAGGATCTCATCGTTGCCCATGACCGAGACTTCGAGTTCGCGCATGGCGATGGCTTTTTCGATGATGATCTTGTTGTCGTAGCTGAAGGCGTGGTCGACGGCGGCCAGCAGCTCCTGGACGTCCTTGGCCTTGCGGATGCCCACCGAAGAGCCCAGAGAGCAGGGCTTGATGAAAACCGGAAAAGAGAGCTTTTTCCCCACCAGCTCCCCGATCTGTTCAGGATTGTTCTCGGTGAAGTAAAGGAATGGGGCTTGCTTCAGCCCGGCCTGGGCGAAAAGCATCTTGGAAGCCACCTTGTCCATGGCCAGTTGCGAGGCGAAGCTGCCGGCGCCGACGAAGGGCTTGCCGGCCATCTCGAAGAGGCCCTGTATGCGGCCGTCCTCGCCGTTGGGGCCGTGCAGCACCGGGAAATAGATGTCGGCGTCCCCGCTCCCGACCCAGCCGGAACTCCAGGGCATGAAAGAATGGAATTCCTCTTTCTTCAGCTCTTCTTCCTTGAAACTCGTTTTCCCGGTCAGGCACCACTCCCCCATCCTGTTAATATAGATCAGGAAAGGTTCGTACTTCTCCCGGTCCAGGTGTTCCCAGATGGACCGCGCCGACAGTAGCGACACGGCGTGCTCCGCCGACTTGCCGCCGAAGATGAGTCCTACCTTGACCTTTTTCATTGCCACACTCGACCGGACGCGTCACAAATCGGTCAGTCGACAGGCACACCGATCCAGGCGAGGATGTCGCGGAACAGATCGTCGGACAGGGTGTGCCCGCCCTTGAATGCCCGATAAGTCACCTGGAATCCGGCCTTCTCCAGGAAAGATCTCGCCTTTTCGCTGGCCGCCGGCTTCACGGCGGCATCCCGGGTGCCGTGAGCGATGAAGACGCGCAGCGTCGGCGCCGCCCGGTCCAGGTCCGCCTGGGTGAGGAATTCCGCGGGAAAGAGGCCGGCGACGGCCAGCACCCCGGTGAAAATATCGGGATGGCGCAGGGCCGCCTGGTAGGCCAGCGACACCCCCTGGGAAAAACCAAGTATATAGACCGGTCCGACCTTGTAGTTGGCCCTGATCTCGGCCACAGTGGCGACCATGGCCTGGACAATGAGCGGATCGGCCATGGCCCAGATGCGGCGGTCCTTCACCAGCAGGAACCAGGAGTAGCCCGGGATATCGCGGCGCTGCTCGGGCGGGAGCACATAGGGGCCCTCCGGCGCTGCGAGAATATACTGGGCCTTGGAGTGCTTTTCCCACCTGGAGTCGAAATTCTGGGGGCTGCCGCCGCTCCCGTGCAGGCCGATCAGCAGCGGGTAGACCTTGCCTGGATCATAGTCGGCCGGCAGGTGAACCACGCATTTCATCACATGGGGGATCTCGTAATAGTGGGTGTTGACGACGGGCTTGACGGCCGTCAGCGCCTGCGCCGAAAACAGGATCAGTACGGGCAGCATGAGCCGCACTCCCCGCGCAGCGCCGGCCCGCCAACATGGCTTGGCATTCGCCGCCGCTGGCGGCAAACGATTCGTTGTCATTTCACCCTCCGCCTTGGTGATTCTTCGCTATGTTCAGCTGGGCCGTGCCGTTGTCATGGTAATACTTGTAAAAAAAATGATTGCGCAGGATGTTCTTGACGTAGTTCCGCGTTTCAGAAAAGGGAATCATCTCGATGAACTCCTCCTCATCGGCCAGGGGAAAGTCCTGCAGCCACTGGTCGACGCGGTGCGGCCCGGCGTTGTAGGCGGCCAATGCCAGATAGAGCCTGCCCTCGTACCGGTCCAGCAGGTTCTTCAGGTAGTTCAACCCCAGGCGGATGTTGACCTCGGGGTCATAGAGATCCCTGGCCTTGATTTTCAAGCCGCTGCCGTTGGCCACCTGGCGCGCCGTGCCCTGCAGCAGCTGCATCAGGCCATAGGCGTTGGCCGGCGAGCGGACGTCGCTGCGGAAGAAGGACTCCTCGCGGATCAGGGCGAGCACCAGGCTGGGATCGACTTCCTGCTCGCGGCTGTAGGCGGTGATCAGATCCTCGTAGGCGCGCGGGAAAAAGATGCCGCTGAGGAAATGCGGCAGGAACACTTGTTCGGGGAAGCGGAAATTGCCGCGAAACTTGCTGTAGGCCATGAAGTACTGCTTTTGCCGATAATAAAGCAGGGACTCGATCACCTTGAGCAGGTTGAGGTCGCCGGCAGCGAGGAGCGGGTCGCTCTTGGCCCAATGGATGGCCTCCGCGGCCTCGCCCAGCATTCCATGCTCCACCAGCACGTTCAGGTCTTTGACGATATCCAGGAAGCGGGCGCCGGGCCGGTCGTCGATGCCCAGCAGGAACTCCTGGTGCGGGTCCTTGAAGCTCCCTTGGCTCTCCAGCCCCCTGACCGCGTAGTAGGAAAACGGGTAGCGCGTCATTTCCGCCCCCGGGCCCTCCTCGAGCTTGGCCAGCCAGTAGCGCGAAGCGATGCGGTAGCCCGGAACCGGGGAAGCGCTGCCGAGGCGGAAATACCTCAGCGCCCCCTGCTTGTCGTCCTGGCGGTAATGGATCCAGGCCAGCAGCCAGGCGGTCTTCCAATACCGCTCGTCCTTCTCGCCGCGGATGCCAAGGTAGCGCTCATAAAGCGGCAGCGCCCTGGCGAACTCGCCCTTGCCGACCAGGATTTGCGCCAGGTCAAACAGGAGCCCGGGGTTGAGTAGCGAACGGTCACCGAGGCTCCGCAGCCGCCCCTCCACGTCGAGGCCGGGCTCGTCGCGAATGTCCATCTTGAGCCGCAGGCGTTCGACGAATGCCTGGAATTTCACGGGAAAGGGCGCGCGCAGCAGCTGGCGGGCACGGCCGTAGGCGCGGCCGAGATAAGCGAACTCGGCCTGAAAAAGGCGATTCAGCTCGCGAAAGCCGCTGTAGGGCAGCTCGCGCCGGAATTCCCCGGCCTCGCTGTTTTCCAGCAGGTAGGTGAATTTGGCGAACCAGTCCTCCTCGTTGAGGCGGCGCAGCATGCCCGTCAGGTCGCTGCGGGCGAGGCGCGAGAAGGCCTGCAGGCGGTGGCGGGCGAACAGGGGCCTGAATTCTTCAACAGCCAGCCGGGAATTGCCGGTTTTCATCAAGCCGTCCAAGCGCAGGACGCGGCCGTCCAGGTCCAGCTTCGGGCGGGCGGCGGAAAGGGCTACGAGCTCCGCGTAGCGCCGGTTGGCGTGGAGGATCCTCAGGCGCAGGTCATCACGGCGGTCGGCCAGGAACGGAAAGCGTGCCGGCACCGCGCTCAGCGCGGCGGCGCTCTCGGTGTATTTCTTCGCGGCGAAGAGCTCCTGGGCGCGCGTGAGGTTGGCGATGGCCTCCAGCAGGGGGACGCGGGGCGAGGATGCCGGGACGCGCTCGGGGGCCAGGAACTGCTTCAGGATGCGGTAGTTGCGGAAAAGCTGCCTGCGGTCGAGCGCCGGCTTGGTCTCGACGGCCGGGGACGGCCGCTGCAGCCAGGAGACGCCATACGCCGCCGCGAAGGCGAACAGGACGAGCTGGCAGAAAATCAGGGTGTAGGGGAAGCTGGCGCTTTTACTTGTAGACTTCAAACTTGTAGCCCTTCAAGGCTTCGCGCTCGCCCTTGGCCAGCAGCCTGACCATCTGCTCCTCAAAGTAGCGCAGGTTGCTGGAGCGGCGCAGGTACAGCTCCTTGGCCTGCAGCAGGGTCTCCTTCAGGACCTCGTACAGGTTCCGGTTCTTGATGCCGTCCTCCACCACCTTCTTGTTGTACAGGATGATGTCGTTGATGATCACCCGGGCGTAGCGCTCGGGATCGTTCTCGCGCGTCGGGGCCGACGTTTTTTCCAGCTCCTCCTCATGCTGCTCAAAGGACTTTTGCTCGATCTCGGTATCCTCGACGAACTCCTGGGTCTTGATCTTGGCCAGCAGCTTCTGGCGGATGGGCAGCAGGTCCAGGCTGAGCTCGCCCACCGTGGCCAGGATCTCGATGGGCTTGGCCTTGATCGGCGCGCCGGCCAGCGAGTCGGCATAGATCACCGCCTGGGGCTTGCCCTTGACGAAGAAGGGCAGGACAAAGATCCTCTTGGGCTTGCCGCCGCCGAAGCGGTTGTAGATCAGGAAGTCGTCGGGCTTGTTGAGCGGGTCGCCGGCATAGCTCTTCTTTGTCTCGATGACGCTTTTGAGCACCGTGTTGGCCGAAAGCGAGAAGAAGATGCGCTTCAGCTCGTCGTCGCTGATCTGGCCGTTCTCGCCCGAGAAGCCCTTGCCGCGCCAGCCGACCAGCTTGTCGTCGCGCAGCAGGAACAGGGCGGCCCGGTCGCAGAAGCGGGTGAGGCCCTCGATGATGCTGCCGATCAATTGGAGCTGGTTGGCGGCGGTGGAGATCTTCTTGACGTACTCGTTCAGGACCTTGACGTCCTCCGCGCCCTCGCTGTTCTCGTCGTGGGCGGCAAAGTCCTTGGGCAGGGTGAACTTGGCCAGATCGTCCATGTCCTTCAGCTTTTCGATGTCGCGGAACACGCCGCTCTGGAAGCTGTCGATGCGGTTGAGCAGCAGCTCGATCTTTTCGTTGATCACCTTCTGAACAAAGCTTTTGATCTCCTCGTTTTTCATGGGCTCCTCCTTTTCCGGTTAGACACCGGCCTCCAGGCGACTGGCCAACAGTTCCGGCAAACCGGCCTCGCGTATCTTCTTCTGAGTCCGGCTCACGTCGTACGTGAAGCGGTTGAAGCTGATCTCCATCTTCCCCGAGTCGAAAACGATGTAGCTCGCGGCCGGATTCTTGTCGCGCGGCTGTCCGATGGAGCCGGGGTTGATCAGGTAACGGGTGTTGCGGTCGAGCTTGATGCGCGTGCTCTCGGTCAGGGGCACGGCGTCGAGCTTGTCGTTGCGCAGGTAGTAGATGACGGGGAAGTGCGTGTGGCCGAAAAAGCCGATCGAGGTCTCCATGAAGCGGAACGACTCGGTGGCCTCGAACTGCGAGAACACGTAGTAGTCTTCGTCGAAGGTGGAGCCGTGGCAGATGGTGATGAAACGGTCGATCACCTGCGGCCCCTTCGCCAGCTTCTTCAGGTACTGGAAGTTGGCCGGCGCGATATTCAGCTTGCTCCACTCGGCGGAAAAAGCGGCGGCGGGATTGAAGAGCGCCGACGACTCCAGCTCGGCGATGACCTTGTCATGGTTGCCGCGCACCATCCTCATGTGCGGCAGCCCGCGGAACAGGTTGATCACCTCGTCGGGATTCGGTCCATAGCCGACCAGGTCGCCCAGAAAAAGGATCTGGTCGACGGTCTTCGCCTTCTTCTGGGTGAGGAACTTCGCGAAGGCCTCGACGTTGCTGTGGATGTCACTGAATATGAGATAGCGCACGGTTCACCGTTTGGAAAAGCTGCTCGGCATGATAGGAGCTGCGGACGAAGGGACCGGACTCCACTCCGATGAAACCCTCCCCGAGGGCCGTTTCCTTGAGCTCGGCGAATTCCTCGGGTGTGTAATAGCGGCGGACCGGCAGGCTGCGCCGCTCGGGCTGCAGGTACTGGCCGATGGTCAGGGCCTCCACCCCGCGCCGGCGCAGGACGCGGAAGAGCTCCCGCAGTTCGGCGTGGCTCTCCCCCAGCCCGACCATGATACCGGTTTTGGTGATCCAGCCCCGCTCCTTGCCGTGCTCCAGGATGCGCAGCGAATCGGCGAAGGCGCCGGGGCGGCGGTTGACCCGGGGGTAGAGGGCGGCGACCGTCTCCACGTTGTGGGCCAGGACGTCGGGACCGGCGTCCAGGACCCGATCCAGGAGCTCGGGGCGTCCGGAGAAATCGGGCACCAGCGCCTCGACCTTCATTTGCGGCCGCCCGCGCTTCAGTTCACGGACGACCATGGCGAAATGGCCGCTGCCCTTGTCCGCGAGGTCATCGCGGGTCACCGAGGTGACGACGGCGTAGCCCAGGTTCATCCACTCGGTCATCTCGCACAGCTTGCGCCCTTCCTCGGAGTCCAGGGGCGCCGGAACGCCGCTGGCGACGGCACAGAAACGGCAGTCGCGGCTGCAGACAGCACCCATGACCAGGAACGTGGCCTGGCTGCTGTTCCAGCACTCATGGGCATTGGGACAGCGCGCGCTCTGGCAGATGGTATGCAGCCCGCCCTTCGCCAGCCTGCTTTTCAGGGCGAAAAAAGCGTCGCCGCCCGGCAGGCGCGCCTTCAGCCACTCGGGCTTTCTCGCGCGCCGCTCCCCGTGATCCGCCAGTGGCTTCATGCTCTTGTTTTCACCGGCCCTGGCGCTTCCGTGGCCGCCGCGCTTTCACCAGGTACAGCTCCTGCTGGGGCTGAGACAGGTACTCGGCCCCGCTGGCGGTGATGACGACCATCTCCTCAACCGTGGCCACTCCGAAGTCCTTGACATAGATGCGCGGCTCGATCGTATACACCTGATCCCTCTCCAGGGGCATGAACGGCAGGCTGCCGTAGCGCTCCCAGGCCGGCGCCAGCAGGGCGCCGCCATCGTGGGCGTCGCGCCCCACCTGGTGGCCGAGGGCGTGGGGATACTCGTCGTAGCCTTGGGCTACGATATGGCCGCGGGCGATGGCGTCGACGTCCACCCCGCGCGCCCCGGGCTTGAGCGCCGCGAAGGCCAGCCGGATCGACTGCAGGAGGACGTCAAATCCGCGCTGGACCTCTGGCGGGGCTTGAGTCTCCCCCGGCCGCAGGATGTACCAGGTGCGCTGCAGGTCGGAGCAATATTTTTCCACCTTGACACCGAAATCAATATTGAAGATATGCCCGGGCTTGAGGACGTTGCCCGTGGGCGCCGAGTGGGCGCCGACTTCCTGCGGGCCGCTGAAGACAGCGGGGCAGCTGCTGACGTCCCAGGCGGACTTCAGCCCCAGTTTCTCGCGGCGGGCGGTGATCCAGGAGGCCAGTTCCTTTTCGCTCATGCCGGGTTTGGCGGCCCGGTCCACCTGGCCGTAAATTTCCAGGGTGATCCTGCAGGCGGCGCGCAGGCGGCGCAGCTCCTCAGCCGATTTCCTGCCGCGCAGCTTGGCGATCACGTCCTCGGCTGAGATCAGTCGGCCCGGGTAGTCGCTGTCCTTCAGCAGCTCCAGCAGTTTCAGGTAGTTGCCGTGGGTCAGGCCGTCGGCGGCGGCGCAGTCCGGCGAGTAGTCGATGGCGATCTTTTTCGGGCCGAGGCTCCGCAGCAGGCGCAGCAGGTCGTCCTTCGGACTCCCCTTGTAGGCGGATACGGTGTCGAAAAGCCCGGAGCGGCGGAAGGTCTCCACGTCGAGGTTGCCGACGATGGCGTGCTTCTCGCCATTCTTGGCGAACAGGAAAAAAGAGAGCCAGGTGGCATGACAGCCGACGACGTAATCCATGACCGGGTCGGAGATGATCCCCGATTCGCGGTCGATGACCAGCCAGAGATCGATGTCCAGCTCGCCCAGGATGTCGATGGCCTGGGCGATCTTTTCCTTCTCCATCAATCCTCCTTCCTGGCGCGGCGCGAGTCGAGAAACAGATAGATCGCCAGGGCGATGAACATCACCAGGGCGATGGGCTCCCCTTTAGAGGAAACCGCCCAGCCCAGCACCGGGAAACTGTCCGGGAACCGCCATTCCAGGATGGCGCTGACCACACCGATGATGGCGCCGCCGGCGATGAAGCCGGAGGAGATGAGGATGCCCTTGTCGTAGCGCTTGCCGGCCAGATCCTTGTCCTTGCTGGAACGGGAGATCAGGTGGGCGATCAGGCCGCCGATGACCAGCGGCAGGTTCAGCTCCAGGGGGATGTACATGCCCAGGGCAAAGGCCAGCGGCGGCACGCCGATGAACTCCATGATCAGGGCGGTGAGCAGGCCGACGCCATAGAGCAGCCAGGGCACCTGGGCGCCGGGATTCATCAGCGGCTGGATCAGGGCGGCCATGGCATTGGCCTGGGGCGCCGCCAGGGCATTGCCGCCGCTGAACCCGTAGGTCTGGTTCAACAGCAGGATGACCAAGCCAACGGTCAGCGAGGACAGGAAAATGCCGAGGAACTTGTACTTCTGCTGCTTGAGCGGGGTCGAGCCCAGCCAGTAGCCGATCTTGAGGTCGGTGATGAAGCCCCCCGACATGGAGAGCGCCGTGCAGACCACGCCGCCGATGAGCAGGGCGGCGTACATGCCGTACGGACCGGTGAGTCCGGCGGCCACCAGCACCAGGCTGCTCAGGATGAGGGTCATCATCGTCATGCCGGAAACGGGGTTGGTGCCGACGATGGCGATGGCGCGGGCCGCCACCGAGGTGAAGAGGAAGCTGATGACGAAGACGGTGATGGTGGCGATCAGGCCGAGCCGCAGCGGGTGCGGCACCGGGCTCAGCACCGAGAAGCTGAAAAAGGCCCAGATGACCACGATCGCCAGCGCCAGTCCTAGAATGACGGTTTTCATGCTCAGGTCGGTTTGGGTCCGCGGCCCCTTTTCTTCGCCTGCGGCCGCCTTGCGGAAAATCTGCTTGAAGCCCATGCCGAAGGCCTGGACGATGATCTTGGACGACTTGAGGATGCCGATGACGCCGGCCATGGCGATGGCGCCGATGCCGATAAAGCGCACGTAGTTGCGGAAGATCTCCTCGGCGTTCATGGCCGAGATCAGCTTGGGGGCATTGCCGACGATCTCGGCGGGTATGTACTGGCCGAAGAAATGAACCACCGGCACCAGCAGGAACCAGGAAAGCATGCTGCCGGCGGCGATGATCGACGTGTATTTCAGGCCGATGATGTAGCCGAGGCCCATGACGGCCGAGAGCACGTCCATGCGCAGCTCGATCCTGAACTTGTCGGAAAGGACCTTGCCGATCCTGAAGATGCGGCTGGTGAAGTACTCGGGAAAGGCGCCCATGGAGTGCACCATGAAGTCAAAGAGGCCGCCGATGATCATGCTCTTGACCAGGATCTTGGCCTGGGCGCCGCCCTTCTCGCCGGCGACCAGCACCTGGGCGGTGGCGGTGGCTTCCGGGAAGGGGAAATGGCCGTGCATTTCCTTGACGAAGTACTTGCGGAACGGGATCAGGAACAGGACACCCAACGTACCGCCCAGGAAGGAAACGGCGAAAATCTTGACCAGGTCGAAGCCGATCGCCTTGTCAAGGCCGAGGATGAACAGCGCCGGCAGGGTGAAGATGGCGCCGGCCACGATCAGGCCGGAAGCGGCGCCGATCGACTGGATGATGACGTTCTCCAGAATGGTGTTCCGGCGCTTGAACAGCGGCGAAACGCCGACGGCGATGATGGCGATGGGGATGGCGGCCTCGAACACCTGGCCGATCTTCAGCCCCAGGAAGGCGGCGGCGGCCGAGAACACGACGGCCATGATCAGGCCGAGGACGATCGAGCGGGCAGTCACCTCGGGCAGGACCTGGTCGGCGTGGATGTAGGGGACGTACTCTTTGCCGGCCGGCAGCACTTCGAACGCCCCGTCGGGCATGCCCTTGATCTCGGGAGTATGGTTCATGGTTTCTCCTTCAGCGGTACCTGGACAGGGCGTATTCCTTGATCTTCTCGAAACTATCGGCATTGAAGCGAATCTTGTAATCGTTCCTGACGGCGAACAGGAAGGAGCCGAAGCGGCTGTTCCGGGCCTCCTCCAGGCGGCGGCGGTAATAGCCGTCGCGCTCCCTGGCAAAGTCGGCGTCGCTGACGACCTTTTTCTTCTTGAGCTTGATGACGGCGATGGCGTTCTGCAGGCGCAAGGGGCGGGAGTAGGAGTTCTCTGCCATGGCGAACACCGCGTCGTCCAGTCCGGGGGTCTCCGGCTGGCCGGCCAGCCGGTTGCCGCGCTGGTAGGTGACGGCATCCGCCTTGAGCCCCTCCGTTTTCAGGAATTCCTCGATCTTCTTGGCATCAGCGAGCTTGTTCAGCTCGGCGGCCACCTTCAGCGCCCGCGCCTCCTGCAGCTCGAGTTTCTTGGCGGTCAGAACCTCCTGGCGCACCCGCTCCCTGGCGGCGGCGAAATCCTCGGCCTCGGGTTTGACGATGCGCGTCAGGCGCACGACGGCGATCCCCTCGGGAAATTCCAGCGGCTGGGAGATCTCCTTGTCGTTCATGGCGAACAGCTTTTGGGAGATATAGCCCATCTCGTCGACATTCGGGATGGCCTGGCCCTGGGTCAGCAGGCCGCTGTCGACGACTTTGGCCGCCAGGCTGCCGGCGCCCTCGCGCACGTTGCCGGCCTTCTTGATTTTTTCATAGGCTTGCGCGAGGCGCTCGCTGGCCAGCTTTTTCTGCTTCTCGCCCTCCAGGACATCGCGAATGCGGGCCTTGACCGCGTCATAATTCTCCTGCTTCTCCTCGACCTTTTCGGAGGCGTAGAGAAGGGAAAACCCTTTGCCCGCATCCACGGGCGAGGAGATCGCGCCGGGCTTGAGGTTGTCGATCACCGATTTTTCCTGGGGGCTGAAGCTTTGCCAGCCCCAGTAGCCCCAGTCGCCGCCTTCCTTGGCTTTCTCGTCCCCAGACATCTCCCTGGCCCTGGCGGCGAAATCGCTCGGCGTCAAGGCGGCGGCAGTCTGATCCATCCGCTTGAGGACCTCCTCGCGCGTCTGGGCGTCGTAGGCCACCCAGATGCGGCTGACCCGCGTCTTGCCGGGAACGCGGAACATGGCCTTGTTCGCCTTGAAATAAGCGAACATCTCCTCCTCGCCGACGCGGATTTCCTTCTTGAAGTCGGAGAACTTCATGGCCAGCACTTCCCCGCCCCGCTTTTCGGGGGTGCGGAACAGGGAGGGGTTCTTGCGGTGGAACTCGCGGAGTTCTTCTTCGGAGACGTCGGGCTGTTCCTTGACATCCTCGGCACGGAAGAGGATCGATTCCAGATCGGCGCTGTCGTTCTCCTTGCGGTAGTCGTCGCGCAGCGTGGCGGTGTCCAGGGCCAGGCCGGCGGTCACCAGCGCCTTCAGCTTGTCGCTGAGGAGGTCCTGTTTCATTCCGCTCTCGAAATCCAACACCGTCATGTGATTGTAGGCCAGCAGCCGCTCGTACTCCTCGGAGCCGATGAACGCGCCGTCGCGCTGGAAGGCCGGGTAGGAGCGGATGGCTTCCTGCAGCTCGGCGTCGGATACCCGCAGTTTCAGCTTTTCGGCCTCGCTTTGGATGATGCGGCCGCTGATCATCCCCTGCAGCACCTGCTCGGGAACCCCCAGCTGGTTGATCATCTGGCGGTTGAGGCTGTCCTTGAACTGCTTGTCGTACATATCCAGGTTCTGAACCAGGCGCTTCTGGAACTCCTCGCCGCTGATCGGCTGGCTGCCGACCGCGGCCACGTCGCGCTCCAACCCCTCATCCTCGAAGCGTCCGGAACCCCATTGCACGAAGATGAAGCCGACAAAGGCCAGGATGACCAGCCACAAGGTCCAGGAAAGCGTTTTCTTCTTATCCCTCATCGATTTGAGCATTATTTGTCCTCCGTTCGCGTTGGCATATTGGATTTCCTATCCGCAATCTTCAGGTAGACCGACACCGTGGCCCCACCGCCGTCGTTGTTCTTGATGACGATGTTGCCCTGGTGCTCCTGGATGATGTTGTAGGCGATGGTCAGACCGATGCCCTTCTTCTGCGTGCGGTTCTTCGTGGTGTAGAAGGGGTCGAAGGCTTTGTCCAGGTTCTTGAAGCCGCCGCCGTTGTCACGGATGTCGACGATGGCCTGGGCGCCGTCCATCGAGCGCTTCAGGTCGATCTCGACACGGCCCTGGGCGATGGCGTTCTCGCGCAGGGCCTCGATGGCGTTCTCCACGATGCCCTCGAAGACCTGCCAGAGGGCGAAATGGTTGCCCAGGATGATCATGTCCTCGCCGGCCAGGTTGCGCACGATCGCGTACTCGGCGTTCTCGGGCCGGCCGGCGATGACCTTGACCAGCTTCTCCAGGAGGTTGGCCAGGCTGATATCCATCTTGACCTGATCCATGTCGGGGTTCAACTGGTTGAGCTGGTCGATGATGTTCTTGATGCGCACGGCCTGTTTTTGAATGCTGCCCAGCTTCTCGCGCACGTAGGGGCTGGCGTCGTCGCGGATGGCGATCAGGTCGACGTAGCCCAGGATGCCGGTCAGCGGGTTGTTGATCTCGTGGGCGAAGCCGGAGACGATGGCGGTGAGGGACTTCTGCTTCTCCGACTGGATGATGTGCTGCTGGGTGTCGCGCAGCTCCTGCATGGCGACCTGGAGCTTCTGGTTGGAATCGTTCAGTTCGCGGGTGCGCGCGGTGACCTGCTTTTCCAGGCTGCGCTGGGTGGCCTCGATCTCGGTCATCATGCTCTCGATCTTCTCGGCCATTTCATTGAACTGGCCGCCCAGAAAGAAGAACTCGTCGTTGGAGTGGATCTGGATGCGGTGGGAAAAATCCCCGAAACTGACCTTCTCCAGGCCGTTCTTCAGCAGCTGGATCGGCTCGGTCAGTTTGCGGTTGATGAGGACGATGAGGGCGCTGAAAGCCGCCAGCAGCACCGCCGAGATGAGAAGGACATTCAGGCGCAGCTGGGCCAGGATGGCGCGGTTCTCCTCGCTGGAATGACCGAAGAGGATGCTCCCCCACTGCGTGTCGGCAGTGGCGACTTTCACCGGCAGCTTGAGCAGCAGGTAGGGGCGGCCGGCGAAGGACGCGGCAACGGGCTCGCCGCCAAGGGGGATGCGCTCGGGCGTGAGCCCGTCCTTGAGGCCTTCGGGACCCTTGAAGAAGATCTCCTTGCCCTGGGCGTCGGACAGCATGATGAAGTCCAGGGGATTGCCCCGGAGAATGTCCTCGGTCTGCGCCGACAGATTCATGTAGTTGAAATAGATGAAATTCGGCTCGGCCATGGCCTCGAAGTCCTGCGCCCAGCGCACGAAATTCTTCCGGGCCATACGGCTGTTGGTCGCATGGACGACGCCCAGGATCATTAGCAAGGAGAGGACGATGTTGGCCAGGCCGATCAAGATGAAAGAGAGCAGGAACTTGGCGCGCAGCGTTTTTATCATTGGCATTGGCTTGTCTTGTATTTTATTATATTTAAGTGGAAATAGCAACCAGGAAAACCGACGGCGGGGGGGGAAAAAACCGTGGGGCGGCGCTCAGTCGAAGATCTCGTGGAGAACCTGGGGTGAGTTGCGCCAGTTGGGCACGACCTTGACGTGGAGGTCAAGGAACACCTTCTTGGCGAAGTATTCCTCCAGCGCCAGGCGGCCATCGGTGCCGATGCGCTTGATCAGCCCGCCCTGCCTGCCGATGACGATTTTTTTTTGCGCCGGGTTTTCCACGAAGATCTCGGCGCGCACGTAGACCACCTCGCCGCGGTCCTTGATCTCCTCGACCTTGAGCGTGGTGGTGAACGGCAGCTCGTCCTCGACACGGTCGAGCACCTTTTCGCGTATCAGCTCGCCGACATAGAAGGCCTGGCCCTGCAGGGTGGTCTCCTCGGCCGGGTAGAAATCCTCGCCCGCGGGCAGGCAGCGGAAAATCAGGTCTTCGATCAGGTCCAGGTTGTCTCCCTTGAGGGCCGAGATGGGGATGATCTCCTTCCAGGGGAAGGCGTCCTTGTATTCCTGGATTTTTTCCAGTATGCGCCCCTTGCTCAGCGTGTCGATCTTGTTGATCACCAGGAAGACGGGCTTGCCCGCAGTATCGTCCCGCGCAGACGCGGCCTCGGCCAGCAGGGCGAAGATGAACTCGTCGGCCTGCGGGGCGCCGATGTCGACGAAATAGAGGACGAGGTCGGCGTCATGGAGCGCGTCGCGGACCTCCTTCATCATGCGTTCGTTCAGCCGGAAGTGCGGCTTGTGGATGCCGGGGCAGTCGAAGAAGATGGCTTGGCCGCGCTCCGTGGTCTTGATGCCCAGCACCTTGCGCCGCGTGGTCTGCGGCTTGGCCGAGACGATGGCGATCTTGGCCCCGATCAGGGCGTTCAGGAAGGTCGACTTGCCGACATTGGTGCGGCCCACCAGGGCCACGTAGCCCGAGTGCCGGGCTTCAGTTCGGGTCATGGGTGATGCGGACGGTCTTGATGCGGTTGCGGTCCATCTCCCGCACCTCAAAGACATGGCCCGCGACGGTGATGCGGTCCTGGATCGAGGGGATCCTGCCCAGCTGGGAACTGATCAGGCCGGCTACGGTCTGGTAATCAGCGCTGTCGTCGATCTCGATGCCCAATGACTCGTTGAGCTCGTAGATGCTGGTGTCGCCGCGCACCGTCCAGCCGTCGCGGTCGCGGGCGATCGGCTCGAGGTCCTCGTCGTATTCGTCCTTGATGTCGCCGACGATCTCCTCGATGATGTCCTCCATGCTGATCACCCCGGAGACGCCGCCGAACTCGTCGCTGACGATGGCGAACTTCTGGTTGGTGCGCTGCATCTCCTTCAGCAGCTCCAGGATGCGCATGGTGTCGGGGATGAAGAAGGGCGGGCGCAGGATCTCGCGCAGGTTGAAGTCGCCGCGGCCCCAGTAGTCCAGGACGTCCTTGGCCAGGATGATGCCTTCCACGTTGTCGAGCTTGTCGGCGATGACCGGAAAGCGCGACTTCTTCTTTTCCCGGATCGTGGCCACCACCTCCTCCAGGCCGGCGTCGATATGCACGTGGGTGATGTTCACGCGCGGGGTCATGATTTCCTTGACCAGGGTGTCCCCGAATTCGAGGACGCTCTCGATCATCTCCTGGTCCTCCTTCTCGATGACCCCCTCCTTGGCCCCCTCCTCGAGGAAGACCTCCAGCTGTTCGTCGGTGATCTCCTCGCTTTCGTTTTCGCCCGGCTCGGGCGGGCTCTCCTTCAGGAAAAGGGAAAAGATGAAGTTCAGGGGATAGAAGATGAACCAGGCGACGGGAAAAAGGAAGATCAGGCGGCGCAGCACGGCTTCGCGGTTGCGGTAGGCGGCGATATAGAAGACCACGTTGAAGAAGACGAGGTAGAACAGGCCGACGAGCAAAATGCGCAGCGCCGCCGGGGGGATCGCCGTCCGCAGCGCGCGGAAGGTGCAAAGCATCAGGATGATCTGCAGCACGAAGACGACCGTCTCCAGGGAATGGATGACCAGGTCGAATTTTTCGACGAAGGGAAAGCGCGGCAGGCGCTGGTTCTCGATGCTTTTCAGGAACTTGGCCAGCGAGATGCGCGAGAAGCTTTCGAAACTGCTCTCCAGCAGGTGGAACAGGACGGCGATGACGAAGAGGGCAAGGAGGCCGGCGATGCTCATGGCATCTCCCTGGCCAGCTCGGCGAAGAGGCGCTCCTGCAGCGCCAGCATCTCCCCCGCGTCCGCCACGTGGTCGAGACCCTTCAGGTGCAGCAGGCCGTGGATCGCCAGCAGCAGCAGCTCCCGTTCGCGGGAATGGCCGGCGCGCCGCGCTTGCCTCTCCGCTATGGGCAGGCAGATCAGGATGTCGCCGGCATAATTGCCTTCGGGAAGCTTTTCGGCGAGGGGAAAGCTCAGCACGTCGGTGGCGCGGTCCCGTTGGCGGAAGCGGCGGTTCAGGGCGCGCACCTCCTCAGCGCCGGCCAGGCGCACGGTCACCCGCCCCTTCAGCCCGATGCGGGCGGCCGCCTGGCGCAGGGCGGCGCGGAACTCCCGGGCGGGAGCGGGGAAGCCCTCATGCTGGATGGCGATCATCGTCTTTTCCCTTTTCGAATTCAAAGCCCGGATAGGAGACGCGCTGGTGGTAGATCGACGCCAGCTTGTTGTAGAAGCTGCCGGCGATGGTGTTCAGGGCCTTGAAGGTCAGGCCGTCGCACTCGTCGAACTGGCTTTCGGCGATGTCGGAGGCGATGATCTTTTCCACGACGCTGCGGATATCGCTGTCGTTGGGGGACGAAAGGCTCTTGGATGCCGCCTCCACCTGGTCGGCCAGCATGATGATGGCTTCCTCCACCTGCTGCGGCTTCTTCCCCGGATAACGGAACATGTTCTCGTCGAACCCGTCGAGCTGGCCGGCGCTGAGCTCCTTGGCCTTGGCGTGGAAATACTTCACCAGCTTGGTGCCGTGGTGCTGGGTGATGGCCAGGGTCACTTTTTTGGGCAGCTTCAGCCGCTCGGCCTTCTCCAGGCCCAGGTCGATGTGCGAGATGATGACCTTGGCGCTCTCCAGCGGCGTGAGCTGACCGTGCGCGTCCTCGTAGACCGACTGGTTTTCGGTGAAGAACTGGGGGTTGTCGATCTTGCCGATGTCGTGGTACAGGGCCATGGCGCGCACCAGAAGCGGGGAGAGCTCCAGCTCCTGGGCGGCGGCTTCGGCCAGGGATGCGACCATCTGGGAATGGTGGAAGGTCCCGGGCGCCTTCTCCAGCATCTCGCGGAAGCAGGGCAGGTTCAGGTTGGTGATCTCGACCAGCTTGAGGTCGGTGACCAGCTTGAATATCACTTCCCAGAGCGGGATCAGGAAATTGGCGATGAATGCCGAAAGCAGGGCCGATAAAATGCCCAGCGCCACATAGAAAGCGGCCTTTCTCAAGCCGGCATCGTCCTCGCCCAGGGCGAAGATCAGCGTGGTCAAGATATTGACCGGCAGCAGCCAGAATAGGCCGGCTTTCAGGATCGAGGAGCGCTTCAGCCGCTGATAGTATTCGACCCCGAAGGCCACGGCCAGGTTGCCGGCCAGGACGAAGAGCAGGACCTTGAAGTCCCAGTCGCAGATGAAGCCGCCGATGACGGCGTTGAGCGACGAGAAGACAACGGCGCTCGGCAGGTCGAACAGGAAGGCGATGATCAGCGAGCCGACGGCGAAGGGGATGGCGTAGACCAGGCCGGCGGCGTCCCCCTGCAGGTCCAGGGTGATGTTGCGCAGCACCAGCGGGTAGATGAACAGCGCCAGGCGGTAGATCATGGCGCTGGCGATGAAGGTCATGCCCGAGACAAAATTCAGCCGGGCGCGGTTGATGCCGCCGGTCTTGGAGGCGATGTTCAGCCGCCAGAAGAAAAAAAAGAAGACGCCCAGCAGCGTCATGATGAAGATGACGCCCGGGATCTTGCGCGAGCTGGTCTTTTCCTCGGCGGCGATCAGCTGGATCAGCCGCAGGTGGTCCTTGTTGATCTCGTCGCCATGGCGCAGCACGATCCGCCCTTTCTTGAAGTGAATGAAGACGGGATTCACCAGCGCCAGCGCCTTTTCCTCCTGCTGGCGGGTCAGCACCTTGGAGTAGGTGACGTTGGTGCTGATGAACTCGAGCAGGATCGGCTTGACGATCTCCCTTTCAACGGCGTCGAGGCGGGAAGCGTTGAGAAACGCCGACAGGTTGGCCTCGACGTCTTTCAGATCATAGAAATCGCTCAGCCGGGCCTGGGAAAAGCCCTTGTTCTCGCTGAAAAGGACGATCTCATCGGCGCTGCCCCTGGGGACGCCGATGCGGGATATGAGGATGCCCTTCTCTTCCCATTTCCTGGTCTCCAGGAGCAACTGGTTCAGATCGATCCTGGCGAAGGTGTTGGACTGGATGAGCGCTTGCAGCGGCTGCGGGCGCAGCTCGAGCCCGAAACCATCGCGAATCCGCGTGCGGATGCCTTCCAGGTCGGTTTTTTTCAGGAAAAAATCCTTGCGCGCCTCCTTGAAGAAGCTGAACCATTCGTTCAGCAGCATTTGGCTGCCGGCGATTTTCTGCCAGTTGAACTCGTACACCGGGATCAGGGCGGCCAGCGCCTTGCGGCGGTTGGCATCGGTCATCTCCTTGTCCTCGACGGTCATGTCCTTGCGGATGACGATGTCGGAGTCGGCGATGTCGCCGGCCTTCAGGCCCGTTTCCGGGATGGAACGCGCCGGGGGGACGTACGTGATGCTGGCGACCACGATGACGAAGAAGGCGCCCAGCAGCAGCTTGCCCAGCGAAGAGCCGCCCTTGTCCTGGCTCTTGGCCGGCCGTTTCTTCCTTTTCAGTTCCAGCTCGAGGTTCACTTGTCCGCCTTTTCGTAGGCCTCGATGATGCGCTGGATCAGGGGATGACGCACGATGTCCTTCATGGACAGGTACACCACGCCGATGTCCGGCACCCCCTTCAGGATCTTGATGGCCTTGAAAATCCCCGATTTCTTGGGCTGTTCCAGGTCGATCTGGGTGATGTCGGCGGTGACCACCACGCGCGAGTTCAGCCCGAAGCGGGTCAGGAACATCTTCATCTGCGAATCGACGGTGTTCTGCCCTTCATCGAGAATGATGAAGGCGTCGCCGATGGTGCGGCCGCGCATATAAGCCAGGGGGGCGATCTCGATGATCCCCTTCTCGATGAGCTCGGAGGTGCGCTCGAAGCCGATCAGATAGTACAAGGCATCGTAGAGCGGGCGCAGGTAGGGGTTGATCTTCTGCTGGATGTCCCCGGGCAGGAAGCCCAGCTTCTCTCCCGCCTCAACAACGGGACGGGTCAGGACGATGCGCTCCACCCGCTTGGCGGTGAGGAAGTTCAGGGCCATGGCGATGGCCAGGAAGGTTTTGCCGGTGCCGGCCGGGCCGATGCCGAACACCATGGCCTTCTCCTGGATGGCATTGACATAGGTGCGCTGGTTGTAGGTCTTGGGATAGACCTCCTTGCCGTCCACCTTGATGATGTGCTTCTTGAAAATGTCCTCCTGGAACTGCTCGATCTTCCCTTCCGCTACCAGGTTCAGGCTGAACTGGATGTCGTGGTCCTGCAGCTTGCCGTTCTCCTCCTGGAGCAAGGCCAGGTGCTGCAGGTATTTCTTGAATTTTCTGGCCTGGGAGCCGTTGCCCGAGTACATGACCTTGTCCCCGCGCAGGGAGATCTCCAAGCCGAAGGCTTTTTCGATGGCGTCCAGGTTCTTCTGCAGCAGGAAGGGGAAATGGTGGCCCAGCCCCTCTGGGCAAGTGAACTCTTCCATTAAAAAAATCCCGGGAAATCGCTTTTCATCAGGGAAATTATAGAAAGCATTCGCTTAAAAGTCAACCGCGGGCCGAAAAGAGCCCCTAGGCCAGGCCGACCAGGGGGAGCAGCAGGCGCAAGCCCGCCCAGATCACCAGCCCGCCCGCCAGGTCGAAAATGGCGCCGGCCCGGATCATCCTGGTGATCGGAACCAGCCCGGAACCATAAACGATGGCGTTGGGAGGCGTGGAGACCGGGAGCATGAAGCCCCAGCTGCAGCCGAGGATGGCGCCCAGAGCCGGCGGCACCGGGTTGAAGCCGCCGGCCAGGGCCAGGGAAATGACGACGGGCACCACCATGTTGGCCGCCGCCGTGTTCGAAGTCGCCTCGCTGGCCAGGATGGCGATGAAGACGGCAGCCAGGGTGACGCCCCAGAGCGATTCGGCCCCGGACAAGCGCAGCAGCGACCGGCCGACGTGGTCAGCCAGCCCCAGCGAGAACATCAGGTTCCCCAGGCTCAGTCCCCCGCCGAACAGCAGCAGCGTGCCCCAGTCGATGTCAGCGGCCTGCCGCCAGGTGATGGTGAACTCCTTTTTCCTCCAGTTCACGGGCAGCAGGAACAGCAGGCCCGCCCCGATCAGCGCCGCGGCCGCTTCGGGCAGGTGCCCGCCGTACCACTGGGCAGGCGGTGACGCAGTTCCCCAGAACACGGACAGGAATCCCGGTGTTACCCAAAGGGCGACGGTCACCAGGAACGCGGCCAGGGTGTTCTTTTGTCCGCGGCTCCAGGGGCCGAGGCTCTCCAGCTCCTGGCGCACGTACTCACGGCTGCCCTTGATCACGGGCAGCTCAGGCTTGTGCAGGACAACCAGGAGGAGGAAAAGCACGAGATACATAACCAGCAGCATGGGCACGGCGAAGAGCATCCACTGGAAGAAGGGGATTTTCACGCCGGCGAACTTCTCGATCATGGCGATGCCGATCAGGTTCGGCGGCGTCCCCACCGGGGTGCCGATGCCGCCGGCCGAGGAGGCGTAGGCGGCCATCAGCATCATTGCGGTGGCGAAACGGAAGCGGGTTGGGTCGATCCTGCGGCCGCTTTGCTTCTCCAGCAGGCCGGCCATGGCGGAGACGATGCCGATGCCGATGGGGAACATCATGGCCGTGGTGGCGGTGTTGCTGATCCAGAGCGAGAGAAAGGCGGCGATCCCGCCGAAGGCGAACAGGATGCGCCAGGAGCGCTCGGCGATCCAGCGGTTGCCCAGGATGGCGAAGGCGAAGCGGCGGTCCAGGGCATGGACGCTCATGGCCCGAGCCAGGATGAAGCTGCCCATGAACAAGAAGATGGTCGGCTCGGCAAAGGGGGCCAGGACCGTCCTGGCGTCGGCCACACCGCCCAGGATGCAGAGGACCGCCCCCAGCAGGGCGCTGATCGGGATGGGGATCGGCTCCCCGATCCACCAGACCACGATCCAGCCGATGATTGCCGCCAGGACGTGGGCATCGCGGCACAGCCCAGGCATGGGCAGGATGAGCAGGAAAAAGGCCAGAAGCGGCCCCAGGAACAGGCTGATCCGCTGACGCCACGATTCGAACCTCTCCTCCATAGCGGAGATGGCCGCCGGCGGAGTTGCCAGATTTTTTTTTGGCCCCCTTATGGCCATCAGCGGCAACCGGCCTGGGGATGGCGGACGACCATGGCGCTGACGCTCAGCTCGGGCAAGAGCTGGAAACTTTCACTCAGGCCGATGCCGATGCGCTTGGCGGCGAGGATGCGAACCAGCTTCTCCTGGTCAGAGAGGCGCGGCCAGGCCGGGTAGCCGGGGCTGAAACGCCTCCCCTGCCTGGTCCCCAGGCCAAGCTCCGAGCGGATGCGGCAGTGCATGGCCGCGGCCAGCCCCTCGGCCAGCTCCACGGCAAGACCGTGCAGCAGGAAGTAGCGGTTGAACTGGTCGGCGGCGAAAAGCTTTTTTTCCAGACGCGCCACCCTGGCCCCGCAGCTGACGATGAACAAGGGGACCACATCCTCGTTCCTGGCGAAATAGTCGGCCAGGGAGACGCCTTCGCGGCAAGGGAAATCGAAGGCGAACTCGTCGCCGCCGGCACACAGCAGCAGCCGGTTTCTGCCCTGGCGCCGGCAGCGGAAATACCCGTAAATGGAGGAAAAGCGCAGGCCGCCGCCCTTGCGGAGCAGGGCCAGGGTCTGGGCGAAGAAACGCTCGGCCTCGGCTCCCGGCCGCATGCGCCAGCGGGCCTTGACCAGCACGCGCTTGTCCAGGAAAGGCAGGACATCCTCCAGGTCCCAGCGCACGATCCTGCTGCCGAGAAAGGGGGGCGCGACAGCGGGGGGCGGTGCGCAGGCAATGGCCGGCGTCTTTGCCCGGGCTTTGCCCTTGCGGACCTGTGGCTTAACCGGGGCACCCGCGCTCCCAGCCATGAGCTTCATGGCCGCGAAGGCGTCGGCGCCATAATTGACTTTCCCCCGGTAGGCGGGCTTCAGGGCCGTGTTGACGAACGCCGGCGTCAGGGCGGCGCCGCCGCAGATTACGGGGACGCCGATACCCCGCTCATGCAGATGACGCAGGATCCCCGTCATCTCCAGCGTGGAGCGGACCAGCAGGGCGCTCAAACCGATATGGTCTGGCTGGTGCCTGGCCACGGCGGCGGCGATCTCCTCCCCCCCCTGGTTCGTGCCGAGATTGATTACCCGGTAGCCGTTGCTGCGCAGGATGATGTCGACCAGGTTCTTGCCGATATCGTGGACATCGCCCTTTACCGTGGCCAGCACCACGGTGCCGCGCAGGCCCCTGCCGGCCTTCGGCAGGCGCGGCTCCAGGAGGTCCAACGCCGCCTTGACCACCTCGGCCGCCTGCAGCACGAAGGGCAGCTGCATGATCCCTTTTTCAAAAAGCCCTCCGACCTCAGCCATGGTCTTCAGCAGGTGCAGGTTGACGATGTCCAGCGGGGGGATCTTCTCGGCCAGCAGGGCCAGGTCGGCTTCCAGGCCGGCGGGGCTGCCGCTGAGCACCGCCTCACGGAGTCGCTCTTCGGGGCTGGCGGCCGGAGCGGTGCCGGCCGGGGCCGTTTCCCGGTCCTGAAAGTGATCCATGATGGCGCGCAACGGGTCGCCTGTTTCTTGCCGGCGGTTGAAAATGAGGTTTTCGGCCAGGCGGATCTCCTGGGGGTCGATGCGGTTGAGCGGCAGGATGCGGGCGGCATGAAAAATGGCCGCGTCGAGGCCATTTTGGACGGCGTGGTAGAGGAAGACGGCGTTGACGATCCGCCTTGCGGATGGCTGCAGGCCGTAGGAGATATTGCTGACGCCAAGCAGGGTTTGGGCCCTGGGCATGAGTTTCTTGATGAGCGGCAGCGCCGCCAGCGTCTCGACGCCGCTGGCAACCAGGCCAGGGTCGCCCGAGGCCAGGGTAAAGGTCAACGGGTCGAGAAAGATATCCCCGGGGTCGAGGCCGCGCCGATGGGCCAAGTCGTGAAGCCGCCTCAGGACGGAAACCTTTCTGTCCCGGTCGCGGGCCATGCCTTTCTCGTCGATGGCCAGGCAGACCACCGCCGCCCCGAAATCCCGGGCCAGAGCGAGTATCGCCTCGGCGCGGGGGCCACCGTCCTCGAGGTTGATGGAATTGATCACTGCCCGGCCGGCGCAACCCTTCAGCCCCGCCTCCAGCGCCGGGATGCTGGCGCTGTCCAGCATCAGCGGCAGGCGACTCTGCATGTTCAGCCTGGCCGCGACCCGCCCCATGTCGCGCGCCTCGTCGCGGCCGGCGAAGGCCACGTTCAGGTCGAGCAGGTGGGCTCCTTCGCGCGCCTGTTCCTGGGCCACGGCCAGCATGGCGTCGAGGTCTTCGTCCAGAAGCGCCGCCTTGAACCGGCGGCTGCCGGTGGCATTGGTCTGCTCGCCGATGATCAGCGGCCGCGGCCGCACGCGGAATTCCTGGCTGGCGAACAGGGAGGTCGCCCGGCTCCGGCGCGGCACCTTCCTGCGGTCGGCAGGGGCCGCGCCGCCGACAGCCCGCGCCAGGGCGCGGATATGCCTGGGCGTCGAGCCGCAGCAGCCCCCGACGATGGCGGCGCCGCTCTCCCTCACGAAATCGCGCAGCTGGCCGGCGAAGGCGGCCGGCTCCAGGTCATATCCATAATTGCCGTTCTTGTACCTCGGCAGGCCGGCATTGGGCATTACGGCCAGGGGGAATGGGGACGATGCCGACAGGGTCCTGACCGCCTCGGCCATCCCTTCCGGGCCGGTGCCGCAATTGACGCCGAAGGCGAACAGGGGAAAAGGGAGGAACGTGTCCAGCGCCGTGGCCATCTCGGTGCCCAGCAGCATGCGGTTTTTTTCCAGGGTGACCAGGACACTGACCGGACGGGCGCTTCCCTTTTCCCTGAAAACGCGGCCCAGGGCGCGCAGCGCGGCCTTGGCCTGCAGCATGTCCTGGCATGTTTCCACCTGGAACAGGTCGACGCCGCCGTCGAAAAGCCCGAGCGCCTGGGTGTAATACGAGTCCTCCAGCTCAGTGAAAGCAACCTGCTGCAGGCTGGGCAGGCGTGAGCCGGGCCCGATCGATCCGGCCACGTAGCGCGGCTGCTCCCGCGAGCGGTAATCGGCGGCGGTTTTTGCGGCCAGCCGGGAAGCCTGGAGATTGATTTCGTACGTGCGCGTCTGCAGCCCGTGCTTGGCCAGCTCGCCCGCCTGGGCGCCAAAGGTGTTGGTCTCGATGATGTCGCAGCCTGCCTCCAGGTAGGCGGCATGGATCCCGGCGATGAGGTCGGGCCTGGAGATGGCGAGGAAGTCGTGGCAGCCGTCATGGCCCTGGTAGTCGTCGGGGCCTGGATTGGCGGCCATGATGGCCGTGCCCATGGCGCCGTCGAGGATCAGGACCTTCTCGAGCAGGCGCTTGCCGATGCCGGGCTTGCGCAAGGTGCCTCCCTTGACGGCCGCTCTAGGGCTTGCCGGCGAAAACGGCTTCCAGCAGCGCCCTGGCGGCGTGGCCCTGCCCCATGGTGAACACGTGGATTCCCGGCACGCCGTAGGCGATCAGCTCCTCGACCAGCCTGGCCATGTGGCGGATGCCGCTGGCGAAGGCCTGCTCCTTGGTGCGCGCCTCCTCGATGGCCGCGACGAGCTCCGCGGGTATGTTGACATGAAAGGAGCTGGGGATGGTCTGGATCTGCCTGCGGTTGACCAGCGGCTTGAGCCCCGGGAGGATGGGCGCCTGGATGCCGATGGCCCTGGCTTTTTCCACGAACTCCCGGTACAGGCGGAAATCGTAGAACATCTGGGTGATGACGTATTCCGCCCCCGCGTCCACTTTGCCTTTTAAATAGCGCAGGTCCTTGTCCAGGTTGGGCGATTCGAAGTGCTTCTCGGGATAGCCGGCCACGCCGATGCAGAAATCGGTGGGGAAAGGGTCTTCCAAATCGTCGATGTACTTGCCGTGGTTCAGCTGGGCGATCTGTTCGACCAGCTGGTTGGCGTAGTGGTGGCCTTCCTTTTCAGGAATGTAGCGCGCCTGGCCCGGGGGCGGGTCGCCGCGCAGGGCCATGATGTTGCGGATGCCCAGGTAATGGAGATCGATGAGCGTGTCCTCGGTCTCGTAGCGGTTGAAGCTCCCGCAGATCAGGTGCGGCACCGGCTCGACCTGGAAGCGGTTCTTGATGGCGCTGCAGATGCCGACGGTGCCGGGCTTCTTGCGCCGCGGCCGCCGGGTGATGACCCCGTCCTTCTCCTCGTAGACCATGTGCGGCTGGTGATAGGTGACGTTGATGAACTGGGGCTCGAAATGCATGAGCGGATCGATGCTGGACAGGATGTCGTCCATGCTCTTGCCGCGATCGGGCGGCGTGATCTCCAGGGAAAAAAGCAGCTTGCGGTTCTGTTTCAGCCAGTCAATCACCTTGATCATTGCATTTCCTCGAACGTGGATTGGCTGCATCATAGCACAAACAGAGCCTGACTTAAAGCCGAGCTCAATGAGCGAGTCGGCAGGAAATGATGGCAATCGGTGTAAGGTTCAGGGTGTAAGGTGGAGCGCATCTCTTCCCTTAACCTTAAACCTTCCACCCTAAACCGATTTCAATTTATGGCAATTACCGTAAACCGATTTCTAAAAGCCCTAGGCTCAAGCCGGGGTCAGGAGCACCATCGTCTCCAGCTGGGGGGTGCCGGCAAACATGTCCAGGGGAAGGACGCGCCGGACAAAGTATCCCTCGCGGCGCCAGTGGCCGATGGCCGGGGGCATTTCCTCGGCAGCGCAGAAAAGGTGCAGGACCCGCCCCGGACGGCGGCGGGCAATGGAACCGATGACGACGGCGCCCGCGCCGTGGCGGGGAGGATCGAGGAGGACGTCCTCCTCCCCGGGCCGCAGCGGCGGCGGCAGCGCCGTCTCCAGGCTGCGGCGCTCGATCGCCGCGGCCAGGAAGCGGATGCGCTGATAACCGGGAGTCCGCGCTGTCATATCGCGTCCGGCGCGGACCGAGGCCTGGGCTTCATCAACGGCAATGACCTCGCGGTAGTCTCTTCCCAACGTGAAGGCGAACAGTCCGTAGCCGCAGTACAGGTCGAGGAGACGCACACCCTTTTCCAGGGCCAGCAGGCTGCGGGCCCCTTCGACCAGCGGCAGGAGAATCGACTCGTTGACCTGGGAAAAAGCCAGGGGCGGAACAAAGAAGCTGACGCTGCCGACCTTCAGGCGGAAGCCTTTGGGCCCGAACAACCGCTTGATGGGGAAGGCCCCCCGAGGAGTGTCGGCCTCCAGATAATAGGATGAACGGCTGGGGTCTATGATCAGGAAAACCGAACTGACCTTGGCTTCCTGGAGGCGCAGGGCGGCGGCCGCACGCAGCAGCAGGCGATGGAGCCCGCGGTTCATGGCCTGTAGATTGAATACGACCAAGAATTCCTCGTACGTGCCGCGGATGATGATGAAATTGAGGGCGCGGGCCAGGGGGGCAAAGGCGGGGTCCTGCAGGCGTTCCTCAAGGAAAGCGAAGATCCGGCCATGCTCTTCAGGCTCGAGCATGGCCGCTCCCTCTCCGGCGCTGAAAAACGCGTCGTGAGCGATTTCCCGTCCCTGGCGGCCGCCAAAAGCCGCATGGCGGCAGCGACGCTTGCTGGTCGTGCGGTAGCCGCGCGGCCGCGGCGAGGGGATGATGCGCTCGGGCCGGCCCGGCAATTCGTGGTGCCTGAAGAAACGGCGCAGCGCTTCGTTCTTTATTTCGATCTCCAGCTCGTAGTCGAGGCCGGCCAGCACGGCCGCTCCGTCCCGGGGCAGCTTCAGCCGCCGCTGGCTGGCCTCCAGGCGGATGAATGACTCAAGCGATCCAGGCTCAGCCAATGCCATTTAAATCGGAGCTCCGCATTTCTCCAAAAACAGATAGATTTCGCGGCAAACCCAGGCGTCGGTGGCCGCGTAGTGGATCTGCGCCGGAGTCAGTTCGGAGCGTTCCCAATTGGAGCATTGCGCGCCCTTGGAGATGCGCAGTCCCAGGAGATTTGCGGCCAGGGTGCGCACGCCGCTGGCCTTGAATCCCCTCTTCGCCGCCATCTTGCCCAGCTCGACGAACTTGGCCGGCTCGAAGGGGACGATCTCGTGGAGCTTGGCGATGTCGCCGGTGATGGCTACGCCGGCTTTGATGACCTGGTTATCGGCGAACAGCTCGCCCAAAGGGGAAAGGTCAGCGATTCTCTTCAGCTGGACCAAGTAGACCGCACTCTCCCCCGCCATTTGCACCAGCGCCGGAGGGAAGCTGTCGCCGCTCTTGAAGGTCGGCCGCACCTCGATATCGAAGCCCAGGACCCTTTCGCCGCGGAGCCCGGGCATGATGGCGCGCAGGCGCTCGTCGTCGGCGATGACCTCCACCGGCCCC
>JALOLC010000010.1 GCA_025456175.1 Acidobacteriota bacterium | reverse complement strand
TCGCGGCGCCGGGCGTTGTCCTTGACCGGAGGAAGCGCCATGGCCTCGATGGTCACCCGCGGATGGCGCTGCTTCAGCCGTCGGCGGCGCTCCAGGAAGTCGGCCACGTTGCCGCTTACCTCCGCGAAGCTGGCGCCCAGGCGGTTCGCCTCGTAGGCGGCGGCGTTGAAGCCGTCGAAGGATACCGAGAGGCGCTGCAATCCCGAGCCCAGGATCTCGTCGCTGAGCTTGCCCCGCAGCAGCGTGGCGTTGGTGTGCAGGCGGCAGGAAACCCCCGTCGCGCCCGCATAGCGGATGAAGCGCCCGGCCTCGGGGTGCAGCAGCGACTCGCCGCGGTGGTGCAGGTTGATCTCGAAGGCGAACTCGCTGGCCTGGTCGACGACGTTCTTGAACAGCGGCCACTCCATGTCGCCCTTCTGATTGCCGGGCAGGTCCTTGTTGGGGCAGGCGCCGCAGCGCAGGTTGCAGCGGGAACTGATCTCCAGCCACAGGCGCAGGGGCGGGACGGGGACGATCGCCTGGCGGCGGCGGTAGCTGCGGTACAGCGCCACCAGCCTCTTGTAGTATTGCCACCTGCTGTTCATGAATTCTGGAATCCTCTCTCCCGGCGGCGTCCAGCGCCGCCGGCGAGAGGCTATTGTATGACGAGGATGGGGGGATGGTCAACCCAGACAGCCAATCCATTGTAGAAGGGCAGAAGGGTTAACGGGTAGACGAGTAGACGGGTAGACGAGTAGACGGGTGGACGGGTAGACGGGTGGACGAGTAGACGGGTGGACGAGTAGACGGGTGGACGAGTAGACGGGTGGACGGGTGGACGGGTAGACGGGTGGACGGGTAGACGGGTGGACGGGTAGACGGGTGGACGGGTAGACGGGTGGACGAGTAGAAGGGTAGAGTTGAAGGGGAAAAGAGATAAGAAAAGAGCTTGTTGTCAGCGCCGTTGCCTCGTCTACTCGTTTACTCTTCTACCCTTCAACTCTTCAGCCTTCATCGTGTTTGACAAACGTTCCGTCGCGGGGATAGAATCGGCCCATGACTGACCCCAAGTCGCTGCCCTGGCAGCTGCGCATGTTCCGCCGCTCGCTGAAAAAACAGATGAAGGTGCGTGCCCTGAAAGGCTATGTGGGCCATGGCCTGGACCGGAGCTGCCTGCTGCTCACTTGCGGCGACAACAACGGCGCCATCAACCACCACCTGCGCCTCCGCGGCGGCGACTGGGCCTGGGCCGAATTCGAGGACGAGGCCCGTCCCGACATGGAGGCGCTGTTGGGCGCCCCGGTTCATCTTTTGGACAAGGAGTCCTGCAACCTGCCTTTTTCCGACGGCCATTTCGACCTGCTGGTCAGCATCGACGTCCACGAGCACCTGCGGCATCCCGAGCGCCTGGTCGCCGAATTCATCCGCGTGCTGAAGCCCGGGGGCCGGGCCGTGGTGACCACGCCCAACGGCGACGAGCGCAAGCTGGTGGTGCGCCTGAAGCGCTGGACGGGGATGAACAACCTCGAGTACGGCCATGTGCGCACCGGCTATACCATCCCGCAGCTGGAAGTCCTGCTGGCGGCTGCCGGCCTGCGGCCCGGGCGCACGGGTTCCTACGCCAAGTTCTTCACCGAGTTCCTGGAACTGGCCATCAACTGGGCCTATGTGAAGCTCCTCTGCCGCGACCGCGCCCCCGGCTCGGGCATCGCCCCCAGCAGCCTGAAAAAACTGCAGGCGGTGAAGAAGAGCTATCGCCTGTACTCCCTTCTCTATCCGCTGTTCTGGGCGTTCTCCCAGCTCGACCGCCTGCTGTTCTTCCGCAGCGGCTACGCCGTCATCGTCGAGGCGGAAAAAAGATGTGAAAAGTAAAAAGTGAGAAGTGAAATGTAAGAAGAACAGAAGGAGATTGATCTCCGGCTGTCACTTTTTACTTTTCACCATTCACTTTTCACCTATTCTTTCAGAAAGGCAAGCAGCTCGTTGATCCGGCGCGCCACCATGCGGATTTCGCCGGCCTGGCGGCGGTAGTTCGCCAGGAACTCGTCGAGGAAGGGGAAGCGCGGGTTGTACTCGGCCGCCAGCACGAACAGCACCCGCTGGTCGGGGTCGGCTGAACGGCCCATGGCATTCCTCTTCAGGAGGTTGAATTCGTCGAAAGGGGCGGCGCGCGGCGCGGCCGTCTTCCATTTGCGCTCTAGGGAACGCAGGCGGCGCAGCTCGCGGTCGGAGACGCCGGCGCGGAACATGGCCCGGGACAGGGCCCCCTCGCCCAGGTCGGGCATCTTTTCCAGTTCGCTCAGGAGGCGGCCGGCCTGTTCCAGGCAGATCTGTACCTGGTCATACTCGTCCTGGAAGGTATTGCCGATCTCCAGGGTCATGCCCAGGACGAAGTTGCCGACCAGGGCGCGGAACTCCTTGCCGTCGGCGTCGCCCGCGTCTTCGTGCAGCAGGCCGCGCAGGAAGTCCAGGCGCTGTTGCGTGTCAACGGGCAGGATCCGGCGCACTTTCTCGTAGGCCTGCAGGCTCAGGTAGTCGGCGGGCCGCCGCCGGTCGGACTCGCTGAGGGCCACGACCCGCGCCAGGGCCTCCTCGGTCATGGCGGCGCGGATCGCCTGGCCGTCGCAGCAGGAGATCTCGGGCATGATCTCCTGGGGAGAAGCGCTGATGACTCCGCGGGCCAGGGCGAGCAGGAGCAAAAACTGGGTCATCGTGCGCATTTTCCCATATTATAGCCGGCGCGGGTGGCGGTTGCAAGACGATTGACTTTTTGGCTATTTTCCTTTATAGTTTTTTTTCCCGAGAACGTCCCACGAAATTTTCTAAAGGAGCGGTTGAATGAATATCAAGCATCAAAAAACAAAAGAGGTTTTGGATCTGTTCGAAAGGATCAGCGCCATACCGCGCTGTTCCAAGCACGAGGAGAAGATCGGCGCCTTCCTGCTGGAATGGGCCGAGAAAAACGGGCTGCAGGCCAAGAAGGACAAGGTCGGCAACGTGGTGATCCGGGTCAAGGCCAGTCCGGGCTACGAGCGCTCCGGCGCCGTGGTCATCCAGGGCCATATGGACATGGTCTGCGAAAAGACGGCCGACTCGCCCCACGACTTCGCCAAGGACCCCATCCGCTTTGTGTACGACGGCGAGTGGCTGAAGGCCGACCAAACCACCCTGGGCGCCGACAACGGCATCGCCCTGGCGCTGGCCATGGTTATGGCGCTGGACAAGTCACTGGCCCACCCGCCCCTGGAGCTGCTGTTCACCGTGGACGAGGAGACCGGGCTGACCGGCGCCAATGCGCTGAGCGGCGACTTCATCGAGGGCAAGATCCTGCTCAACGTCGACTCCGAGGACGAGGGCGTGTTCACCGTCGGCTGCGCCGGCGGCCGCGATACGCGCATCAGCCTGAGCGTGCACTACGAGGACGCGCCCGACGGCTTCGTCATGGCGCGCGTCAAGGCCGGCGCCATGACCGGCGGACATTCCGGGGTCAACATCCACGAGGAGCGCGCCAACGCCATCCGCGTCCTGGTGCGCGTCCTGCAGCAGCTGCGCCGCGAGCACGACATCCGCCTGGCCGACATCTCGGGCGGCACCGCCCACAACGCCATCCCCCGCGACGCGTGGGCCGACATCTTCGTCCACCGCGACAGCTTCAAAACGATCGAGAAGATCGTCGCCGACACCGAGGCCGTCTTCCGGCGCGAGTTCAAGAAGACCGACCCCAACATGAAGATCAGCGCCGAACTCCAGCTCGAGACCATGGGCAAGCGCCCGCTGAACACGGCCGACAGCGGCCGCATCCTCGACCTGCTCATCGCCCTGCCCCACGGCGTGGCCGCCATGTCCACCGAGATGAAGGGTCTGGTCGAGACCTCGAACAATGAGGCCAGCGTGCGCATCGCCAACAGCAAGTTGGAGATCGTCACCAGCCAGCGCAGCTCGGTGATGTCGCGCCTGCACGCCCTGACGTGGAGAATCGAGGCCCTGGCCCGCCTGGCCGGCGCCGACGCCGTCAGCGGCAACGGCTACCCTTCGTGGCAGCCCAACCTGCAGTCGCCGCTGCTGGCCCGCTGCAAGGAGGTCTACCGCAAGCTGTCCGGCAAGGACGCGCACGTGGAGGCCATCCACGCCGGCCTGGAGTGCGGCATCATCGGCGACAAGAAGGAGGGGATGGACATGATCTCCTTCGGCCCGACGCTGAAGAACCCCCATTCTCCCGACGAGAAGATCCACGTGGAGTCGATCGGCAAGGTCTGGGACTTCATGGTGGAGCTGCTGAAAAGCTTGAAATAGTCGGCGCCGCCGCGGTGCATTGACCGCCTGCCCGCGTTCCGGTAGAATGAGTCCATGAAAAGAAGATCATTTCTCAGGAACGGCATGGTGGCGTCTTCGGCCATTCTCCTGCCCCTGGCCGCGCGCGGGGAGAATCAGGCAACGGCTCCCGCCCGTCCCGTCCAGGCGGGAGCGGTGGTCCAGGTCAAGGGGAACTCGCCCTACGAGGCGACCCAAAGGGCGATCGCCGAACTCGGCGGCATGGGCAAGATCGTTTCCCGCGGCGACGTGGTCATGGTCAAGCCCAACATCGGCTGGAACCGCAGCGTGGAGCAGGCCGCCTGCACCAATCCCGAGGTACTGCGCGCGGTCATCGAGCTCGCCTATGCCGCGGGGGCGAAAAACGTGGTGGTCATGGACAACACCTGCCACCGGGCCGAGGACTGCTACCAGCGCAGCGGCATCGCCGCCGCCGCCCGCAAAGCCGGGGCCGAGCTGCGCTTCTGCGACGAGAACCGCCTGGCCCTGCACGACTTCCGGGGCGAGTACCTTGGCAAGTGGCCGGTATACCGCGACCATCTGGAGGTCGACAAGTTCATCAACGTGCCGGTGCTCAAGCACCATGGCAGTTCGGGGCTGACCATCGCCATGAAGAACCTCTACGGCATCTTGGGCGGCAACCGCGGCAAGCTGCATCGCGACATGGGCGAGAACATCGCCGAGCTCGCCGCCGGTTTCCGCAGCCACCTGGTGGTGGTCGACGCCTGGCGCGTCCTCATGCGCAACGGCCCGGTGGGCGGGCGCCTGAGCGACGTGGAGGAGCGGCGGACGGTCATCGCCTCGACCCACATCATGCACGCCGACGTGGCCGCCGCGGTGCTGTTCGGCCGCGACGCCCGCGAGCTGGAATTCCTGCAGGCGGCCCATGCGCGCCGGATGGGCGAGATCGACATCGCCCGGATCGCTCTCAAGAGCCTGACCGCCTGAGCCCGCCATGAACAGCAGGCAGGGACGGCGGCTGCAGCGGCTGCGCATCCTCAGCCAGTTTCTGTTCCTCGTCCTCTTTTTCTACCTTCTCGTCCGCCTGGCCGAAGGCGGGGCCACGCGTCCCTCCTGGGCCGGCTTTTTCTTTTACATCGACCCCCTCTTCCTGTGGCTGGGCCTGCTGGTCCGCCCCTTTCTGCGCGTCTTCCTGCTGGCGCTGGTGCCGCTGCTGCTCACCCTGATCCTCGGCCGCTTCTTCTGCGGCTGGGTGTGCCCTTTCGGCGCGCTGCACCAGTTTTTCACCTGGCTGGGCCCGCGCCCGCCGAAAAAAGCCGCGGTCGAACGGCCGGAACTGCGCTTGAAATACCTGCTGCTGATCGTGCTGCTGACGGCCTCGCTTTTCTCCGTCCAGCTCCTGGGCTGGCTCGACCCGATCGCGCTGCTGACACGCAGCGGCGCCACCGTCATCCTGCCCGGAGCCAACGCTCTCCTGCAGCGCGCCCTGGAGGCAGGTCCCGAGCCGCTCTACGCCCTCGGCCGCCGGCTCCTGCTCTTCGTCAGCCAGCGGACCTCGATCCAGGCCATTGCCATCGGCTCGATCTTCCTCGTTCTGCTGCTGTTGAACCTGCGCCGCCGACGCTTTTTCTGCAACACCCTCTGCCCGTTGGGCGCCCTGTACGGTGTGCTGGCGAAATTCTCCCTCCTGCGCCTGGCGGTCAATGACGCCTGCGTGAAATGCAACGCCTGCGCCGGTCATTGCACCTTCTACGGCAGCCCCTACAAGGACTACATGAAGTCGGAGTGCGTCCTCTGCTGCAACTGCCTGGCAGACTGCCCCACGGCGGCCATCGACCTGCGCTTCGGTCTCCCCGGCCGCGGCAGGAGGCCGGCCATCGACCTGGGCCGACGGCGCCTGCTGGGCGCGGCCGGTTTGGGTCTGGTCGCCGCCGCCCTGCCTTTGTCCAGCCCCGAACGCAAAGCCCGGGTCCGTTCTTTCCTGCGCCCGCCCGGGGCCCTGGCCGAGGAGGATTTTCTTGAAAAATGCCTGCGCTGCGGCGCCTGCATGCAAGCCTGCCCGACCAACGCCCTGCAGCCTGCCGTTCTTCAGGCCGGGCTGGAAGGGCTGTGGACCCCGGTGCTGGTGCCCGCCAGCGGCTACTGCGAATACGAGTGCCACCGCTGCACCCAGGTCTGCCCGACGCGCGCCCTGGCCCGCTTGACGCTGGAGGAGAAGAAGCAGTTCAAGATCGGCACGGCGGTCATCGACCGCAGCTCCTGCTATACTTATGCCGACGGCTACAACTGCGCCGTCTGCGAGGAGCACTGCCCGGTGCCGGAAAAGGCCATCCGCTTCCGCGAGGTCGAGGTCGCCAATTTTCGCGGCCGCCTGAAAAAGGTGAAGCAGATCTATGTCGTCCCCGACCTGTGCATCGGCTGCGGCATCTGCGAGACCGTCTGCCCGCGCACCGACGCACCGGCCATCCGCGTTGGCGCCGAAGAGGAGCAGCGCGGCAACCCGGCCGGCTGATCCCGAGTGTCGAATCGTTGACGGGTAAAAGAGTTGAAGCGTAGAAGGGTGAACGAGTAAACGAGAAAAGGCACTGGCAACGATCTTTTTTTAACCCTTTTCCCCTTCTACCCGTTCACCCGTTTACCCTTTCACCCGTCCACTCGTCAACCCTTCAGATTATCGACAAGTTGGCGAACAAGGCGCGGCAGCACTTGACTTCGGGGCGTATTTACGCTATTTTTTGCCTTAACCAAGGAGAATTCCCTTATCATGGACATCCGCATGGATACGAAACTGATCGTTGCCTCGGACCATGCCGGCTTCGCGCTGAAAGAAGAGGTGCGGGCGGAGCTGCTGCGGCAGGGGAGGAGCGTCGAGGACTGCGGCGCCTTCTCCGCCCAGCCGGCCAACTGGGCCGAGTACGGCGCTTTGGCCGCCGCCAGGGTGGCGGCCGACCCGGAGCGCAGCGTCGGCATACTGGTCTGCGGCTCGGGCATCGGCATGTCCATCGTGGCCAACAGGTTTCCCGGAGTGCGCGCCGCCCTCTGCCACAGCGAGGATGCCGCCCGCCTGGCCCGCCTGCACAACAACGCCAATTGCCTGGCCCTGGGCGCCAGGGTGGTGGACGCGGCGACCGCCCTGCGCATCGTTGCCGTCTTCCTGGCGACTCCCTTTGAGGGGGGGCGGCACCAGGCCCGGCTCGATTTCCTGCGCGACCACGTCGAAAAAAAGATCGTCCCATCGCAAAACTGAATCAGGAGGTCACATGCCCGTTGACACGAAAGATGTTTTTGCCATCGTCGAGAAGCAGAACGAGTGGCGGGGTACGCAGTGCGTCAACCTCATCGCCAGCGAGAACACACCCAGCCCGGCGGTGCGCTCCATCCAGCTGAACGACTTCATGGGGCGCTACGCCGAGGGTCACCCCAACGCTGCCGGCAAGATCAACCGCTACTACCAGGGGACGCGCTTCATCGACGAGATCGAGACCATGGCCGCCGGCGAGATGCGCGAACTGTTCGGCTGCGCCCAGGCCGAGGTGCGGCCCTACAGCGGCAACAACGCCAACACGGCCATCGCCATGGCCTGGCTGCGCGGCGGCGACGCCGTCATCGCCAACTCCACCGACGCCGGCGGCCACATCAGCCACAACTTTTTCGGCATCATGGGCCGGCGCATCCAGACGCGCGGCCAGGTGCTGAAGCCGGGCAAGGAGAATTCGGTCAGGCTCAGTTTCTTTCCCCTGACCGCCGACCGCTATCACATCGACGTTCCCAAGTCGCTGGAGCTGATCGAGAAGACCAAGCCCAACCTGCTGGTCATGGGCAAAAGCCTCTACCTTTTTCCCGATCCGGTCAAGGAACTGGTCCCGCTGTGCCGCGAGCTGGAGATCCCCATCCTCTACGACGGCGCCCACGTGCTGGGCCTGATCGCCGGCGGCCAGTTTCAGGACCCATTGGCGGAGGGGGCCACCTGGCTCACCGGCTCCACCCACAAGACCTTCCCCGGCCCGCAGCGCGGCGTCATTCTGGCCAACCTCGATGCCGAGGGGGAGAAGAAGTACTGGCCGGCGGCCGACCGCGGCGTCTTCCCCGGCACCTCTTCCAACCATCACCTCTACAGCCTGCCCGCCCTGCTGGTGGCCACGCGCGAGATGAAGGCTCACGGCAAGGCCTATGCCGCCCAGATCTGCCGGAACGCCGTCGCCCTGGCCAAGGCCCTGGAGGCCTGCGGCATCCCGGTCGAGGCCAAGGAGTTCGGCTACACCCGCTCGCATCAGATCGCTGTCAACGTCTCCGCCTTCGGGGGCGGCGTGAAGGCGGCGCTGGCGCTGGAAGCCAACGACGTCATCTGCAACTACAACATGCTCCCCGGCGACACCGACGCGCAGAACCCTTCGGGATTGCGCATCGGCACACCGGAAATGACCCGTTTCGGCATGAAGGAGAAGGATTTTGCCGAGCTGGGCGGATTGATGGCCGAGGCCATCAAGGGCCAGGCGGTCAGGGACCAGGTCCACCGGCTGCGCGCGCGCTTCCTGGAAATGCAGTACCTGTAGGCCGCTGCGGGAGCCGATTGGCAGGCCGACCGGCCATGGCCGCGTCGGATTTACAGCCTAAGCACCCCATGCTATAATCAGGGCCGATGATCGATCTCAAGTACATCGCCGTCGAAGGGCTGGTGAAATCCGGTAAGACGAAGCTGGCCCGCATCCTGGCCGAGGAGTTCAAGGCCCGCCTGTTCCTCGACAATGCGGCCAACCCCTTCCTGAACGACTACTACGGCTCTGTTTCCTCAGGCAGCAATCCCATGGCCTTGAAGACCCAGCTGATCTACCTCATCAACCGCTTCAACCAGCAGCTGGAAATGAAGCAGAAGGACCTGTTCCAGAAGACCATGGTCTCCAATTACATCTTCTACAAGGACGGCATCTACGCCCATACCGTGCTCAACGACGAGGACCTCGACATTTACAAGCGCATCCTGGGCATCTTCGCCGAGAAGGTCCACCCCTGCAGCCTGGTCGTCTACCTGCAGACGTCGTTCGCCGAGATGCTGCAGCGCATCCACAAACAGGGGAGCGAGCACGAAAAGCGGGCGCCGACCGATTACTGGCGCGAGATTTTCGAGGCCTACAACTACTACTTCTTCAACTACAAGCTGTCGCCGCTGCTGGTGGTCAACGTCGAGAAGATCGATTTCAACAGCCGCAAGGATATCGACGGCCTGATCCAGGAGATCAGGAATCACAAGAAAGGAAGCAGTTATTATGCCCCAGCCTGACCGGGAAAAAACGACGGTGCTGACCCTGGGGCAGAAAAAGGCCCGCGGCGAAAGGATCGCGGCGGTGACCGCCTACGATTTTCCCACGGCGCGTCTGGCATCGGAAGCGGGTATCGACCTGATCCTGGTCGGCGACTCCCTGGGCATGGTGCTGCAGGGGCACGCCAATACCCTGAAGGTGACCCTGGACGAGATGGTCTACCACACCTCGCTGGTAACGCGCGCCGAACCGCGGGCGCTGGTGGTCAGCGACCTGCCCTACGGCTCATTCCACGGCAGCGTCGAGCGCAGCGTGCAGAACGCCTGCCGCTGCCTCAAGGAAGGGGGAGCCGAGGCGGTCAAGCTGGAGGGGGGGCGCAAGCGCTTCCCGGTGATCCAGGCGCTGCTCGATGCCGAAGTGCCGGTGCTGGCCCACCTGGGCCTGACGCCGCAGTCGGTGCATGCGCTGGGCGGCTTCAAGGTGCAGGGCAAGCTGCGCGAAAAGGCGCGCGAGATCTTCGAGGACGCGCTGGACCTGGAGAAGCTCGGCGTGTTCGCCGTCGTGCTCGAGTCCATCCCCCAGGAGCTGGGCCGCAAGATCAGCGCCGCGCTGCGCATCCCCTGCATCGGCATCGGCGCCGGCAGCGGCTGCGACGGCCAGATCCTGGTTTTTCACGACCTGGTGGGCTTCACAAGCCTCTACCTGCCCAAGTTCGTGCGCGCGTACGCCGACACGCGCTCCCTGTGGCTGGGAGCCCTGCAGAAATACATCGGCGACGTGCAGGGCGGCCGCTTTCCCGACGCGGCCGAGAGCTACCACCTGGGCCAGGATATCGAGGACTTTTTCAAGTGAGGACCTGCCGCGGCATCGCCAGCCTGCGCCGGGCGCTTGCCGCCTGCGCCGGCAAGCAGGTCGGCCTCGTGCCGACCATGGGCTTCCTGCATGAGGGGCACCTCAGCCTGGTGCGCGCCTGCCGCCGGGAGTGCGACGTGACGGTGGTCTCGATCTTCGTCAACCCCGCCCAGTTCGGCCCCAGCGAGGACCTGCGGCGCTACCCGCGCGACGAGCGGCGCGACTCGGCCCTGCTGCGCCAGGAGCAGGTCGATGTGCTGTTCGTGCCCGGCGAGAATGAGATGTACCCTTCGCCCTACCGTACCTGGGTCGACGTCACGGGTCTGGACAGCAAGCTGTGCGGCCGCTCGCGCCCCGGCCACTTCCGTGGCGTGGCCACCGTCGTGCTCAAGCTCTTGCACCTGATGCGGCCGCAACGGGCCTATTTCGGCCAGAAGGACGCCCAGCAGGCGCTGCTCATCCGCCAATTGGTCCGCGACCTCAACCTGCCCGTAACGCTGCGCATCCTGCCCATCGTGCGCGACTCCGACGGCCTGGCCCTCTCCTCGCGCAACGTGCTCCTCAGCGCCAGGGAGCGCCGAGCGGCCCTGGCGCTGCCCCGCTGCCTGCGCCGCGCTAGCGGTTTGGTCGAGGCGGGCGAGACAAACGCCCGCGCCCTGCGCGCGGCCATGGCGGCCGAGATCGCCCGCGAACCCCTGCTGACGATCGATTACATCGCCATCGTCCGGCTCGACGACCTGGAGGATGCCGCGGAAATCGCAGCGGGGAACACGCTGGTCGCCGCTGCCGTGCGCGTAGGCCGGACGCGGCTGATCGACAACTTCATTCCAGGAGGGATGTCATGCTGATACCCTACCTGATCGCCAAGATCCACCGGGCGACCGTCACCGGGGCCGACCTGCACTACGAGGGCAGCATCGCCATCGACGAGGCGATCATGGAGCAGGCCGGACTGCGCGTGTTCCAGAAAGTCGACGTCTACAACGTCGCCAACGGCGCGCGCTGGTCCACCTACGTCCTGCCCTGGCCCCGCGCCTCGCGCGGCATCGTGGTCAACGGCGCTGCCGCCCGCCTCGTCCAGCCCGGCGACAGGCTCATCATTGCCGCCTACGCCCTGCTCGACGAGAAGGAACTGAACTCGCTGAACGCCACCATCCTCAGCATGGGACCCGAAAACGAAGTGGAGAAGATCACCCAGACGAAGCTATAGGGAGCGCGGCCTGTCCCGCGCTAAGGAAAGCCTCATGAAGAAAGTCCTCGGTTTGGGCAATGCCCTGGTTGACATCCTGGTGCGCATCGACGACGATGCGCTGCTGCGTTCGCTGGAGCTGCCCAAGAGCTGCATGACCCTGGTGCGCCAGGAGCAGGTCAACGCCATCCTCGGCAAGATAGCCCACCTGGAGAAGCAGGAGGCCTGCGGCGGTTCGGCGGCCAACACCATCAGCGGCCTGGCCCGGCTGGGCGTGCCCACCGGCTATATCGGCAAGATCGGCAGCGACCGCTACGGCGATTTCTTCGCCGCCGAGATGCGGCGCCACGGCACCGATGCGCTCCTGTTCCACGGATCTTCGCAGACCGGCCGGGCGCTGGGCTTCATCACACCCGACTCGGAGCGCACCTTTGCCACCTTCCTGGGCGCGGCCGTGGAGCTGGAGGCTGCCGACCTGTCGCCCGAGCTGTTCCGCGGCTACGATTACTTCCATATCGAGGGCTACATGGTACAGAACCAGGAGCTGGTCGCGGCCGCCCTGCGCCTGGCCAAGGAGGCCGGGCTGGAGGTGTCGCTGGACCTGGCCAGCCACAACATTGTGCGCGAGAACCTGGCCTTCCTGCAGGAAATGGTCGGCCGCTACGTTGATATCGTGTTCGCCAACGAGGACGAGTCGATGGCCTTCAGCGGCAAGGGCACCCCAGCCGACGCCCTGGTCTGCATCTCGCCCAGCTGCCGCATCGCCGTGGTCAAGCTGGGCAAAAACGGCTCGCTGGTCAAGCGCGAGAGCGAGGAGCATCGCGTCGACTGCATCCCGGCCCGGGCCATCGACACCACCGGCGCCGGTGACCTGTATGCCGCCGGCTTCCTCTACGGACTGATCCGCGGCCATGCGCTGCCCGTCTGCGGCCGCATCGGTTCGCTTCTTTCCGGAAAGGTCGTGGAAGTGGTCGGCGCCAAGCTTGACGAGGCGCACTGGAGCGAGATCGAAGCCGCATTGCCCGGGATGGTATCCTGACATGGGCCGGGTGAATGGTCCATTTCCGGACCGAAGCTCAGCCGCGGCGGCGATGATGGCCGGGAACTGGAATTGCGCCCAGTCGGTGCTGGGAGTGTTTTGCGACGATCTGGGGCTCGACAGGGAGACGGCCATGAAGCTGGCCAGCGGCTTCGGCGCCGGCATGGCTCGCCGTCAGGAAGTATGCGGCGCACTCAGCGGCGCCATCATGGTCATCGGCTTGAAGCACGGTCAGGCCAGCGAGGGCGACAAGGCGGCCAAGGAAGCGGCCTACCGGCTGAGCCGGCAGGCCATGGACCGCTTTCAGGCCGAATTCGGCTCCTGCCTGTGCCGGGAATTGCTACCGGGCATCGACCTGACCACCGAGCCCGGGCAGAAGAAATACAAGGATGAAGGCCTGAGCGAAAAGGTCTGCCGTCCCTGCGTGCGCGCCGCCGTACGCATCCTGGAGGAGATTCTTTAGATTTCCAGCATGAGGGAACCGGCGGCCGCCGGACGGCACGGGGAGGCCGGGAAAACATGAAAATCGCTTTTGCTGAAACTTCGTGCGCAAAAAAGCGTTTAAACAAGCATAAAGGAGGATACCCATGTCAAAAAAAACGAGGTTCTTCATTCTGGCCGCGGCGGCGCTGCTCATGATCGCCGGCCTGGGCTCGACCCTGGCGGCGCAGGACGATCCCCTCATCCCGCGCCAGATTCTGTTCGGCAACCCGGTCAAGTCCTCGCCGCGCATCTCCCCCTGCGGCACGCGCCTTTCCTACCTGGCGCCGTCGAACAAGGGGGTGCTCAATGTCTGGGTGCGCACCATCGGCAAGGATGACGACGTCCAGATGACCAACGACACCCACCGCGGCATCCGCAACCACTTCTGGGCCGAGGACGGCAAGCACCTGTTTTACCTGCAGGACAGCGGCGGCGACGAGAACTGGCATGTCTATTCGGTCGAGATGGATTCCAAGGTCGTGCGCGACCTCACCCCCTTCCAGGGCGTGCGCGCCACCAACCTCATGCTCGACAAGAAGTTCCCCAACCAGATGCTGGTCGGGCTGAACCTGCGCGATCGCCGCGTCTTCGACATGCACCGCATCGACCTGGACAGCGGCGCCATCACCCTGGACACCCGCAACCCCGGCGACGTGCTGGGCTGGGTCACCGACCCCGACTTCCAGATCCGCGCCTGCCAGGCGCAGAATCCCCAGGACGCCTCGACCATCGTGCGCGTGCGCGACGACCGTGATGCCCCCTGGCGCGACCTGGTCGTCCTGCCCTTCGGCGAGAACGGCGGCGTCATCGACTTCTGCGCCGACGGCAAGTCGCTCTACTTCCAGACCTCGGTCGGCGGCGACACGGCCCGGTTGCTGCGCATCGACGCCGCCACGGGCAAGGAGCTGGAGACCATCGCCCGCGATCCGAGATCCGACCTGGGCGGCGCCTTCGTCCATCCCGACACGAAGAAGGTGCAGGCCGTGGCCTTCAGCTACCTGAAGAACGAGTGGCGGGTGCTGGATCCCTCAATCAAGGAGGATTTCGCCCAACTGGCCAAGCTCGGCCGCGGCGAGTTTTACCCCGGCGGCCGCGACCGCGCCGACACGAAGTGGCTGGTCACCTATCAGGTCGACGATGGCCCGGTGGGGTACTACATCTACGACCGCTCCAGCAAGAAGGCGGAGCTGCTGTTCGTCAACCAGCCCGACCTGGTCAAGTACAAACTGGCCAGGATGGAGCCGGTGGTCATCAAGGCCCGCGACGGCTTCCAGCTGGTAAGCTATTTGACCCTGCCGGCGGGTTCCAAGGGGAAGAATTTGCCCTTGGTGCTCAATGTCCACGGCGGTCCCTGGGGGCGCGACGGCTGGGGCTACCGCCCGGAAGCACAGTGGTTGGCCAACCGCGGCTACGCCTGCCTGCAGGTCAATTTCCGCGGCTCGGCCGGCTTCGGCAAGAAGTTCCTCAACGCCGGCAACGGCCAGTGGGGCGTGGGCACGATGCAGCACGACCTGACCGACGCGGTGCGCTGGGCCATCAAGCAGGGGATCGCCGATCCGAAGCGCGTCTGCATCTACGGCGGCTCCTACGGCGGCTACGCCACCCTGGCCGGCCTGGTCTTCACCCCCGAGCTCTATTCCTGCGGCGTCGATATCGTCGGCCCCTCCAACATCAAGACCCTGATGGAATCGGTCCCTCCGTACTGGGCGCCCATGAAGAAGCAGATGATCCTGCGCATCGGCGACATCGAGAACGACGAGGCCTTCAACAAGAAGATCTCGCCGCTGTTCCACGCCGATAATATCCGCGTGCCGCTGATCATCGCCCAGGGAGCCAACGACCCGCGCGTCAACATCCGCGAGGCTGACCAGATCGTGGCCGCCATGCGCGCCAAGAACCTGCCGGTGACCTACGTGGTCTATACCGACGAGGGGCACGGCTTCGCCCGCCCCAACAACCGCCTCGACTTCTACGGCCGCGTCGACGAGTTCCTGGCCAAGCACCTGGGCGGCCGCTCCGAGCCCTGGCAGAAGATCGAGGGCACCTCGGCCGAGGTGCGCTGATCCAACCATTCGTGAATCGCGCTTGAAATGAAAAAGGCGGGGCGCGCGAAACGCGCCCCGCCTTTTTATTTGGGGGGAAGGGGAGAATTATTTCTGGCCGAGGATCTCCTGCGCCAGCTTCTCGGCGCCGTAGATCTTCTTCATGGCCTCGATGATGGCCGCGCTGTGCACCGAGACGGTACGGTTGGCCGTGTCGTCGTAGAAGAAGCGGCCGACGAAACTCTCGATGTTGCCGTCGAAGACCAGTCCGACCACTTCGCCGGCGGCGTTGACCACGGGCGAACCCGAATTGCCGCCGATGATGTCGCCCGTGCAGACGAAGTTCAGCGGCGTGGCCAGGTCGATCCGTTCCCGGGCGTCGGCGATGCGCCGGGGCAGGTTGAAGGGGAACTTGTTGTCGAAGCTGAAGGCACGGTCAAACAGGCCATAGAAGGTGGTCTTGGAGGGGGCAAGGGTGCCGTTCATGGGGTAGCCCTTGACTGTGCCGTAGGAGACGCGCAGGGTGAAGGTGGCGTCGGGGTAGGCGTTCTTGCCGTAGGCGGCAAAGCGGGCCTGGCCGATCTTCTCGCCGGCCGGCCGCGTCACGCTCTCGATCTCGTCCTCCTGCCACTTGCGCATCTCGCGCACCATGGGGTCGAGCTTGCGCGCCAGGACAATGAAGCTGTCGGTCGAGGCAGCCACGGCCTTATCGCCGCCGTCGACCAGCGCTTTGCGCACGGCCGGGTCGGCCAGTTTGGTGCCGGCCAGCAGCGCCTTGGCCGCCTCCTCCGGAGTCCTGCCATCGAGGCAGGCCTTGACGTACGGGTCATTGCCGCCAAGCTCCTCGATCATCTGCTTCAGCGTGTCGACGATCATCACCTCTTCCATGCCCGGGTAGATGGGGGCCGGGGAGAATAAACGGAAACGCAGCGAATCGAGCTGCGAAGTGTGGTAGCCGTCCAGGCGCTTGCCGTCGGGCTTCTGCAGCTCGGCCACCAGCTGCACGATCTGCAGGGCGATGCCGCCCAGGCGCTGGCCCGGGACGCGGCGGAACGAGAATTCCTTCTGGCGCGGCTTCAGTTTCTCGATGGCGCCGGCGATCTGCTTCCAGGCGTCGGCGTACTCAGCCTGCCATTGGGGATTCTCGTTGATCAGCTTGCGGAACTCAGCCTCGGCAGCGGCCTTCTTTTTCATGAAGCCGGGGGCCATCATGCCGTCGTATTCACCGCTCGAGGCCTTCAGCCCGTTCTCGATGCCGAAGATCATGCCGGCGGCCTGGCGCATTTCCTCCGGTCCCCTGGCGCCGTATTTCTTGATCACTTCCAGCATGCGCTTCATGACCTTGAGGCGCAGGGGATAGGCGAATTCACGCTGGAACCGCAGCTGGGCCAGCGTCATCAGGCGGTTGGTGCTGCCAGGGTGACCGGGGATGAAGACCAGCTCGCCGTCGGCGGCACCCTGGGCGCTCCATTTCAGGTAGTGGGCGACCTGAACCGGCTTGCCCTTTTCGTAAGCGCGGAACAGGGCCATGTCCAGGTCGTGGCGCGGGTAGGTGAAATTGTCGGGGTCGCCGCCGTAGAACGCGGCCTGCTGCTCGGGGGCGAACACCAGCTTGACCTCGGTGTACTTCTTGTAGCGGTAGAGCCAGTATTCGCCGCCCTGGTAGAGGGAGACCACGTCGGAGCGCAGGCCGGTCTTTTTGAGGCTCAGGCGCTCGATCTCGGCGATGGCGGCCTTCTTGGCCTCCAGGGCCTTAACCGGGTCCATGCCCTTCTTGACCGCGGCCAGCACCTTGGCGGTGACGTTCTCCATGGAGATGAGGACGTTCAGCTCCAGGTCGGGGCAGGGAAGCTCGTCGGCCGAGGTGGCGGCGTAGAAGCCGTCGGCGACGTAGTTCTTCTGCGCCGAGGAGACCTTCTGCAGCTGGCCCAGGGCCACGTGGTGGTTGGTCAGCACCAGCCCGTTGGGGCTGACGAAGGAGCCCGAACCGCCGTCGCCGACGCGAACCGAGGCCAGGCGGATGTGCTCCAGCCAGGCCGGAGTCGGCTCGAAGCCGTATTTTTCCTTGAGCTGCTTCAGCGGCATGTTGTCCAAAGTCCACATGCCCTCGTCGGCGGCCAGAGGTCCGGACCATAGCAAAATGATCGCGGCTGCAAGCAGGAGAAGACCCGGCAGCCATTTTTCTTGTAGTTTTTTCACTAGAAACCTCCTATAGGTTCAAGGAATATATACGAAATTAAAGGACTTTTGTTTATACCAGAAAAAAATGAAAGGCGATAGGCAAAAGGATTAAGAAAGAAGCATATCGATGCCATTGACTGGTAGGCCTTGTTAATGATATATTGATCTCCTGGCGACATCTCGGGGCCATGGTTTAATGGGAGAACGCGACCTTCGCAAGGTTGAGATGGCGGTTCGATTCCGCCTGGCTCCATTGTTTGGACTTGGCGAAGCCACTCGGTTAATGAGTAGCAAGGGTAGACGGGTAAATGGGAAAGAAAATGTCATGAATTCGATCCCTCTGCTGTTTCCCCATCTACTCATCAACTCATCTACTTGAACCCAGGGATCTTCATGGAACTGAACCCAAAACCGATCTACGGCAATTGGGCTCATGGCTGGGCCCTCGACCGCCATACCCTAAGCAGCCGGGCCGGGGAAGGGGGGCGATCGAAGTTCGATCGTTTCGCCACCGAACGCAGCGAGCTCGGCCAGGCGCTGTTCCGGCTTAAATACCAGGATGAGCATGCCCTGGTGGCACCGCTGGCAGGTACGGTCACGGCCTTCGTCCACTCCCATCCCGAGCTCGCCGACATCCGGGCCGTCCTCGCCGTACCGCCGTCGGATACCGGCCGCTCCTTCCAGCCCGTAGAGGCGATCGCCACTGCCGTCGCCCGCGAGCTCGGCCTGCCTGCGCCCGATGATTATCTCCTTAAAGTGAAGCGCACCGCCCCCCTGAAGAACGTGGATGACAAGCGCGGGCGGCGCGAGGAGCTGGAGGGCGCCTTCGCCGTCGTTGACCAGCGCTTCGCCGGCATGCCCCTCCTCCTTTTTGACGACCTGTACCGCTCGGGCGAGACCCTGAAGGCGGTCACGGCGGCCCTGCTTTTCGGGGGCCAGGCGGGGAAGGTCTCGGTGGTCGCCCTCACCTGGACCAGGACGAAAAAATGACCACCCTGGAAGGACGGGCGTGGCAGGCGCTGGCCGGGATCGGCGGAGTGGGATCGCGGGCGCTGTGGCAGGTCGCCGATTACCTTTTCCATTACGGGATGCCGGCCTCCTGGCTTCTGCGGAATCCGGAACGGGCCCGGGAGGCCCTGAAAGGTGTCAAGGGAGATCCCGTCCTGCTCGATCCCGCTGCGTTGGCCAATGGGGAAGTGGGGGCAACCGGGGAGGACGGGGCGACCCTCCTCCATCCGCTGCATCCGCGATTTCCCAGGCGGATCAGCGAGCGGAGGCTTCAGGCGCCTCTTCCCGCCGTCCTGTACGCTCTGGGCAACCTGTCGCTCCTCGAAAAACGGAGCATAGCCATCGTCGGCCGGCGCGATGCCGGTTCTCCGGCTCTGTCCATCACTGAGAAACTGGCCGCCGGGCTTGCCGCCGCGGGGGTCCAAGTCACCTCGGGCTATGCCCCTGGCACCGACACGGCGGCGCACCTGGGAGCCTTGCGCAGCGGCGGCGCGACCACCATCGTATTGGCCGAGGGGCTCGGCAGCTTCCAGGTTCGCCCTGACTTCAAGGCCCACAAGACTGACGAGAATACCCTGGTCCTGTCCCAGTTCCCGCCGCAGGCGCGCTGGGCCGCTTTTCAAGCCATGGCGCGCAACAAGCTGGTTGCCGGCCTGGTCGATGCCCTCGTCGTCATCGTCTCCGGGCCCGAGCGCGATGCCGGCGGCCGCATGAGCGGCACCTTCGACGCCGCCAAGTCCGCCCTCAAGCTCGGCGTGCCCTTGTTGGTGACCGACCCCGCGGCCTTCCCAACTCCCCCCGCAGGCAACGCGGCATTGATCGCGAAAGGCGCGCGAGCCTGGTCGCCTGCCTCGGGCACGGGGCCAATCCTGGACGCGATGAAGGGCGGCGGCGAAAAAACGGCGCAGAAAAGCCTCTTTTAACTCAATGCAGGTTTTGCCGCGTCCGTCCTGTCAGACCGGCCGATCGTTCCGGCGGGAAACTCAATCTGGTTCTTGCTTCTTCCCGGGGTTGACCAGGCGGGCGATCAGTATGCTCAGCAGGTAGAGCAGGATCATGGGCACGGCGAACATGGTCTGGGTGATCATGTCGGGCGTGGGGGTGATGACCGCAGCCAGGACGAAGATGGCCACGATGGCGTATTTGAAATAGCGCAGCAGGAAGCGGGCGCTGACGATGCGCAGCTTGGCCAGCAGGAAAACCAGCACCGGCAGCTCGAAGACGGCGGCGATGCCGAACAGGACGCGGAAGGCCAGCGAAAAATAGTCGTTGATGGTGATGATGGCCGTAAAATCCTTGCCGATGTTCAGGAAGAACTTGCAGGCCATGGGGAAAACGACAAAATAGCCGAAGGCGCCGCCGAGGACGAAAAAGAAGGTGGTGGCGAAGACAAAGGGGATGACCCATTTCCGCTCCTTGGGAAACAGGGCCGGCGCGATGAAGAGCCACAATTGGTGGAAGATGAAGGGCGAGGCGGCGAACAGCGCCGCGATGGCCGCCACCTTGATGTACATCATGAACGGCTCGGCAAGCGACGTGAAGGCCAGTTTCGCCTCTCCGCTGGGGCCGGCGGGGAGGAATTTCAGCACCGGCAGCGACAGCCAGTGATAGAGCTTGCCGACCACGGCCCAGGAGGCAAGGAAAAAGACGAATACGAAGGCCAGCGACCAGACGATGCGCTTGCGCAGCTCGCCCAGGTGCTCGAAGAACGACATTTCGTTAGCCTTTTTTCTCGTCATCCTTCTTCTCCGCTTTGGGTGCGGCCTCGTCGACGATGCCGCCGTAGACGTCGAGGGCGTCCTTGAGCTCACTGCGGGCGCGGCCACCGACGTCCAGGGCGTCCTTCACCTCGCGGCCGAGGTCATTGCCGATGTTCAGCGCCTCCTTGACGTCACGGCTGATTCCTTTCATGCTGTCGGACATCCCCTCCTTGTAGATCTCGTCCTCGATCGCCGCTTTGGCCGAATCGACGGTCGTCCGGAATTCGCGGACGGCCCGGCCCAGCAACTTGGCGAACTCGGGCAGCTTCTTGGGACCGAAGACCAGCAGCACGACAACGAAGATGAGGACGAGCTCGGGGAAACCTATGGATCCGAACATGCGTGCTCCCGCTATTTCTTTTCGCTGACGATTTCTTTCAGCACCCGGGTCAGATAGCTGTGGAACGACCTCAGCGTCGGCTCGAACTCGGCGGAGAAATTGGTGCGGTTGAGGTTGTCGTAGAAGCTGAGGAACTCGTTCCAGTCCTTGTAGAGCAGATAGTTCAGGTCGCTTTCCATGAACTGGTTGATGTCGAAAAAGATCTCGGAGGGGGCGATTTCACCCTTGCGGGCGAAATAGTCGTTGATCTTGGTGTGCAGCCGGATCAGCTTTTTCTTGACCTCGATCGATTTCTGCCGCCGCGAGACGTAGTTCTCGAAGATGCTGCTGCCGCTGATGCCGGGCTTCAACAGCCGCGCCACGGTCTCGATCAGCTCCTGGACGGCGACTTCGGCGATGACCACGACGTTCTGGATCATCTGCCGCTTCTTGAGCTTGTTGCTGCTGCTGTCGAAGTAGAAGGGCATCTCGCCCTCCCAGATCTTCTTGTACTCCAGCTTGAAGCTCTTGAAGATGTCGCCGACCGGCCCCAGCTTCTTCTTGAGTTCGGGGTCGGACTGCAGTCCCTGCCACAGGGCCGAGTCGTTGAAGGCGATGAGGTCCTCCATGTTCTTCTTCAGGGACATGACCAGCGGAATGGTCATGTCCAGGTACTTGCTCTTGTCCAGGCTCAGCTCGATGAAGTTGTTGATCTTCAGGATGCGGAAGGACAGGATGAAGAAGATCCCCAGGTTCTTGCGGATGTTCTTGTCCTTGCAGGCAGCGATGATCCCGGAGATGTCGGGCTGGAAGATCTTGTCCATCTTGGAGATGAACTGCTTCTTGAGCAGCGACACCAGGATGGGGTTGCCGAGCAGCTCGCGGTGGTAGAGCTTCTTGATCGAAAGGTAGGCGCGCTGCGAGATCTGGTCGAGGCGCAGGATCTCGCTCAGCAGGTTGCGGAAGCTCTGCAGGAAGATGCGGAAGCTGTAGAACCAGGACTCGGGGGAATAGAGCTCCTTCAGGTTGGGGAAGGACTTCTCCATGCTCTGCTCCAGCATCTTCTCCACCACGTATTCCTCGAAGTTGAGGAAATACGTGTCCTTCTTGAAATCGAGCTCCTTGAGCAGGGCGGTGATGCGCGCGGAGGCCTGGTGCAGGCCGAAGACGTAGAACTCGTAGTTGCGCTCGCCCGGAGCGGGGAACTTGAAGGCCAAATTCTCCAGGTATGTCGAGGAGTAGAATTCCTCGATGCTCTCGAACCACAGCTTCAACTCGAAGAGGTTGAGCATCATCTTCTCCTGGTCGATCTTGTCGATCCAGCCGGAGAAAATATCCTCCCATTTCTTCTCGGGAGACAGCGCCCCGCTCTCCTGCGAGAAAAACTCGCCGATGTTTTCCACTTCCTTTTTTTCCATGAACATGATTGTAGTGAATCGCGGTTCTTTTTGCAAGCGGCCGCGGCCGGGCTGTCGCAGGCGGCCGTGGCAATTTCCCGTCCGATTTGCTATACTCATCCCAATGGCCAAGAAAGAGAACCGCATCGCCATATCCTTCCGCAGCGACCTGAAATATTCCGAGCTCGGAGTCCTGGTGCTGGGTTTCATCCGCAAGCTGCTGGACATCGACGACGAGGTGTTCTTCAAGATCGAGATCTCCCTGCGCGAGGCCGCCAACAACGCCATCGTCCACGGCAATGGCCGCGACCCGAACAAGCGGGTGCACGTGGATTTCGACTGGAACCCCTCGCTGCTGCGCCTGCGCGTTCGCGACGAGAACAACCGCCAGGTCCGCCTGCAGGACGTGGAGGACAAGATCCACAACTGCCAGCTGCTCTCCTACAACGGCCGCGGCATCATGATCATGCGCAGTTACATGGACCGCTTCGAGTTCCACTGCCGGCCGGGAGGCAGCGAGGTGCTCATGGAGAAGAAGCTGCCATGAACCTGCTCTGCTTGGACACCTCCTCGCGCGACGCTTCCATCGCCGTGCTGCGCGACGAGGAGATCCTGCGGGAGTGCAATTTCGCTTGCGGGAGCGACCTGGCGGCGACGCTGGTTCCCAGCCTGGATTTTTTGCTGCGCTCGCTGGGCTTGTCGGTCGCCGCCATCGACCTCTTTGGCGTCGCCATCGGACCCGGCCTGTTCACCGGCATCCGGGTCGGACTGGCCACGCTGAAGGGCCTGGATTTCACCGCCGGCAGGCCGGTGGCCGCGGTCAGCACCTTGGAGGCGTTGGCCCTCAAGGCCGCCGACGCCGCCCCGCTCGCCGTGCCCATGATCGATGCCCGCCGGGGCGAGGTCTACATCGCCGGCTACAGTCTTGACCAAGGGGAACTGCGTCAGCGCCTGGCCCCGCGCCTGCTGCGCGTCGAGGACGCTGTTCCGCATCTGGAGCCGCTGGGCGACATGGCCTTCGTCGGCAGCGGCGCCGAGAATCACGCCGAGCAGATTCAGCGGCTGTTTCCCCGTGGCCGTCTCCTGCGCCGCTCCGGATTCCTGGCCAGTGAGGTGGGCTGCATGGCGCTGCGGCTCTGGCGCGCCGGACTCTGCCTGAACGACCTGCAGGAGATTCGGCCGGCCTACATTCGCCAGCCCGATGCCGAGACCCAAAGCACACGCCCGCGCCGCTCGGGCGATTAGGCCCCGTCGTGGCGGGGCGGTGCGGCCCCGTCGTTGCGGGGCGGTGCGGCCGGCGACGGCTGCCGACCTGGACGACGTCGCACGCATCGAGCACGAGCAGTTCTCCAACCCCTGGACTCGGGAGTACTACGCCGCCGAACTACACAACGCCCGCAGCCATTTCTTCGTGATCACCTGTGCTGCGCCGGACGGCCTGGGAGACCCCGCGGAAATGGTTGTCGGCTACCTGCTGTTCTGGCGGCTGGGTGACGAGCTGGAGCTGCACAAGATCGCCGTGGCCGCCGCCTGGCAGCGCCTGGGCCACGCCACGCGCCTGATGGAGGCCTTTGTCAGCGCCGGCCGTTGCTGGGAGTGCGAGCGCGCCGTTCTCGAGGTGCGGGCCAGCAACCAGGCAGCCATTCGCCTCTACGAGAAGTTCGGTTTCCAGGCGGTCGGTCGGCGAAGGGACTATTACCACCATCCTGGCGAGGACGCACAAATCTTTGCGCTTCGCTTCTAGGGACCGGGGGTCAGGAGACCTCGCGTTCCCGGCGGATGTTCTCCTCGATGCTCGCTTTCTCCGCGATCCAGAAATCGAGGCTGGTCTTGGCAAAGACGGAAATGATCGCCGGATCGAACTGCTGGCCGGAGTACTTCAGCAGCTCGGCGGCGGCGGTGTCGAAAGCCAGCGCCTTTTTATAGGGACGATCGGAGGTCATGGCGTCGATGGAGTCGGCGATGTGGAAGATGCGAGCCCCCAGGGGAATATTTTCCCCGCTCAGTCCCTCGGGATAGCCGCTGCCGTCGTACGCCTCGTGGTGGTGCAACACCACCTGGGCGGCCTCCTCAAGGAACTTGATGCGCTCGAGGATGTTGTAGCCGATGCGCGGATGCCCCTTCATGATCTCCCATTCCCCGGCATCCAGCTTGCCCGGCTTGCGCAGGATGGCGTCGGGGATGCCGATCTTGCCGATATCGTGAAGCAGGGCGCCGTATTCATAGATCTTCAGCGTGTTCTTGTCGTAAATGCCCAGCAGCTCGGCCAGCTTGAGGGTGAAGCGCACCACGCGCAGGGAGTGACCCTGGGTCTCGGTATCGCGGGTGTCGAGGGCGGTGACCATGGCGCGCAGGGTGAACGTGTAGGTCCTGTCCAGCTCGATCACCGCTTGCTTCAGCTCGCTGGTGCGCTCTTCGACCATCTTCTCCAGCTGCTTCTGGTACTCCTTGTTTTCCCTGACCAGTTGCCGCTTTTCCATGGCCTTGTTGGCCACAAACAGGACTTCATTGAGCTTGAAGGGCTTGGCGACATAATCGTAGGCCCCCTTGGACATGGCGGCAATGGCCGATTCGATGTCCTTGACCGCCGAGATCATGATCACCATCGCGTCTTCGTCGAGCTTCTTGACCTCCTCGAGCAGGTCGAGGCCGGTTTTGCCGGGCATGCGGATGTCGGACATGAGCAGGTCGAAGTCGGGGGCGGACTTGAATATTTCCAGGGCCTCGAAGGCATTGGCCGCCTGCCGGCACTCATAGCCCTCGTTCTGCAAAAAATCGCTCAGCAGCTCGCGGATGTCCTTCTCGTCATCGGTGATCAGTATTTTTCCCTTTCTCATTTTCTTTACGATAGCAAATCAGAAAAAAAATGTAAAGCGGCGCGCCGGCCTCAGTAGCGATAATGCTCGGGCTTGAAGGGGCCGTCGGCCGCGATGCCCAGGTAGGCGCACTGCTGGGGGGTCAGGCGGGTGAGGATGGCGCCCAGGGCTCCCAGATGCAGGCGGGCCACTTCCTCGTCCAGCCGCTTGGGCAGCGTGGTGACCTTCCGCTCCAACCCGCCCTTGGCCAGCTCCAGCTGGGCCAGGCACTGGTTGGTGAAGCTGCAGCTCATGACGAAGCTGGGATGGCCGGTGGCGCAGCCCAGGTTGACCAGCCGTCCTTCGGCCAGCACGATGATCGCCCGGCCCGATGTCAGCGTCCAGCGGTCCACCTGGGGCTTGATGACCGTCTTGCGGCAGCCGGGAGTGTTCTCCAGATAGTGCATGTCGATCTCGCTGTCGAAGTGGCCGATGTTGCAGACGATGGCCTCGTCGCGCATTTGCTCCATGTGGCGGCCGCTGATGACGTCGCAGTTGCCGGTGGCGGTGATGAAGATGTCGCCCACCGGGGCCATTTCGTCCATGGTCGAGACCTCGTATCCCTCCATGGCCGCCTGCAGGGCGCAGATGGGATCGATCTCGGTGACGATCACCCGGGCGCCGAAGCCGCGCATGGACTGGGCGCAGCCCTTGCCCACGTCTCCGTAACCGCAGATCACGACCTTCTTGCCGGCCACCATGATGTCGGTGGCGCGCTTGATGCCGTCGGCCAGCGACTCGCGGCAACCGTAGAGGTTGTCGAACTTGGACTTGGTCACCGAATCGTTGACGTTGATGGCCGGAAAGAGCAGGGTGCCCTCGGCCTGCATCTGGTAGAGGCGATGCACGCCGGTGGTCGTCTCCTCGGAGACGCCGCGGATGCGGGCGCTGACGCGGGTCCAGCGCTGCGGGTCGCGTTCAAGCGAATCGCGCAGGCGCTGCATGACGACGGCCATTTCCTTGTTCTCCGCGGTGCCCTTGAGCAGGGCGGGGTTCTTCTCGACCCGCACCCCCTGGTGGACCAGCAGGGTGGCGTCGCCGCCATCATCGACGATCAGGTCGGGCCCCGAGCCGTCGGGCCAGGTCAGCGCCTGCTCGGTACACCACCAGTACTCCTCGAGCGTCTCGCCCTTCCAGGCGAAGACCGCTGCCGTGTTCGCCTGGGCAATGGCGGCGGCGGCGTGGTCCTGGGTGGAGAAGATGTTGCATGAGGCCCAGCGCACATCGGCGCCGAGCTCGACCAGCGTCTCGATGAGCATGGCCGTCTGGATGGTCATGTGCAAGCTGCCGGTCACCTGCTGCGGATGGCCATCAGGCCCGGCATCTCGGCCCGGGCCAGGTTCATCTCCTTGCGTCCCCATTCGGCCAGGGAGATATCGGCGATTTTATGGGGGAGTTTGCGGTCGGCGTCGGTAGTTTTCATTTTGTTCTCCAGTTCTTGAACTTATTGCGGAAGAACTCAGTGAAAGGTGAAATGTGAAAAGTGAAACGAGAAGAGCTTTCTAGAGATAATTCCTGATATTGCCTTTCCCTTTCACTTTTCACTTTTTACTTTTCACGAAAGTTCGGTTATTTCTTGGCCAAGGCTTTGAGCTCTTTGACCTTGTCCAGCTTCTCCCAAGGGAACTCGCTGCGGCCGAAGTGGCCGTTGGAGGCGGTCTGCTTGTAGATCGGCCGCTTCAGCTTGAGCGCGCGC
>JALOLC010000082.1 GCA_025456175.1 Acidobacteriota bacterium | reverse complement strand
GACCAGGGTACAGAGGCACTTGTCGTAGATCATGGTGACCTTGTTGCCGTCGCGGCGGGCGCTGTTCTCGCCGAGTTCCATGCGCATTTCGGCGAGGAACTTGTCGATGTCGCCGCTGAAGGACTTGGCCCACATCACTGCCCCGCGTCCGGCGCAGGCGCGGCCGTTCTCCTCGATCAGCTTGACCATTTCGCCCTCGGGCATCTGCTTCTTCATGTTGCCCAGCCAGGCGGTCACCCAGCCCAGGATGAACTTGTTCTTGCCCGCCAACTTTTTCTCGCAATTGGGCCTGGCCGCTTCCTGCGCCATGACCCGGCTTCCGCCCAGGAGGGTCCCCGCCGCCGCCATGCCCAACGCCCCTTTCAAAAAGCTTTTTCTTTTCATATTAGCTCCCTTACCGGTCGAATTGTAACATGTTGTACGGGTTCTTGCTTCCGCCTGTTTCCCTCCTTGGTCGGGGGGTTCATCATGGGCGAACGATTTGCCGGAAAAGATGGCGACCTGTCCCCATCGAGCCGTATGGACTATCCTTCCTTTTTTTTCAGCAGGAAGCGATCGTACAGCGCCAGGCCGGCCATGGAAAGGACGCCCATGCCGGCGACGATCAGCCAGATGGCCGTGGGATTGGCCGGCTGGCCCTTGGCCAGGGGATTGGTGATGAAAATCTCAAAAAGTCGGCCGCCCAGGGGGGCGCCGACGATCGAGCCCAAGGCCACGGGCAGGTTGGCGTAGCCGAGGTAGAGCCCTTCCTGCCCCTTGGGGGCGATGGCGCCGATGTACTCGTAGATGCGCGGCGAGGCGAACATCTCGCCCAGGGCCATGGAGGCGATCGACATGACGATGAAGATGCCGGCGATCGGCAGCAGGACCTGGAAGCTGCCGAAGCGCAGCAGCGAGACCTTCAGCGAGATATCGGCGAAGAACACGGGGGCCAGCACGTTGACGAGCATGCCGATCGTGGTGACCAGGACGCCGAGAATGATCGAGCGCACCGGCGTCCATCTCTTGGCCAGGCGGGTGACGAGGAGCTGCAGGGCGACGATCATGATCGGGTTGACCAGGGTGTAGATCTCGACGGGCGCCTCGGGGTCCACCCAGCGCAGGAACAGCGGCATGAGGTTATACAGCTGGACGTAGAGGATCCAGAACATGCCGATCACCACCAGGAAGAAGACGAACTTCCAATTCCTCAGCACGGTGACGATGCCCAGGAGCGCCTGGGCCAGCGTCCTCTTCTGCACGGTCTGGCCGTCCTTGCGGCCATCGGAGACGTATTCGGGCTCGCGATAGATGAACAGGACGATCAGCAGCCCGACCAGGGCGAAGGCGCAGGCCACGGGAAAGAAAATGGAAGGGATGCCCAGCTCGCGGCGCACGAAATAGGAGACGCCGCGGCCGCTGATCGAGCCGATGTTGATGACCATGTAGAAGATGGCGAAGCCGAGGGTGGCGCGCAGCCCCGACGTCTTCTGCACCGTGCCGGCGATGCAGGGCTTGACGATCGAGCCGCCCAGGCCGATGAGCACGACGCCCAGCAGCACCGGGACGGTGTAGCTTGACCCGGCCGGCCAGAAGCGCTGCACGTTGCCCATGACCAGGTAGCCCAGCGCAAGCATGGTGAAGGCCACGACCAGGGAGCGCTTGAAGCCGTACTTGTCGGCCAGGGTGCCGCTGACGATGGGCAGGAAGTAGATCAGCCCCCAGAGGAGCGAGCCGTTGATGAAGGTGGCCAACGTCGGGCTCATGCCCAGGACCTCCTTCAGGTAGATGACCACGAACGAGGCCATGGCGTAGTAGGCGCCGCGCTCGAAGAGCTCGATGGTGTTGGCGGTCCAGAAGGTGGCCGGAAAAGGGGCGGGCTTGGTCGCGGTCATGTTCATGGAGGCCTCCGGGTTATTTCTTGATGGCGATGCCGAGCTCGTCCAGCTGGCGCTGGGAGACGGCCGAGGGCGAGCCGGTCAGCAGGCAGAGCGAGGAGGTGGTCTTGGGAAAGGCGATGACTTCGCGGATCGACTCCTCGCCGGTGAGCAGCATGAGCAGGCGGTCGAAGCCCAGGGCGATGCCCAGGTGGGGCGGCGCCCCGAACGTCAGGGCGCTGAGGAAGAAGCCGAACTTCTCCTCGATTTCCCCCTCAGCCAGGTTGAGCATCTGGAATATGCGTTTTTGCAGGGCGATGTCGTGGATCCTCTGGCTGCCGCCGCCGATCTCGATGCCGTTCAGCACCAGGTCGTAGGCGATGGCCTTGACCTGGAGCGGCTCGCTGGCCAGCAGGGGGATGTCCTCCGGCCGCGGCGCGGTGAAGGGGTGGTGGTTGGAATCGAGGCGCTTCTCCTCCTCGTTGTAGAAGAAGAGCGGGAAGTCGGTCACCCAGAGAAACTCCAGCTTTTTCTTGTCCTGGAATTCCTTTCCCAAGAGCTCGCGCAGCTTGCCAGCCAGGAACAAGGCCTGGGGTTCGGCGTCGGCGATCAGCAGCACCAGGGCATCGGAAGCGATCTTGTGCTTCTCGAAGAGGGCGGCCATCGCCGCGGGGGGGACCTTCAGGGATGACTTGAAGCCGTCCTCGGCTTTCTTCATCCAGATGACCCCCTTGCCGCCGAGCTTCCTGGCGGCATCGTTGATCTCGTCCAGCTGTTTGCGCGAGAAGGAGCCGGCCGCGGGAATGACCAGTCCCTTGACCTTCGCGCCCTGGGCCAGGGCGGCGTTGAGCAGCTCGCTGCCCCAGGCGGCGGCATCGGCGCTGAAGTCCTTGATGGTATAGGGGATGCGCAGGTCGGGCTTGTCCGAGCCGTACGTGGCCAGCGCTTCCTGGTAGGGCAGGCGCCGGAAAGGCAGGACGACCTCGAAGCCGCGCAGGGCGAACAGGTCGCGGACCAGGCGTTCGATGATGACGAACAGCTCGTGGCTTTCAGCGAAGCTCATCTCGATGTCGATCTGGGTGAACTCGGGCTGGCGGTCGGCGCGCAGGTCCTCGTCGCGGAAGCAGCGGGTGATCTGGTAATAGCGCTCGAAGCCCGAGACCATCAGCAGCTGCTTGAACTGCTGCGGCGACTGGGGCAGGGCGAACATCCTGCCCTTGTAGATGCGCGAGGGCACGAGGTAGTCGCGGGCCCCCTCGGGCGTGGCGTTGGTCAGCATCGGCGTCTCGATGTCCAGAAACCCCTCGCGGTCGAGGAAGTTGCGCGCCAGCAGGTTGGCCTTGGAGCGCAGCTTGAAGTTGCGCTGCATGTCCAGGTTGCGCAGGTCGATGTAGCGGTGCTTGAAGCGCAGCTCCTCGGAGACGCCGGCGTGGTTCTCCGGGACGAAGGGCGGCACGGCCGACGCGGCCAGAATGTCGATGCTCTCGGCGATGACCTCGACCTGGCCGCTGGCCAGCTCGGGGTTGGGCCGGGCGCGCTTCACCACCCGGCCGCTTACGGCCAGCACCGTCTCCTTGCCGATCTCCTTGAGCCGCCCGGGCTCGGCAAAGGCCTCGTTGACCACGATCTGCAGCAGCCCCTCGCGGTCGCGCAGGTCGATGAAGGTCACCCCCCCCAGCTCGCGCTTGGTATTCACCCAGCCGTAGACGGTGATCGTCGAGCCGACCTGGGCCTCGCCGACGGCGCCGCAGTACCATTGCCGCTTCAGTAGTTTTTTTTCAGCCATTCGTTCAGGTCCTTGAGATGGATTTTGCTCTGCTGCTGGCTGGCCATGTTCTTGACCGACACCGAGCCGCTCTCGACCTCGTCCGCGGCCAGCACCAGGGTGAAGGCGGCGGCGATGCGGTCGGCTTTCTTGAACTGTTTCTTGAGGTTCCGGCCCTGGTAGTCGACGTATACCGGGTAGCCTTCCTTGCGCAGGACCTGCGCCAGCTGCACGGCATGGGCCAGCCACTGCGATTCGCCGTAGGCCACGAACAGGGGCCGGGGCGCGGGCGGCTCCAGGTGCTCCAGGTGCAGGATGATGCGCTCCATGCCGGCGGCGAAGCCGATGCCGGCCAGGTCGGGGCCGCCCAGCTCCCTGACCAGGCTGTTGTAGCGGCCGCCGCCCAGCAGCGCGTTCTGCGCGCCGAGCTGCCCCGAGGTGACCTCGAAGGCGGTCTTGGTGTAATAGTCCAGGCCGCGCACCAGGCGCGGATTGAGTTCGAAGGGCACGTTCATCCAGCTGAGGGTCGCGCGCACCGCGGCGAAATGCTCGCCGCACTCGGCGCACAGGTGGTCGCCGATCACCGGGAAGCGGCGCGCCGCCTCGCCGCAGGCGTGCTGCTTGCAGTCGAAGATGCGCAGGGGGTTGCCGTCGATCTTGCGCCGGCAGTCGGCGCACAGCCGTTCGCCTTCGGCCCGGGCCGCCTGGCGCAGCACCTCCAGGTAGGCGGGACGGCAGCTCGGGCAGCCCACCGAATTCAGCTCCAGCTGCACCTGGGCGATGCCGAGCTCACGGAGGAAGTCGACGGCGGCGAAGATGACCTCGGCGTCGACCTGCGGCGAGTCGTCGCCCAGGACCTCGATGCCGTACTGGTGAAACTGGCGGTAACGCCCCTTCTGCGGCTTGTCATAGCGGAACATGGGGCCGAAGTAGTAGAAGCGCAGCGGCGCCATGGTCTCGATGAGGTTGTTCTCGATAACCGCCCGCACCACGGCGGCGGTGTTCTCCGGGCGCAGGGTCAGGCTGCGGTCCGATTTGTCGCTGAAGGTGTACATCTCCTTCTGCACCACCTCGGTCTCGCCGCCGATGCCGCGGCTGAACAGCTCGCTGTGCTCGAAGAGCGGCGTGCGGATCTCCTGGTAGAGAAACCGGCCGTAGTAGGAGCGGATGGCGTTCTCCAGGTGCTGCCACTTGCCGATCTCGGGAGGAAAAACGTCATGCGTGCCCTTCGGCGCCTTGATTTCGTTCATTGCTTTCCCCTAAATTGCCGCAATTTACTTGGCGAAGGCGGCGCGCAGGGCGGCCAGCACCATTTCCTGATCAAAGGACAGCACCCGCGTCTCGCCGGTGACGGCCATGAAACTGGCGTCGCCCTGCCAGCGCGGGACGACGTGCTGATGGAAGTGGTCCTTGACGCCGGCCCCGGCCGCCTTGCCGATGTTCATGCCGATGTTGAAGCCGTCGGGATGGAAATTCTCCTTCAGGGCGATCAGCGAGCGGTTGGTCAGTTCCCACATCTCCTGCAGTTCGCCGGCGGGCAGCTGCTCCGGCGAGGCCAGGTGGGCGATGGGTGCCACCAGCAAATGGCCGGAACTGTAGGGATAGCGGTTCAGCATGACGAAGAACTTCTCGCCGCGGCAGCAGATCAGCGATTCGCCGTCGTCCCGGGCCAGCGCCTGGCAGAAGATGCAGGCGCCGTTCTTGCCCAGGGCGGAAACGAACGCCCAGCGCCAGGGGGCCGACAGGAATTTCATGTCAGACGCTCCCCCCGGCCCGCATGCCCCTCATTTTTTCTTGTCCAGCTCGTTCTGCAGCAGGTCGCCGATGGTCGTCTTGGATTCGTCCTCGGCCTTCATGAATTTCTGGAGCTCCTCCCGCTCGCGCACCTTGCTCAACGCCCGCAGGCTGAAGTAGACCTTCTTGCGGTCGAGCTCGGTGCGCGTGACCATGGCCTCGATCTTGTCCCCGGGCTTGAACTTCTTTTCCAGGTCGGCCAGGCTGACTTTCTCCTCGTCGATGTCGCCGCTGCGGATGAAACCCTCGATGTTGCGCGTGACCTCGACGCTGATGCCGGCCTCGCCGATCTTGCGCACCGTCACCTCGACGGAGCTGCCGGGCTTGTGCTTGGCCGAGAAGGTGCGCCACTCGTTATCGGCCAGGTGCTTGATCCCCAGCTGCACCTTGTAGTTGCGGTCCAGCTCGTCGCTGATGATCATGGCCTCGATCTCCTCGCCTTCTTTCATGAAATCGTCGGGTGATTCGATATGGTGGTAGCTGATGTCGGAGATCTTCACCACGCCCTCGACGCCGTCCTCCAGGCCCAGGAAAACGCGCGATTTGAGGATCTTCTTGACCTTGGCCCTGACGATCTCGCCGCGCTTGTGCTTCTCCAGGTATCGTTCCTCGGGGCGCGTCTCCAGCTGCTTCAGGCCCAGCTTGATCTTGCGCTCCTCCTTGTTGATCTCGATCACCTGCACCCAGGGCTTGTCGCCCACGGCGACGTATTCCTCGACCGAGGTCGGCCGCCCCTCCCAGGTCAGGTCGGAGATGTGCAGCAGCCCTTCGACGCCCTCTTCCAGCTCGATGAAGGCGCCGAAGGAGACCAGCTTGACTACCTTGGCCACCAGCCGCTTGCCCAGGGGATATTTCGTCTCGATGGCGACCCAGGGGTCGGCGAAGCGCTGCTTGATGCCCAGCGAGACCTTGCCTGTCTCCTTGTTCACCTCCAGCACCTTCACCTCGATCTCGTCGCCCTTGCGCAGCTTTTCCCGCGGGTGGTTGATGCGGCCGTAGGAGATGTTGTCCTTGTGCACCAGGCCCTCCAATCCGCCCAAATCGACGAATGCGCCATAGTCGACGATCGAGGTCACGACGCCCTTGACGGTCTGCCCGGCCGCGAGCGACGTCAGCAGTTCTTTCTGCTTTTCCTGCTTCTCTTCCTCGAGCAGGACGCGACGCGAGACGGTGCCTTCCTTCTCCTTCTTGTTGAGCTTGACGACCTTGAACCAGTAGTCCTTGCCCAGCATCTTCTTGGGCGCCTTGACCTTCTGGATGTCCACCTGGCTCATGGGCAGGAACATCTCCACCCCCATGTCGACGACGAATCCCTTCTCGTCGGGGGTCAGCCGGACGATCCGGCCCAGCAGGGGGATGTCCTTCTTGTAGGCGCGGAAGACATTCTCCCAGCCTTCCTGCACGTCGAACTGCTTTTTGGAGACGATGATGTAGCCTTCCTTGAAGTTCACGTTCTTGGCCAGCACCTTGATCGTGTCGCCGACCTTGTATTTCATGCTGCCGTCCCAGTCCAGCAGTTCCTGCCGGTCGAGGATGCCCTCGGTTTTCTGGCCGATGTCGACGACCACGCGGTTCTCGATGATGTCCACGATGCGACCCTCGAGGGCGGCGTTGGAACCGACCGCTTTCAGGTCATAATCCTTCACCAGTTCGGAGAAGTCCTCCGGGTTCTTCTCGATGGTGTCGTTGCTGTCTGACATGTTGCGTCTCCTTAGCGTTTATAGCTTCTGCAAGAATTTTTTTACGTTGTTCAGCTCCTGCGGCGACGTCGACGCCCCGGCGCTGATGCCGATGGAGCGGAACTTCCTCAGCCGTGCCGCCGTGCGCCGGTCGCGCAGGTCGGCGCAGGTCTCGATCTGCAGCGTGTTGCGGTTTTTCTCCCTGGCGATATGGACGAGCTTTTTGGTATTGGAGGAAATCTTGCTGCCGACGACGACGATGGCGTCCACCCGGGGGGCCAGCTTGCGCACCGCCTCCTGGCGCTCCTGGGTGGCCCGGCAGACGGTGTTGAACACGTGGAGCTTCTCGCAGCGGTCCATCAGGACGGCGACGACCTCCTTGAAAAAGGCGGTGTTCAACGTGGTCTGGGCCACGACGCTGGCCTCGCCGCAGCGCGGCAGGGCGCGGGCCGCGGCCAGGGAATCAACGATCTTCACGTTGCGGGCGTAACTGCGGGCGGCGACGATCTCCGGATGGTCCGGATCGCCCACGATCAGGACCCGGCCGCCGCCGCGCCCGAGCCGTTCGATGATCTTCTGCCCCTTCTTGACCAGCGGACAGGTGGCGTCGAGGATGGGCACCCGGCGCCGCTTCAGGCGGTGCTCGACGTCGCGCGGTATGCCGTGGGTACGGATGCACAAGGTGCTGCCCTTGCCGATTTTGGCTGGATTGGAAACCTGGCCGATGCCCCGGGCCGCCAGGTCGTTCAGGACCGGTGTATTGTGGATCAAGGGGCCGAATGTCTGGATCTTTTTGTTCTGGCGATGGTATTCGGTGATCAGTTTCAAGGCCCTTTTGACTCCAAAGCAGAATCCCGCCTGCTCAGCGACTGATATTTTCATGAATCGAAGCCCAATGATATAATAATGCCGGGATTTTGTCAATCCTGTGGGAGCCTATGGGAGCCTGGCGTCACCCCCGGCGTACGCAGCCCATTTTAGAGAAAAATGGGCGAAGTCGCTTCCCGTCCGGAATGCGGACGGGATTTAGCTGACGGGAATGTCGGAAAAAGCCCCACCGCCTGCATTCCCGGGAAATCTTAAGAAAAAAATGGGGTGATGCCAGTATGGGAGCGCTTTTGCCCCTGGCTGCGGCTTGACAGCGGTGGCGCGAAGGCATATACAATTGCCGGAGGTATCCCCTCATGACCCTGAACCTGAATCAGGCCCGGCGTCTCTCCCTGCCCGCCGAGCTGCCCGCCAAAAAGGAGTTCGTTCCCGGCATCCGCCGCGCACCCGATCGCGGCCTCCACCTGAGTCCCGGCCAGGCCAAGACGGCCCTGAAGAACGCCCTGCGTTATGTTCCCGCTCCATTGCACGGGGAGATCGCGCCCGAGTTTCTGGAGGAGCTGCTCACCCGCGGCCGCATCTACGGCTACCGCTACCGGCCCGAAGGCAGCCTGAAGGCGAAGCCGGTGGGCAACTATCCCGGAAAGATCCTGGAAGCCAGGGCGTTCCAGGTGATGATCGACAACAATCTCGACTTCGATGTCGCCCTCTACCCTTATGAGCTGGTTACGTACGGCGAGAGCGGCCAGGTATTCCAGAACTGGATGCAGTACAGCCTGGTCAAGCTCTACCTGCAGGAAATGACCGACCGTCAGACCCTGGTCGTTTATTCGGGCCACCCACTCGGACTTTTCGAATCACGGCCCGACGCGCCGCGCGTCATTTCGACCAACGGCATGCTGGTTGGCATGTACGACAACCTGGCCGGCTTTGCTCAGGCCGCGGCCATGGGTGTCTCCAACTATGGGCAGATGACTGCCGGCGGCTGGATGTACATCGGGCCGCAGGGCATCGTCCACGGCACCTACCTGACCCTGCTCAATGCCGGGCGCATGTACCTGAACATCCCCGCCCAGGCCGGCCTGGCCGGCATCGTCTACCTGAGCTCGGGTCTGGGCGGCATGAGCGGCGCCCAGGCCAAAGCCGTGGAGATCGCCGGCGGCATCGGCGTGCTGGCCGAGGTGGACTATTCGCGCATCGAGACCCGGCAGCAGCAGGGCTGGGTTTCGCGGGTATCGGCCGACCTCGACGAGGTCGCCCGCTGGATCGCCGAGTTCCGCGAGGCGAAAAAACCGGTTTCCATCGCCTACCACGGCAATATCGTCGACCTATGGCAGTATGTGCTGGACCAGGGCATCGCCGTCGAGCTGGCCTCTGACCAGACCTCCTGCCATGACGTTTATGGCGGCGGCTACACCCCGGCCGGGGTGGGCTTTGCGGAGGGGAGGCGCATGCTGCGCGAGGAGCCCGACGTGTTCCGGAGAAAAGTGGACGAGTCGCTGGTGCGGCAGTTCCGCCTGATCCAGAAAATGGCCGAGCGCGGCACCCACTTCTGGGACTACGGCAATTCCTTCCTGAAGGCGGTCTTTGACGCCGGCGCCGTCGACAGCGCCGCCAACGGCCGCGACGAGAGCGACGGCTTCGTCTTTCCCAGCTACGTCGAGCATATCATGGGGCCCCTCTGCTTCGACTACGGCTACGGCCCGTTCCGCTGGGTGTGTTTGAGCGGCAGACAGGGGGACCTGAAAAAGACCGACCAGGCCGCCATGGCCTGCCTCGACCCCGGCCGCCGGGCAATGGACCGCGACAATTTCGAGTGGATCCGCAACGCCGGGAAGAACAAGCTCGTGGTCGGCACCCAGGCGCGCATCCTCTATGCCGACGCGGAAGGGAGGGTGAAGATCGCCCTGAAACGGCCCAATCATGCTGGGCCGCGACCACCACGACGTCTCGGGGACCGACTCCCCCTTCCGCGAGACGGCCAACATCCGCGACGGCAGCAACGTGACCGCCGACATGGCGGTGCACAACTTCGCCGGCGACGCCGCCCGCGGCATGTCGATGGTCGTCTTGTCCAACGGCGGCGGCGTGGGTGTAGGCAAGTCGTTCAACGGCGGCTTCGGGCTGGTGCTCGACGGCAGCCGGGGCAAGGACCGCATCATCCGCTCGGCGATGGAGTGGGACGTGATGAACGGCATCGCCCGCCGCCGACCTGATTGACAGGAGCTATCCGAAATAAAGCAAAGTATTGGTGTTGGTGGTGGTGATAGCAGGAAGTTTAACGACCTGTAAGTGTCAGTGGAAGTGTCAGGGACAGCAAGAAGCTCAGCGGACTTTTTTAAATCTGGAAATAGTTCGGGATAAAGGGCTTTTCACTTTTGCCTTTTTTCTTTCGCCTTTTGCCTTTCCCTTCTTTCCAGTCGCCAAAATCCTCATGCCTCCTGGCTGCAGCTGCGCGCAAGGCCCTTGAACCTCAACCCGTTTTGTCCTAAAATACAGCGATGCAATTTTGCGGCAAGGAGAAAGGTGCATGGCGCTGATAAAAAAAGGCAAGGACCTCTGGTTTTTCGAGGACCTGTATAGCGACACAACCTACGGGTTCAAGGTCTCCAGGGTGGTCGTGCCCGAGACCGACACCGGGTTCCAGAAGCTGATGATCCTGGAAACCGACCGCTTCGGCCGCGTGCT
>JALOLC010000081.1 GCA_025456175.1 Acidobacteriota bacterium | reverse complement strand
CTGCGGCCGCGCGGGCGCCATCAGGGGCTGCCGCCCTTTGCAATCGGCCCTTTTATTGGTACAATCATGGATCTGACGGCTGCCATTTCTAGGAAACCACGAGTGAGGCGACTGCCATGGATACGACTGCACACATGAAATCCGGAATCCTGGCCATGGTCGCCACCGCCTTCCTGTGGAGCAGCGCCGGGCTGTTCATCAAGGTTATCGACTGGCATCCGTTCGCCATCGCCGCGGCGCGCTCGGCCGTCTCCTCGCTGGTCCTCCTCGCCTGGCTGAAGCGGCCGCGCATCCACTGGTCGCCGGCCCAGCTCGGCGCCGCGCCAACGCCATCCTGCTGCAGTACATCGGCCCGGTCTTCACCGCCATCATCGGCGCCTGGCTGCTCAAGGAGCGGACGCGCTGGGAGCACTGGGTTTCCTTCGTTTTCGTCGCCGGCGGCATGGTCCTGCTGTTCATGGACAAGCTCGGCGGCGGCCGCCTGCTGGGCAACGTGCTGGCGGTTCTTTCGGGGCTGGCCTTCAGCTTCTGCTTCGTGTTCCTGCGCATGCAGAAGGACGCTTCGCCGCTGGAGTCGATACTGCTGGCGCACTGGTTCACCGCCGCGATCGGCCTGGCAGTCTCCCTCTTCCTGCCCCTGCCCGTCTTCACCTGGAAGGCGGCGGGCGCCATCGCCGTGCTGGGGCTGTTCCAGGTCGGCGTGGCGGCCATCCTCTTCTCCTGCGCCATCAAGCGCATCAGCGCCGTCACGGCCAATCTGGTCGCCGTCATCGAGCCGGTGTTCAACCCGGTCTGGGTCTTCTTGGCCCTGGGCGAGCGGCCGGGGCTCAATGCCCTGGCCGGCGGCGCCATCATTATCGCCGCGGTCACGGGAGCGTCCATCATCAGTGCCCGGAGGGCAGCTACGTGACGCGTAACGCGTGACGGGGAAGAATTTGAGCTATCGAAATTCGTTCTACGTGATGCGTGAACGAACTTACAGGGCTCCGTTATGCGTGATGAGAAAGAGAAAGGCACTTTCTTATTCTTTCATATAACGCATCACGCATAACACATCACGTAGTCTTTGCTTAACTCAGTTTCTATGCCGGACGTTCAAATTCAGTTATAATCCCTTCATGAAAAGCCATCGCAAGGAATTGTGCTTCCAGACGCCCGGGCGGCGCGCGTTCATCAACATCACTCCCGAAGTCGATCGGGCGCTGAAAGAGAGCGGCGTCCAGGAAGGGCTGGTCCTGGTCAACGCCATGCACATCACCGCCTCGGTGTTCATCAACGACGACGAATCGGGACTGCACCAGGACTACGAGAAATGGCTCGAGAAGCTGGCGCCGCACGAGCCGGTCTCGGCCTACCGCCACAATCTCAGCGGCGAGGACAACGGCGACGCCCATCTCAAGCGCCAGGTCATGGGCCGCGAGGTGGTCGTGGCCGTCACGAACGGGCGGCTCGATTTCGGTCCCTGGGAGAAGATCTTCTACGGCGAGTTCGACGGCAGGAGAAAGAAGCGGGTGCTGGTGAAAATCATAGGAGAATGAGGGTCTTGAGTACCATTCGTAACGCGTGACGCGTAACACGTAACGCGAAAGAAAAGATAGATAGCGCCTTTTATTTCTCATCACACATAACGGAGGCCTGAAAGTTCGTTCACGCATCACGTAGACTAATCATCCCTCACTCTTTCGAATCATGAATTACGGAAACTGCATTCTTCCCTCTTCACTTGTCTTTCGTCACTCGTCACTTGTCACTTATTTGACAATACAGCCCAGGTTCTTTACTATAACCGAGGTTCTCCATGGACTCCAGAGGTGCATATGACCGACGGCAACGAAACCTTTTCCGGGAAATTTTATCTGCTGATTGTCCTTGCGCTCGGGGCATTCCTGGGTCTGGCCGAGGCGGCCCTGGGCTTCATGAGGCAGATCGGCCTGCCGCGCAGCCCCTTCGTCACCGGGGTTGGTTTCGCGCTCATGGCCCTGGGGCTGGCCGTATTCAAGCAGACGCGGGTGATTCCCGGCATTGCCGCCATGGGCATCCTCAGCAAGTGGCTGGCCGTGCCCCTGCTCGGCCTGCCCCTGTTGTGCCAGGCGAACGCCCACCTGGCCATCCTGCTCAATGGCGCCTTCCTGTTTGCCGGCGTGCGCCTCCATAAAAAGCGGATCGCCGGCAGCCGGAACGTGCAGGGCGCCGTCGCCGGCCTGGCCGCCTTTGCCGCCGGGACGACGTTTTTCGCCCTGGGCCGCTTCTGGGCCCCCTGCGCCCATCTCCTTTCCTTCCGCTACGCCGGCGGCGCCGCCTCCTACATGGTGACCCGGGTCATCCCCGCCGCCCTGCTGGCAGCCCTCTTATTTCCGCTGGGGTACGCCCTGGGGCGGAAACTGGAGCGACGGCTGCTGCCCATGTGGCTGTCCAGGAAGCCGCTGTTCATTCCCCTGGCCGCAACGTTCATCCTGGCCTGCTGGGGGCTGTTGCTGTGGCTGACCGCGGCCGGTTTTTGATGCCGGATGGCCGCCGGGATCGCCTTCATCCTCAATGACCAGGAGGTGGACACCGCTCTTCCGGCCGGTACCGCCCTGGTCGATTTCATCCGCGCTGACCAGCGCCTGACCGGCACGCGCGTCGGCTGCCGCGAGGGCGACTGCGGCGCCTGCACCGTGCTGCTGGGAACGCCCGCGGGCGGGCGCGTGCGCTACCGCGCCGTGGTTTCCTGCCTCTTTCCCCTGGCCGATGCCGCCGGCCGCCACGTGGTCACCGTCGAGGGACTGAACCCCGAGGCGCCGAATGCCTCGGGACTGACCCCGGTGCAGCAGGCCTTCGTCAGCGAGGGGGCGAGCCAGTGCGGCTTCTGCACCCCGGGCCTGGTGGTCAGTCTGACCGCCTTTCTCCTCGAAGATCCCGGCCTGGAGAGCGATGACGCGGTCACCGCCATCGAAGGCAACGTCTGCCGCTGCACCGGCTACGTTTCGATCCGCAGGGCGGTGGAGCGGCTGCTGCGCGAGCTCCGTCCCCCCCTGCTGGGTGCATCCGCCCGGCTCCCGGCCTTGATCGGGCTCGGCGTCGTCCCCGCCTATTTTGCCGGCATCGCCGCGCGCCTGCGGGCGCAGCAGCCGCAGGCGCTGGTGAGGAAAAATGCAGTTGCCGTGGCCATGGCCGGCGGCACCGACCTGTACGTGCAGCGCGGCCCCGAGCTGGCGGCACAGGAGCTGCGGCTGCTGTCGCGGCAGGAGGGCTTCGCCGCCATCTGGCCCGCCGCCGACCGCATCCACATCGGCGCCGCCGCCCCAATCTCCGACCTGATGGAGTCGCGGCTGCTCACCGCCGCCCTGCCGCAGTTGCCCGGCTTCCTGCGCCTGGTCTCCTCCACCCAGATCCGCAATCGCGCCACCGTCGGCGGCAACATCGTCAACGCCTCGCCCATCGGCGACCTGAGCGTCATGCTCCTGGCCCTCGATGCCGCCATCGGCCTGCGCTCATTGCGCCCGGGCGGAAGAATTCGCCAGATGAAGCTGCGCGATTTTTTCCTGGGCTATAAAAAACTGGACCTGAGGCCCGGGGAGGTCGTGGCCTGGCTGAGCATCCCGCTGCCTGGCAACGGCAGCCGCTTCCATTTCGAGAAAGTCGCCCGCCGCAGGCACCAGGACATCGCCTCGGTCAATACGGCCATCGGACTGGATTGCGACAACGACCGCATCGTCACCGCCCACGTCGCCGCCGGCGGCGTGGCGCCGGTGCCGCTGTTCCTGAAAAAAGCGGCGGCATTCCTGGCCGGCCGGGAGGTCTCGTCCTCCGTCGTCAGGGAATTCATCACCGTCGCCGAGTCCGAGATCGCGCCCATCAGCGACGTGCGCGGCGCGGCCGCCTACAAAAAGGCGCTGCTGCGCCGCCTGCTCTTCGCCCATTTCCTGGAGCTTTTTCCCGGGCGCCTGGGTGCCGGAGACCTGCCGTGAAGCAGAACGACGTCTTTTTCCACGGCCGCGGCGAGACGCTCTTTGTCGACGATCTCGCCACGTTCTCCGGCCTGCTGCATGCCGCGGTACTGCCGTCCCCGCTGGCCCACGGCCGCATCCGCAGGCTGGATGTCGCGGCGGCGGCACGCCGTCCCGGCGTGGCGGCGGTCTTCACCGCCAGGGACATCCCCGGCGACAATCAGATCGGCGGCATTATCCTGGACGAGCCGCTGCTGGCCGACAACGAGGTCCATTACGCCGGCCAGCCGGTCGCCCTCGTCGTGGCCGGGACGGCGCGCCAGGCCCGCCAGGCGCTGGCCGCGATCGTGCTGGAAATCGAGGAGCTGCCGGCGCTGCTCGATCCGCGCCAGGCCGCCGCGCGCGGGCTGCTGATCGCGCCGCCGCGCGCCTTCGTCCTCGGCGACGTGGACAAGGCCTGGCCGCTCTGCGCCCATGTCGTCAGGGGCCGCGTCGATTCGGGAGGCCAGGAGCACGTCTACCTTGAGACCCAGGCCGCCGTCGCCGTTCCGGGCGAGAAGGATTCGCTGCGCGTCATCTCGGCCACGCAGTCGCCCAGCGCCGTGCAGCGCATCATCGCCCGCGTGTTGGGGCTGCCCATGAGCCAGGTGGCGGTCGAGGTGTACCGCCTGGGCGGCGCCTTCGGCGGCAAGGAGGACCAGGCCACCGCCTGGGCGGTGCTGGCCGCCCTGGCCGCGCGTGCCCTGCGCCGGCCGGTGAAGCTGGTATTGGAGCGGCGCGAGGACATGCGCTTCACCGGCAAGCGCCATCCCTATTCCTCGGATTTTGCCATCGGCCTCGACGGCACGGGCAGGATCCTGGCCTACGAGGTGACGTTCTACCAGAATGCCGGCGCCGCCGCCGACCTGTCCACCGCCATCCTCGAGCGCACCCTGTTCCATGCCGGCAACAGCTACCGCATTCCCAACGTCAGGGCCAGCGGCATCTCCTGCCGCACCAACCTGCCGCCCTTCACCGCCTTTCGCGGCTTCGGCGGCCCGCAGGCCATGTTCGTGCTGGAGGCGGCCCTGTTCCAGGCCGCCGAGAAAATGGGCCTGGCGCCGGCCGAGCTGCAGCGCCGCAACCTGCTGGCCGAAGGCGACGAGCTGCCCTACGGACAGAAGGTGAAGAACTGCCGCGCCCAGCGCTGTTTCGACGAAGCGGTTGCGGCGTTCGACCTCGATGCCGGCCGCGAGCGCGTGCGCGCCTTCAACCAGGCCAACGCCTTCTGCAAGAAAGGGTTGGCGCTGATGCCGGTGTGCTTCGGCATCTCGTTCACCAGCAGCCACCTGAACCAGGCCGGCGCCCTGGTCCACGTCTACACCGACGGCAGCGTCTCGGTCTCCACCGGCGCCGTCGAGATGGGCCAGGGGGTGAACAGCAAGATCCTGCTGGTGGCCGCCCGCACCCTGGGCATAGCCAGCCGCCGCCTGCGCATGGAGAGCACCTGCACGCGCCGGGTGGCCAACACCTCGCCGACGGCCGCCTCCACCGGCGCCGACCTCAACGGCAAGGCGGTCGAGCGGGCCTGTTTGGAGATTCGCGGCCGCCTGCTCGAGGTCGCGGCGGCGGCGCTGTCTCGCGACAGCGTCGCCGGGCTGGAGCTGCGTCAGGAATCGGTTTACCTCGCGGGCAAGAAGACGGACTTGACCTGGGAAAAGCTGGTGCCGGCCGCCTATATGGCGCGGGTCAACCTGTCGGCGCAGGCGCATTACGCCACGCCCGGCATTCATTTCGACCGCACGCGGGAAAAAGGCGAGCCCTTCGCCTATCATGTCTATGGCACGGCGCTGGTCGAGGCCACCATCGACGGGCTGCGCGGCACCGCCACCGTCGATTCCGTGCGCGCCGTCCATGACGCCGGCAGCAGCCTCAACCCGTTGGTCGACCGCGGCCAGGCTGAGGGGGGCATCGTGCAGGGCATCGGCTGGATGACGCTGGAGGAGCTCCTCTATGCGGGCGACGGGCAGCTGCTGACCGACACCCTGTCCACCTACAAAATCCCCGACATCCGCAGCGCGCCGCCGGAGATCGAGGTGCGCTTCCTGGAGGACGCGGCCAACCCGGCCGCGGTACTCAACTCCAAGGCCGTCGGCGAACCGCCCTTTATGTACGGCATCGGCGCCTACTTCGCCCTGCTGGCCGCCCTGCGCGCCTTTCGTCCGCACAAGCCGCTGCCGTTCTCCTCGCCGCTGACCAACGAGAAGATACTGGCCTGGCTCGAGGAAGAATGAGGAGACGCCATGGACAAGACCGCTGAAAACGTGCTGCAGCTGGCCGAGAAATACCGTGACTACACCAGCGAAAACCTTTCGCGCCTGGTGCGCATCAAGTCGCTGTCGGCCGGGGAAAAGGCGATGGCCGCCGAGCTGATGCGCCAGATGGCGGCGGCGGGCTTCGACGATGTGCGCCTCGACGGCCTGGGCAGCGTCCATGGCCGCGTCGGCCATGGCCAGCGGCTGATCGCCGTCGACGCCCACATCGACACCGTCGACCAGGGCAACCTGGACAATTGGGGCGACGACCCTTTCTCGGGCCGGATCGCCGGCGGCTCGGTCCACGGCCGCGGCAGCGTCGACCAGAAGGGCGGGGCGGCGGCCATGGTCACGGCCGGCCGCATCCTCAAGGAGCTGGGGCTGAGGAACGGCGTCTCCGTTCTTTTCACCGGGACGGTGATGGAGGAGGACTGCGACGGCCTGTGCTGGAAGTACATCATCGAGGAGGAGAAGATCAGGCCCGAACTGGTGATCCTCACCGAGCCGACCGCCCTGGGCATCTACCGCGGCCACCGCGGCCGCATGGAGATCCGCGTCGGCTTCCAGGGGCTCTCCGCCCACGGCTCGGCGCCCGAGAGGGGAAAAAACGCCATTTACATGGCCGCGCGCGCCTGCCTTGAGTTCGAGAAGCTGAACGAGCGCTTGCGCCAAGACGACTTTTTGGGCAAGGGCTCGATTACCGTGAGCGAGTTCGTCTCGGGCTCGCCCTCGCTCTGCGCCGTTGCCGATTCCGCGCGCCTCCATCTCGACCGCCGCCTCACCGCCGGCGAAACCAGGGAGACCGCCCTGGCCGAGGTGCGCGAGCTCGTCGCAAGCATGCCGGCTGCGGTCGAGGTGTTGCAGTACCGCGAGAAGGCCTACACCGGGCTGGTGTACGGCATGGAAAAATACTATCCCACCTGGAAGCTGGAGCCTGGCCATCCCGCCGTCCGGCATGGCCAGGAGGTTTTCCACGCCCTCTTCGCCAGGGAGCCGCGCGTGGACAAGTGGACCTTCTCGACCAACGGCGTGGCCATCACCGGCATGCACAACATCCCCTGCATCGGTTTCGGCCCCGGCGACGAGGTCGGCGCCCACGCGCCCAACGAGAAGGTGCCGATCGACGACCTGGTCAAGGCGGCGGCATTCTATGCGCTGTACGCCCTGGACATGAAATAAACGCCCGGCGCCAGCGCGGCCGCGGCGAACGTCCCTTGGCGCCTATTTCAGGGTGAACGGCCTGGTGACGCTGACCTGGTCGCCGGCGATCTTGTCGAAAATGGAGAGCGTCATGGTGTAGACGCCCGGGGCCAGCTCCAGCGAAGAGTAAAACATGCCGTAGGGGGTTTCGGCGATGTCGTCCGCCAGGGCGGCGTGTCCTTTTTCGCCGAGCATGGCATCCTGCTGCAGGACCGTTGCTCCTGCGGGATCCTTCACCAGCATGCCGATTTCAAAGAGATGCTTGCCGGCGGCGTCCTTCTTGAAGCGGCCCACCTGGACCAGGACGAGGTTCACCGTCTCGCCCCTGGAAAATACCGCCTCGGCGACCGGGCTCAGGCTGCCGTCGCTCTCGCTCCTGGCGAAGAGCGCTTTTTGATACGAGAGGCCGGGCGCGAGGGTGAATGAGCGGGTGACCGGAAGGCGGGCGCCGCTGATCTTGTCGCGGACCACCAGCGTCATCTGGTAGCGGCCCGGCTCCAGTCCCACGCGGCTCTCGAAAATGCCGTAGGGGGAGGCGGCGACGCCGTCCTTCAAGACGATGTGTCCCTTTTCGCCCAGCAGCTCCTTTTGCTCGAGGATCGTGATCCCGGCCGGGTCCTGGACCAGCAGGTCGATGTCGAAATGGCATTTCCCGTCCTTTCCCGCCTGCAGCGTCTTCACGCGGCGCAGAACCAGGTTCACGGTCTCGCCCCTGCGGAACACCCCTTCGGGCACGGCCACCATGCGGCCGCCCTCGTCGACCCTGGCCCAGGCGGCCTCTTCGCAGGTCAGCGCCTGTTCCGTCTGGCCCTCTGCCGCCATCAGCATGATGGCGCTGAAGCCAAAAAAAAGAAAAATGATCGCCGCACGTTTCATCTGTCTTTCCCTCCTCTGAACATCCGCTGGCTTCAGGGTAGCATTCCGCCGACGGGATTGCAAGGTCGGGGCATGCCCGTGGCGCTGCCGCAGCCCTTCATTTGGCGCAATTCCATAAATCTAAATGATATCGGTATTCTTAGCGATATGAAATAGTGCAAATCGAGAAAAGCCCATGGCCATGACGGTTTGCGGCTGCCAAGCCGGAGATTTCCACAGGCGGATGTTCAAAGCTGCCCCGCTGAAGCGGGGAACTTCCGATTTTCCTGACTTGCATGGTGAAATGAAATCACCCAGCCGAAACGCAGGGCCATAAGGA
>JALOLC010000080.1 GCA_025456175.1 Acidobacteriota bacterium | reverse complement strand
GGCCGCTCGCCCTTCTCCCCCGCGGTTTTCTTGGGGGCGGCCTTGACCTTGTTGGGCAGGTGCTTGTTGAAGATGATGTAGACCAGCAGCGAGATGACCATGGCCACCGCCGCCAGGGCGAAGGCGTAGTTGTAGCCCTTGGCGAAGGCGGCGATGTACCTGGCCGCGAACTCCCTCAGCGCGTCCCCGCCCGCGACCGTTGCGCCCGACACCTTGGAGGCCAGGCTCTCCAGGCCGGCGATCGAGGCGCCGTCGGTCATGCGGCCGTCCAGGAAGGCGTGGCACATGGCCGGCAGGCTGCCGTCGTGGGCGAAGCCCTGCGTACTGAGGAACCAGTTGCGGATGGTGGTGGCGGCGTGGGGGGCGAAGAAGGCGCCGACGTTGATGCCCATGTAGAAGATCATGAAGGCCGTATCGCGCAGCTTGGAGTATTTCGGGTCGTCGTAGAGCTGGCCGCAGGCCGATCAGGGTGACGGTCAGCGGCATGCCCGGGATGGCGATGACCGCGTAGCCGGTGAACATGACGATGATGCCGAACAGGATGACCAGCTTGTATTTGCTGGTGCTGTCGGCGAGTATGCCGCCGAACAGCGCCAGGGCGTAGATGGCGTAATAGAACCAGCTGTAATAGCCGCTGGCCGCCTCGGCCGTGAGGTTGTACTTGGCCTGCAGGAACAGGACCAGGATGGCCATCATGGTGTAAAAACCGAAGCGCTCGCCCATGTTGGCGAAAAAGGCGACGAACAAGCCCTTGGGATGATCCTTGAACATCGTCGGACCTCCAGAGTCGATTTGCGGAGACCTCCAGAGTCGATTTGCGGACCAGGCGGACATCATAACCGGGCGGCGTTTTATTTGCAATCCCCGCGTGCTAAAATAAACACGATATACGACTGTGGAGGTCCTCGCTGAGTGGATAATGAAGATCCCCGACGCGGGGGCCGCCGCCGGGAGGTAGGGCCCATGTGGAACAATCGCTTTTCCCTGGAGCAGGTGAAATTGAACGCCGGCATGGCGCCCATGAGGACGGAGCCGGGCCGCCTTAGCCGCTGATGCCGCTCGCCTGGCCGGGACTCTTCCTCTCGCTGGGCTGGAATTTCCTGGAGTTCGCCTTTGCCCCGCCGGCCGGAAAGATCGCCTGGGGCTGGCTGGTCTGCGGCGTGACCTTTGTCCTGATGGGCGGTCTGCCTTTGTTGCTGGCCCTGAAGCCCCTGCGCGCGCGCCACGCGGCCCGACAACAGGCCGGCGCGGGAATGGGACCGCTGGCGTGGCAGGGGCTGCTGGTCGGCGCCGCGATCGTCGCCGCGATCTACGTGTTCCGCGTCCTGGTGGAGTAGCCGATGAAGGGAACGTCAGCTGCCCGGAAGTCCTCCCTGGGCTCCCTGCCCAACATCGGCAAGGTGACCGAGAGGAAACTGAATGCCATCGGCATCTTCGGCCGCGAGGAGTTCCTGCGCCGCGATCCCTATGCCGTGTTCCACGAGCTGCGCCGCAAGGTCGACCCGACCCTGTGCCGCTGCGCCCTGGCGGGGATCGTCGGCGCCAAGCTCGGCCTGCCCTGGCACCAGGTCACCAAGGCCTCGGCCCGGGAGTACGAGAGGCGCCATCCCGGGCACACGTGGGGGAAATGCTGAGACGAGTTTGGCGTGCGGTAACAACCTTGGAGTGAAGTTGAGTGAAAAGTGAAATGTGAAAAGTGAAAGGGAACAAAGCGGTCGGGATAAAGAGTCATTGAGGTAAGCAGGAACGGCACTGGATCGCTCCAGTGCCGTTCCTCACACTATCACTAACACTGTGGGTTGTTTATTTGCCCTTGCGCAGCAGGATGTCGCCGTTGAAGGTCTTCAGCGTGATCTCCTGGCCGCCGCCGTTGATCGAGCCAACGACGGTCTTGTCGATCTTGAGCTTGTAGCGTCCGCCCTGGCCGCGCTTGTCCTCGACGCTCTTCTCGCTCTTGTTCTGCAGCGCCATCTGGAAATCGCTGAAGATGTCGCCCTCGTTGTCGATCCTCATCTTGAAGTCGGCTTTGGCCGCGCCGGGAATGGTGATGTCAACGTCGCCGTTGAACGTGACCAGCGAGAGGGGCGTCTTGCCGTCGAGGCGGGTGAAGACGGCGCTGACGTCGCCGTTCACGGTCTGGGCCACGACCGGGCCGGCGATGCGCGTTAGGGAAATGCCGCCGTTGACGTTGGCCACCTCGATGCTGCCGCTGATGTTCTCCACCTTGATCGTGCCGCCGTTGACGGTGTGCAGCTCCAGTGACGCGCTCTCCGGCACGCGGACGGTCAGGTCGAGGTCAGATTTCCAGGCCGGCACGCTGATCTCGATCACGTTCTTGCTCTCCTCGACGCTCAGCCCGCCGCCGCCGGCCTTCAGGCGGATCATGCCGGCATGCTTATCTTTCTTTTCGATCTTTTCCTCATCCCTGTCCTTGTCCTCATCGGCCTCGCCCGTAAGGATGCGGCTGCGCGGAGTGGTCTCGACGATCACCTCCTTGCCCTCGTAGCCGATGACCTGGATGCCGCCATTGATCAGGTGGGCCTTGACCAGGCCGGGCTTGTTCGGGTCGCTGAAGGGGACGGCGACGCGCTCGGATGACGCTCCCTGCCCGGGCAGCGCCAACGCGGAAGCGGCAAGGAACAGCAGGACGAACCAGAATGCTTTTGTGTTTTTCATGTTTATTCTCCTAAATTGAATTTCTTGTTGTCGGCGATCATGATGTCGCCGTTCAGCGTCTCCAGGCGGATCTCGGGGCCGCCCGCACCCACGCGCACGCCCTGGAAACCGTGGCTGCGGTAGACGTAGCGCCCTTTTTCCCGCTTCGTTTCTCCGGGCTTGGCCGGCAGATAGTGGACCGGGAAATCGCTGAATATTTCGCCGTTCATGGTCTTCACGCGGAACTCAGCGGCCAGCGCGGCTGGAAAATACACCTCCAGGTCGCCGTTGACGGTGGTGAAGGCGCAGGCGGAGGGGGGATTCTCCCGGAATACGGCGCGAATGCGGCCGTTGACCGTCTTGCAGCTCACCGCCCCGGCGATGTCCTGAAGTTCGACATGGCCGTTGACGTTGCGCAGGGTGAATTCGCCGCGGACGTTTTTCACCAGGATATCGCCGTCGGTGACGGTCTTCAGGATCAGGCTGGTCTGTTCCGGGACCTGCAGCTCAAAGTCGTAGGCCACGATATAGTCGCGGTCGGAGCAGTCGCTCGAGCCGTCGCGGCGGCGGAAAGGGCCGTCGACGGTGATGTCGAGCACATTGTCCTTTTCCGTCATTCTCAGGGTCACTTCACGCTCGGCCTTCTGCAGGTCGTCCTGGCTGTCGGCGCGCAGCCATTTCTTCGCTTCCAGGCGCGCGTCGGAGTTCCGGGTGCCGCTGACGGTGATGGAGCCGAAGATGTTGTCGATCTTCACGGTCTTTGCTTTTTCCGGGGAGCTGAATTTGAATACCTGCGCGATGGCGTCCTTCTTTTCCAGGCGAAAGGAATCATGGCCCGGTGCCAGGTTCGGGAAAAGGGACGCGGCCAGCAGCCCCAACAAGATCTTGTTCATTCTACCTCCTTGCCCTTTGGGCGTTCCAGGAGGTAATACCGGCTTGGGCGCGGAAGGTTACGGCCGGAAAAGGGAAACAACGCCCGCCTGCCATGGGGTCAGATGATCTTGCCGATGCCGAGCTGGGCGCGCTGCTGGACCTCGGGCCTGATCTTCTTGTCGTTCAGCAGCCGCTTCAGGGCCGCGGCGGCCTGCTTCTCCTTCAGCGAGACCAGCAGGTCGATCAGGGCGATCTGCACGAGGGGGGATTCCTGCCGGTTGAGCGACGCGGCCAGGGCGGCGCGCACCTCCGCACGGTCGGCGAACAGGTACAGGGCGTCGACGGCCGAGAGGCGGACGTTGACGCTGGGATCGTTGTCCAACGTAGCCAGCAATGCCGCGATCAACGAAGGCTCGGGCTCCTGCACGCGCGAGGTCAGCGCGATTCCCTGCAGGCGGGCCGACGCCGAGGACTGATTGAGCAGCGAGAGCGTCATCTGCTGCTGCAGGCTGTCGACCTCGCGGCTCAGGCGCTCAACCTGCGCCGGGCCCTTGCCGCCGCCTCGGCCCAGGAAGAAACCGGCACCGAAGCCGACGACCACGACCAGGGCGGCGGCCGCCAAGCCCATAGCCGGGGACAACCAGCGCAGGTCGGGCAGCCGGGAGCGCAGCCTCGCGGACCATGGGAGGCGGCCGGCCGCCGCGGTCTCGCGGCGCGCGGCCTCCAGCTCGCGGTAGAAATTGCGGCGCAGTTCGGGGCTCGGCCGCTCCTCGGCCATGAGTCCCAGGCGCGTCCAGGTCTCGTTCAGCTCCTGCCACTCCTGCCAGCAGCCGGGGCACGATGCGAGATGGGCGCGCAGCGGCGCGGCAGCGGTGCCGGCACCATCCTGGAGCAGATCGGGGATCAGGGTCCTGGCTTCCTGGCAGTTCATCCGTTTCCTCCTTGCAGGCCGAGATAGTGCCGGCGCAGTTCGTGGAGCGCCCGGTGCACCTGCACCTTCACCGATTGGACGCTGCAGGCGAGGAGGCCGGCGATCTCCTCGTATTTCAGCCCCTGGAAGCGGGAGAGCAGCAGCACCTCGCGCTTGCGCAGCGGCAGGCGCTCCAGGGCGCGGGACAGAAGGTCGGCCTCCTGCTCGCTCTCCGCCAGATCCTGGGGGAGCGGCAGGGGGCTGGGCTCCTGCTCCCAGGCGTCATCGATGGAGACCTCCGGCCGGCGGGCGCGCCAATGGTCGATGAAGCAGTTGCGGCCGATCTGGAACATCCAGGTGGTGAACCGGCTGTCGCCGCGGAACGAGAGGCGGTACTTCAGGATGCGCATGAACACCTCCTGCACCAGATCCTCGCTCAGGGGGCGCTCGGCAGAAAGGCGCAGGAAGAAGTTGAACAGGTGGATGTGGTGGCGCTCGAAAAGGAGGGCCAGCATCTCCACCCGGCCGTCCCGCACCTGGGCCATCACCTGCTCGTCAGTCAACATGGCTGTTTTTCCGCTCGCTTCGGTTGTTCATTATAAGGGATTACTGTGTTTTAGGGAAAAGGTTACGAAAAAAAAGCGCCGGCCCCGCAAATGCCGCTTGCGGCCTGCTTGGGGCTGTGCGATAATCCCCTGCCGAGGAGCGCATGCCGCAAACCGTCGACCCGCCTTCATCCCTGAGGGATTTCCTGGCCCGGCGGCCCGGGGCCAGGCTGGAGACGATCCACGCCGAGGCGTCGCGGCGCAATTTTTTCCGCATCCGCCTGGGCAAGAAGACCCTGGTGGCCATGGTCTACCCCGAGCCGTCCCATGTCGAGGTGGAGAGATTCTGCGCGGTACAGGGAACGTACCGCTCCTGCGGCCTGCGCGTGCCGCGCATCGACCGGGTGCTCGGCGACCAGGTGGTGCTGCAGGAGGACCTGGGCGACCTGCTCCTGCAGAAGGCCTGGCGCGGCGCCGGCCCTGGCGGGCGCCGGGGTCTGTTGGACCAATGCCGCGAGATCCTGGGCCGGCTGGCTGCCGTCCCCCGCGAACGGACGACTGCCCGCCTCGACCTGGCGAGGCGGAAGTGGGAGATGGATTTCTTCCTGGCGCACTTTTTCCCGCGCTTCCCCGTTGCCGGCGTGAAGGCCGAAGCGCTGCGCGAGGCGCTGTTCCGGCTGGCCGGGGCCGTCGGCCCCGAGGACGCCTTCGCCCACCGCGACTTCCACTCGCGCAACCTGCTGGTGCTGAAGAACGAGATCGCCCTGGTCGACTTCCAGGACTCGCTCCTCGCCCCGAAGTATTACGACCTCGTCTCGCTGGCCTTCGACTCCTACCTGGACCTCGGCGCCTTCCGGGGGATGCTTTTCCCCAACCTTGCCGCCCGGGGCGACGACGTTGAGCTCCGGCGGATGCGGCTGACCGCCCTGCAGCGCAACATCAAGGCCCTGGGCACCTTCGCCTTCCAGACGTACGAGCGCCGGCACAGAGTCTATGCCCGCTATATTCCCAGGACAATTCGCCATATCCGTGGCCATTTTAGTGTGTTGCAAGATCCGGAAATGGCGCTCTTGTCAAAGTATTTTTTCGCCTTGTGAGCATTGGCTTGATTCTTGTCACTCAGTGAAAAGTGAAAAGTAAAAAGTGATTTGTTAAGATATTGTAAGGCACATTTTTGATCCTGCTGTTTACATTTCACTATTCACTTCTCACTTTTCACTTAAAGCAATCTTTGTTCCATTGCCGTGATATAATCGGCTCATGCTGAAGATCGGCGCGCTTGCCATCGAATTCCCCACGGTCCTGGCCCCCATGGCCGGGCTGACCGACCGCGTCCTGCGCCAGCTCACCGACGAGATCGGCGGCTGCGGCCTGCTGGTCTCGGAGATGATCGCCGCCGAGGGCTTGCGCCGCCGCAACCGCCGCACCCTGGAGATGATCGCCGGCCCGCCGCGGCCCACGCGCGCCCCGCAGTTCATCCAGCTCTTCGGCGCCGATCCCGAGGCACTGGCCGAGGCCGCGGCCATTGTTTCGGCCGAGACGGGCTACGCCGGCATCGACATCAACATGGGCTGCCCGGTGCCCAAGGTGGTGCGCTCGGGCGCCGGCTCGGGCCTGCTGCGGGACCTGCCGCGCCTGGGGGCGGTGGTCGCCGCCGTGCGCCGCAGCACGCGCCTGCCGCTGACGGTGAAGGTGCGCCTGGGCTTCAGCCAGGTCAACGTCCTGGAGACGACGAAGATCATCGAACAGGAGGGGGCCGACGCCGTGGCCGTCCATTTCCGGCTGAAGAGCGACGGCTACACCGGCAGCGCCCGCTGGGAGCTGGCCGCGGCGGTCCGCGCGAACCTGCGCATCCCGCTGCTGGGCAACGGCGACATCATGACCCTGGCCTTCGCCCTCGAGAAAATGAAGAGCGTCGACGGCGTCCTCATCGGCCGCGGCGCCCTGGCCAATCCCTTCATCTTCCGCGAGATCGCCGGGCAGGAAACCGGGGAGAAAGACTGGGGCGGCTACGTGCGCCGCCTGGCCGCCCTGATCGCGGAGCACTACCCCGAGCGCAAGCGCCTGGGCAAGCTCAAGGCCTTCACCCGCTTCCTGGTCCTCAGCCGCCCGGGCACGCGCGCCTGGAAAAAGCGCAGGACTTCGCCGAGGCGCGCGGCTTTCTCGCGGAGACCTTCCCGCTGACGACGGCGCCATGAAGCGCGAAGCCGTGACCGTGGCCTTCAGCGGCGGCAAGGACTCGACCGCCGCCGCCCTGCTCCTGCGCGAGCAGGGCCATGAGGTGCGGGCGCTGACCATGCGCCTCGGGCTGCCGGGAGAAGGCAGGAAGCTCGCGCGCATAGGGAAACTGGCCCGGGTACTCGCTATGCCCTGGCAGGTCGTCGACCTCCGCGCTGCCTTTAAAGCCAACGTCCTGGAATACTTCATCTCTGCCTACCGGCGCGGGCTGACCCCCAACCCCTGCGTCGAGTGCAACCGCCATGTCAAGTTCGGCCTGCTGCTGCGGGCGATGCAGGAGAGACAGTCCGCAGGCTCCCTGGCCACCGGCCATTACGCCGCCAAGATCCGCGTCGCCAGGCGCTGGTTCCTGCGCGAGCCTGTCGACCGCCGCAAGTCGCAGGTCTATTTCCTGGCCATGATCGACCCGGCGGCGCTGGCTAGGGTCGTCTTTCCCCTCGCCGGGCTGAAGGTCGAGCAGGTGCGGGCCAAGGTATCCGGGCTGCCGCTGGCCAATCGCTGCGAAAGCCAGGACGCCTGCTTCCTGCCCGACGGGGGGCTGGCCGAGTTCCTCCGGAGCCATCTTGCCGGCGCCTTTCGTCCCGGCGATTTGCTGGATGCGGCGGGAAAAAAGATCGGCCGCCACGAAGGCGCCATCCATTTCACCGTGGGCCAGCGCCGCGGCACCGGCTTCGCTTCCGGCCGCAGGCTGTACGTAATCCGGCGCGACATCGCCGCCGACACCGTCACCCTCGGCGACGAGAAGGACTTGTTTTCCTCCGCCCTCAGCGCCGGCAACCCGCTCTACTGGCGGGTGCTTCAGGGCGGCGAAAAGCTCGTGGTCAAGGTCCGCTATGAAGCGCGCGGGCATGAGGCGGAGGTCACCGAGGCGACAAAATGCGGCATTCGAGCCGTCTTCAAGGAGCCGGTGCGCGCCGTCACCCCCGGCCAGCTCGCCGTCTTCTACGACGGAGATGTCGTCGTGGCCGCGGGAGAGATCACTGGAGCCTAGGTGAATTGCGTTAGGCGAAGGAACAAGAGCTCGTTCTTCGTGACGCCTAACGCGTAACGGTTACGCGGAATACGTTATGCGTGATGCGTTATGCGTGATGAGAAAGAACAGGAATTGCTCTTGTCTCCTGCTAACACTATCACTAACACTAACACTGGGCTCGGATTTTCATCTTGCTGCCGCTGTCACTGACACTTTTTGTTGACAATAGGAGCGGCGAAATCTATAATCGATTAACCGATGAAATTTGATCTAAGGAGAGGCATATGAACCTGATGGAAGCGATCCTGGGCGGCGGCGGTTCCCCGGTTTCCACGATGGCCAGGCAGTTCGGCCTGGACGAAGGCCAGGTCACCCAGGCCATCCAGCAGATGATCCCGGCCCTGACCAACGGCGTCAAGAAAAACGTCTCGCAGCAGGGCGGCCTGGAGAGCCTGCTGCAGGCTCTGAACAAGGGCAATCACGACCGCTATCTGGATGACGCGGGCGCCCTGCGGGGGGAGGAGGCGGTAGACGACGGCAACGGCATCCTCGGCCATATTTTCGGCAGCAAGGAGACGAGCCGGACGCTGGCCAACCGCACTTCCAAGACGACGGGGATCAGCTCCGGCATCCTGAAGAAAATGCTGCCCCTGATCGCGGCATTGGTCATGGGTTCCCTGAAGAGGCAGGGAGGCAACTCGGGCCTGCTCGACCAGCTGCTCGGCAGCCTGGGCGGAGGCCGCTCCGCTTCCTCCTCGGGCGGCGGGCTGCTGGGCGGACTGCTGGGAGGGCTGCTCGGCCGCAGCCGTTCCACCTCCTCTTCCGGCGGCGGACTGCTGGGTGGACTGCTCGGCGGCGGGAGAAAAAAGAAGGCCTCTTCTTCGCCTTTGGACGCCCTCACCGGCTTGCTCGATGCCGACGGCGAGGGCTCGGCGATCGACGATCTTTTGGGAATGGTGAAAAAGGCATTCTGAAAGAAGTCAGATTGGAGACTGGAATTGTGGGCAGGCTTTTGCGTCATTCTGAAGAGGGCGGTTCACGAACCGCCCCTACGGTAGGAATGATGTCGAATCCGCGAATCGAATCCTCTAAGGATAAGCTGTTCTGTGGAATGCCGTTGCCCCTGCCCAGCGCGATTCGCTGTCATTAATGAGGTAGCTACCTCTTAAAAAGGAGATCGTTCAAGATGAAAAAAAGAGTGTTATGGGCGTTCACTTGCATGACCTTGATGTTATTGGCAGCGTGTGGGGAAAAATCCGCTGCGCCGCCGGGGCAGGCCCAGGCGCCGGCCAAGACGGCCGCCCAGGCGCAGGCCGGCGAGGATGCCGGCAAGGCGATCATCGACGAGATCCTGGCCACGTTCGACCAGTGCGTGGCCGAGGCCGCGGCGCTGGCCAAGGACAAACCCGAGGCCGCCGTGCTCATGCCGCAGCTGGAAAAGCTCTACGCCGGCTATGGCGTGAAGATGGCCGCCCTCAACGCCAGGTTCCTGGCCCTCAGGGACCAGGACATCTTCGCCTTCCGCCGGGCCAACGGTTACATGACCGACAACCGGCCGCAGCACGTCCATGCCAAGGACAACACCTTGAATGCGGCCTATATTTATTACAACCTGGAGAAGGGCGAGCGGGCCGTGGTCGACATGCTGTCGCTCACGATCGTCAAGCTGCTTGACGCGGCGGTCAAGCAGTAAAAAGTGAATAGTGAAAAGTGAAAAGTTTGAAGATTGTTTGCGCGGAGTTTGAATTTTTCTCTTCTCCACTCACTTTTCACTTTTTACTTTTCACTGATCACCAAATTCATCTCAGCTTGGACCTGTATCACGGCCATTATCTTTACACCGGGGCCAACTTGGAGTAAAATCAAGCCTCGAGGTAAGAAGACATGCCAGTGTATGACTATAAATGCCGGAAGTGCGGTGCCGAGTTCGAGAAGTTCCTGCGCTCCCTGGCGGCCGCCGCCGCGGTGACGTGCGAGAAGTGCGGCAGCGCCAGGGTGGAGAAGCTGGTCACCTGCTGCGCCATTTCATCCGGCGGCAGAACGGAAAGCGCCGGCTCGTCCAAGTCGTCCCATTCCTGCGGCAGCTGCTCGAGCCATTCCTGCAGCACCTGCCATTAGGATCAAGAAGCGCTTGGTTTAAGGTGTAAGGTATACGGTTGACGGGAAGAAAAAATTTAATGCAAAAAAAATTCGCTGTCGAGAGAAATCCGAATCACAAGAAACCATTTTCAATGAAGCACCAATGATCCAATCGAAGATTTCCGTCGGTGTTCGGATTTTGTTTACTTTTTAGGGTTTTCTTCCCGTATACCGTAAACCGTTCACCCTCAACCGAGTTCAGCGAGTCTTGTAGCTATAGACCAAATTGCCGCTGACGATGGTGTAAGCGACTGCGCCCAGCCCCTCCCAGCCCAGGAACGGGCAGTTGTTGGCCTTGGAGCGGAAGTCCGCCTCCTCGATCTTGAAGCGCTTCTTGGGGTCCAGGATGGTCAGGTCGGCCGGCAAACCCGTCTTGACGCGGCCGCGGTCCTTCAGGCCCAGGACGCGGGCGGGATTGGTGGAAAACAGCTCGACCAGGCGGTTGATCGTGATCAGCTTCGCGCGCACCAGGCGGTCGTAAATCACCGGGAACGACGTCTCCATGCCGATGACGCGTGTGCGGGGCATGGTCGGAGGCGATGCAGTCGATGGTGCCGTCCTGCAGGCCGCGGATCAGCTCCAGGCGGTCGGCCTCGGTGCGCAGCGGCGGCTTGACCTTGTACACGGTATCGTAGGTCTGGACCCGCTCCTCGTTGAGCAGCAGATGGTGCGGCGTGGCGTCGGCGCTCACCGGCGTCTTCGCCTGGCGCGCGTTGCGGATCAGCGCGACCGAGCCGGCGGTGGAGACGTGGGTCAGGTGCAGCTTGGAGCGGATGCGCTCCTGCAGGATCAGGTCGCGGGCGACGATCACCTCCTCGGCGGCCTTGAGGATGCCGCGCAGCCCGTACTTGTAGGAGATGAACCCCTCGTTGACCTGGCCCTCGGCCGAGATCGAATGGTCCTCCGGGTGCTCGATGATCGGCACGTCGAGCATCCTGGCGTATTCCAGGGCCTTGCGAATCACGTCGGCCTTCATCACGCAGTGGCCGTCATCGGAAAAAGCCACGGCACCGCCCTCGATCAGGTCGGCCATCTCCACCAGGTTCTCCCCGAGCTGGCCGCGGGTGACGGCGGCGATGGGGAAGATGTTGGCCAGCCCGACCTGGCGGGCGCGGGCGATGATGGACTCGGTCACGGAGCGGTTGTCGTTGACCGGCTCGGTGTTGGCCATGCAGGCCACCGAGGTGAAACCGCCGCGCACCGCCGCCCGGGCGCCGCTGGCGATCGACTCCTTGTTCTCCTGGCCCGGCTCGCGCAGGTGGACATGCATGTCGATGAAGCCCGGAGCGACCACCATCCCGCTGGCGTCGATCAGCGACAGGCCCGGAGACTTCCTGATGGCGCGGGCGATCTCCTTCACCCTGCCGCTTTCGATCAGCAGGTCCATGGCGCGGTCCACGCCGGCGGCCGGGTCGACGAGGCGGCCGTTCTTAATTAAGAGTTTCATGGACCTCTCCTTTCAAGAGATACAGGACGGCCATGCGCACGGCGATGCCGTTGGTCACCTGCTGCAGGATCACCGACTGCTCCGAGTCGGCCATCGACGTCTCGATCTCCACGTCGCGGTTGATCGGTCCCGGGTGCATCAGGATGGCCCGCTTGCTGGCCAGTGCGAAAAGCTCGCGGCTGATGGCGAAGCGGTTGCGGTATTCGCGGATGGAGGGGAAGTAGTTGCTGGCGCCGCGCTCGGCCTGGACGCGCAACATCATGACCACGTCGGCGTTCTTCACGCCGCCGCGCATATCGTAGCTGACCGTGGCGCCCAGCTTCTCGAATTCCACCGGCACCAGCGAGGGCGGGCCGATCTGGATGGTCAGGGCGTCGAGCAGGGCCTGGGTGGGGTGCTCGTGGAAGCCGTCGCCGGCGTTGACGATCGAGGAGCGGGCGAAGGTGGTCAGGTAGTGGGGCGAGCCGGAGGCCGAGTGGCGGATGACGATGATGTGCGGGTTCATCGCCTCCAGGGTCAGCACCGTGTCCTTCAGCGTCTCGCCCTTCTTCAGGCTCGACACCGAGGAATTGAAGTTGATCAGGTCGGCGCTCAGGCGCTTGGCCGCGATCTCAAACGAGCTGCGCGTGCGCGTCGAGTTCTCGAAAAAGAGGTTGACCACCGTCTTGCCCTTCAGGGCCGGAACCTTCTTGACGTCGCGGCTGGAGACCTCGATGAAGGCCTCGGCCGTCTCCAGGATGGTCTCGATGTCGTCGACGCTGAGGTGCTCGATGCCCAGCAGGTGGTCCTGGCGGAAGGTCCTTTCCTTCATCTAAAACCCCTTGGGCTCCATGATCAGCACCTGGTCCTTGCCGTCGATTTCCTGGAGCATGACCTTGACGCGCTCGCGGCGCGAGGTGGGCAGGTACTTGCCCTTGAAATCGGGGCAGATGGGCAGCTCGCGGTGGCCGCGGTCGATGAAGGCCGCCAGCTGCAGCGTGGCCGGCCGGCCCAGCTCGAAGATCGAGTCCATGGCGGCGCGGATGGTGCGGCCGGTGAAGACCACGTCGTCGATGAGGACGATGTCGCGGTCCTCGATGGGGAAGTCGATGCGGGTCTTCTTCACCGCCGGCTGGTGCTCGTGCATGTGCAGGTCGTCGCGGAACATGGTGATGTCGAGGATGCCCAGCGGGATGTCGACGCCCTCGAGCTCCTTGACCAGCCCCTGGATGCGACGGGCGATGTGCACGCCGCGCGTCTGGATGCCGATCAGCGCCAGCTTCTCCGCCTCGCGGTTGTGCTCCAGGATCTCGATGGCCAGGCGCTGCAGGGCGCGCTTCATCTTTTTATCGTCCATGATCTTGGCCTTGATCTTTTCTTCCATGATTTTTCTCCTTGTGGCGGCAGGCCTCATTATAGCGGAAATGGATAGTTTTTCAAGGGCCGGGGTTCAGCGCTTCCCGCAGCAGCCCGATCGCCTCGGCGCTGCGGGAGAAATCGCGGCCGCGGCCCTCGATCAGGTTGGCGCTGCCTCCGCCCTTGCCGTTCAGAATGGCGAACAGGCGGGCGCAGATCCCGCGCAGGTCGAATCCCCCCTGGCCGCGGCCGACGACGATGTACGCTCCCCCGCCGGATGGTTCAAGGGCCGGCGGCGGCCGCTGGAAAGCCAGGACATGGCGGCCGTGCTTCATGAGCGAGGTGGCGAAGAAGCGCAGGTCGGAGGGATCGAGGCCGCTGAATTCCCGCACCACCAGGGAGTCGCCGGCGGCGACGGCCGCGGCGACCTCCCGCTCCATCTCGCGGCGCAGGGCTTTCTTCACTTCCCGGCGCAGCCCGTCCCGCTCCCGGAGCAGGGCTTTCACGTGGCCGGGGATCTCGGCCAGCGGCTGGGTGACCAGGCGCTGCAGTTGCTGAGCGACGTCGTGCTTCAGCTGGTGGTCGCGCAGGGCGCGCCAGCCGGCCGCGTAAACCAGGCGGACATTGGCGCGGACGCGCTCGGTCCTGACGATCTTCAGCACGCCGATCTCGGCGCTGTTTCCGACGTGGGTGCCGCCGCAGGCCGACTGGTCTAGCCCCGCGATCTCCACCACGCGGATTTGCCCCGCGATCTTCGCGGGCTTGCGCAGGTGCAGGACAGAGGGGTCGTCGCTGGCGAACACGCGTACCGGCAGGGCGGCGAAGATCCGGCGCATGCACTCGTTCTCCACGGTCCGCGTCTCCTCCTCGCTGAAGCAGGGACGGTCGGTCTCTATGGAGGAGTGCTCCGGGCCGATGGCGAACGAGAGGGTGGCGGCGCCGCAGCAGCGGACCAGGACCTGCGAGAGCAGGTGCTGGGCTGTGTGCTGCTGCATGTGGTCGAAGCGCCGCTCGAAGTCGAGGCGCAGCGCGACATCTCCGCCGCCCGGGTCGTTGCCGACGACATGGACGATGTCGTCGCCGTCCTCTTCCAGGGCCAGCAGGGGCAGGCCGTTGATCGTACCCCCGTCGGCGGGCTGGCCGCCGCCCTCGGGGCGGAAGATCGTCCGCTCCAGGCGGAGGCGCCAGCGCCCTTGGCAGGACTCCTTGCCGGTGACCGGGGAGGTGAGCTCCCGGCAATAGGCGTCGCGGTGATAGATTTTCTCGGTCATTGGCCCCGGCCGGCCTGCTGGCGCAGCGCGGCCCGCGTCGTCAAGCAGAGGAGCGTGAATGCGTTCTTCGTGCCCGTCTCCTGCGTTTCATGCGGTCATGCCATTCTCAGGCGATTCCCCGCTTTTGTCAATCCCCGCGGGGACTTTGACACGGGCGGGCGATTGGCCTACAATGCTTTTTCCCCCGGAGGTGAACGGCATGAAACCCTTGAGCGCGAAAAAAACGAATTGCCGCGGGCTGCTGCTGGCGGCGGCGCTGCTGCTGGCGGCAGCGGTCCTGCCGGCCCAGGCCAAGCCCGAAAAGCGGCCGGCGATCTACGATCCCGGCGCCGACGTCAAGGCCGATATCGTTGCGGCCGTGAAGAGGGCGGGCGCCGAGAACCGGAACATCCTCCTGGTGTTCGGCGGCAACTGGTGCCCCTGGTGCCATCTGCTGCACGGGCTTTTTTCCTCCGACCCGCAGGTCGGGAAGGTCCTGGCCGAGCGCTATGTCGTCGTGATGGTCGATGTCGGCGAGAAGCCGAACCAGCCGCTGAACCGCGACCTGGTTGACCTGTACCGCGTCAAGGACTTCGGCTACCCTGCCCTGGCCGTGCTGGACAAGGGGGGAAAGCTTGTCTGCGCCCAGTCGACCGGGGTGCTGGAGAAGGGCAAGGGGCACGACCCGGTCAAGGTCCTGGCTTTCCTGCGGACGCAGCTCGGGGACTGAGCGCCGCGAGCGGAGCGCGAGTTCACCGCCGCCCATGTTCGCCTACCAGCAGGACGGACGCTTTTTCGCCCAGGTGGCCCGAGGCCTCGAGGAGTTGGCCAGAACCGAGCTGGAGGAGCTGGGAGCCCAAAAGGTCGAAATCTCGGCCAGCGGCCTGCACTTCTGTCATGACGCGGCCGGGCTGTACCGGGTCAATTACTGCTCGCGGCTCGTGTCGCGGGTGCTGGCGCCCCTGGCGGCGTTTCCCTGTTTCTCCGAGTTGGCGCTCTACGATGCCGCCCGCGCCCTCCCCTGGGAGGAACTGCTCACTCCCGAGAAGACCTTCGCCGTCTTCGCCCACGTGCGCGAGAGTCGCATCACCCATTCCCAGTTCGCCGCCCTGCGCCTGAAGGACGCCATCGCCGATCATTTCCGCGATCACTGCGGCCGCCGCCCCGACGTGGATGCCGCGAGCCCCGATGTCTGGATCCACCTGAGCGTGCGCGGCAATCAGGCGATCGTCAGCCTGGACACGTCCAACGGTTCGCTGCACCGTCGCGGCTACCGCAAGCAGTCGGTGCCGGCGCCGCTGCAGGAGACGCTGGCCGCCGCCATGGTGCGCCTGAGCGGCTGGCAGGGCGAGCGGCCGCTGGTTGATCCCCTGTGCGGCTCGGGGACCGTCCTGGCCGAGGCGTTCATGCATTATTGCCGCATCCCGGCGGCCTTCAAGAGGGAGCGCTTCGGCTTCGCGGCTCTCCCCGATTTCGACCTCCGGTCCTGGGAGGAGATGCGCCGCGGGTGCGACGCGCCGCGCCGGGAACTGCCGGAAGGCCTGATCCGCGGCAGCGACTCCGATCGCCAGGCCGTCGCCGCCTGCCGCGAGAACCTGCGCGAGATCCCGGGGACGCGTGGCGTGGCGGTGGAGCGCAAGGATTTCCGCGACCTGCCCGGCATCGCCGGCGCCACGATCCTTTGCAACCCGCCCTACGGCGTCCGCGTCGGCGAGCGCGAGGGAGCACTGGCGCTGGCCCGCGAGTTCGGCGATTTTCTCAAGCAGCGCTGTTCGGGCTCGACCGCCTACGTCCTGTGCGGCAGCCAGGAGATGGTCAAGGCCGTCGGCCTGAAACCCGCGCGGCGTTTCATCATGTACAACGGCCCGCTCGAGTGCCGCCTGCTCAAGATCGAGATCTACTGAACGGCGCTTCAGGGCAGCGTGCGCAGGAAGGAGCGGCGGGCGACCTCGACGAGGAACAGGATCAACAGGCCGGCGGCGATGAACCAGGGGAAAAGCTCGGTCGTCTCGTAGTAGCTTCGGCTCTTGATGTTCGTTTTTTCCCAGCGGTCGATCTCGGCGAAGATCGAGCGCAGCGAATCGGGGTACCGGGTAGGGCGCCTCGCCGCGGGTGCCGACGCCGATGGTATAGACCTTGACGTGGAAATCGCGGGCCATCTTGGCCGCGTCGCGCGGATCGATCTCGCCGCGGTTGTTCACCCCGTCGGTGAGCAGGATGATGATCTTGGTCTTGGCCGCCGCGTGGCGGATGCGGTTGACCGAGGCGGCCAGGGCCATGCCGATGGCCGTACCATCCTCCAGCTCGCCGAGCTCGGTCTCCTGGAGATAGAATTTCAAGATGTCGTAATCCACGGTCAGCGGACACTTGGTGAAGGAGGTGGCGGCGAAGATGACCAGGCCCAGGCGGTCGCTGCTGCGTTTCTCGATGAAGGAGGCGATGACCTCCTTGGCCACCTCCAAGCGGTTCTTGGGCTTGAAATCGACGGCGGCCATCGAGCCCGAGATGTCCAGGGTGAGGAGGATGTCCATCCCCTTCTGCTCGTCGACACGGAAAGTGAGGAGGCGCTGCGGCCGGGCCAGGGCCAGGATGAACAGGAGCAGGGCGGCCAGCTTCAGCGGCGGCAGCAGGCGCAGCAGCGTTGATTTCAGCGCCGGCGGCTGGACGGCTGAGTCCGTCCCCTTGTGGGACCGGACGACCGGGTCCGTCCCCTTGTGGGGCCGGGCGGGGAACAACTCGCGGGCGGAGAACCAGACATGGCGCTGGCCGCGACGGGACAGGAAACTCCACCACCAGGCCAGCAGCAGCGGCAGCGCCAGCAGCAGCAGGTTGCTCTTAGCGGCCAGGCGGAACATGGGCGGCCTCCTCCGCAAGCCGGCGGCGCTTCCGGTGCTCGGCGACAAGGGCGTCGATCCGTTTCCAGATCCCGGCTTCGGCCTCCGGCGCCGGGACCCGGCGGGCGAACTTGACCAGGTCGGCCAGGGTGAAGATCTCCTCCAGGCCCGCGATGATCCCGGCGTCGTTCTCGCGCGTCCCGAGGCCGGCCAGGGTCTCGGCCGTGGTGCATTCGCCGGCGTTAAAGCCGTAGGCGCGCTCGATGAAGCGCTTGAGTACGCCGCTCAGGACGATGAAAAAGAGGCGGAACTCGCCTGTGGACCAAAGGTTGCGGCCGCGCAGCGCGTGGATGTCCTGCTCCAGTTCGAGCTCGGGCGGCAGAGGCGGCGTTGCCCTCCGTTCCTGCATCCGCCGCCGCTGCCTGCGCAGCAGCAGGAACGCCGCGACCAGCAGCAGCGGCACCAACAGGGCCGCCGCGTAGGGCAGCAGATGGCGGAAATCGCCGCGCAGGGCCAGCAGCTCCTTCAGCGGCTGGATGTCCTTGTCGTTTTCGCCGAGCAGCGAGCGGACGCGGATGGCCAGTTGTCCGGTCGATTCGCTGGCCTGCTTCGCCGGACCGGCGGGGAGCAGCTCGACCTGGAAGGGGCCGATCGTGAAGTCCCCGGTCTGGAAGAAAGCGATGGTGATGATTTCGGCAAAGGTGCGCCGGTCGCCGCTGACCGTCATGGGCAGCAAACGGCGCTGGACGACCTCATAGGCGCCGGGCGGGACCGCCACACGGATGCCGCTGACCCTGACCTGGGCGCCGCCGGCCCGCAGGGGGACGGCCAGGATGGCCAGGGCGGCAACGGCGCTCAGGAGGCTCATCGGGCGAATTTCTTCCTGCGCTTCAGGAACAGGTCGAAGAGGGGCTTCTCGTAATTACGGCTGGAATCGATGGCCAGGAAGTCGATGCCGTTTTTGCGGAAGAGTTCCTGCAGCTGGAGGCTCCTCTCGCCGCGGGCGGCCGCGTAGTTCCGGCGCAGTGCCGGGCGGTTGAAGTCGGCGCTGAACACGGCCTGGCTCTCGAGGTCCCTGAGGAGGAAATGGCCGCGAGCGGGGAGGGCGCGTTCGACGCGGTCGGCGATGTCAATGGCGATCAAGTCGTGCTTGCGGCTGGCGATCTTCAGCGCCGTGGCGAACCCCTCGTCCAGGAAGTCGGAAATCAGGAAGACGACGGCCTTCTTCTTGATCAGCGATGTCAGGTAGGCCAGGGCGCCGCCAATGGCGGTTCCCCGTCCCTGCGGCTGGAACTCGATGACGTCGCGGATGAGGCGCAGCATATGGGTGCGCCCTTTGAGCGGCGGCGTGTATTGCTCGATGCGGTCGCTGAAGAGCAGCAGGCCCACCTTGTCGTTGTTGAGCATGGCGGTGAAGGCGATCAGGGCCGACAGCTCGGCGGCGACCTCCTTTTTGCTCTTGAGCGACGAGGCGAAGCGCAGCGAGGCCGATAGGTCGAGGGCCAGCAGGATGGTCAGCTCCCGCTCCTCGACGAACTGCTTGACGTAAAGGCGGCCCAGTCGCGAGGAGACGTTCCAGTCGATGAAGCGCGAATCGTCTCCCGACTGGTACTCGCGGACCTGGGAAAATTCCATGCCCCGGCCCTTGAAGGCCGAATGGTATTCACCGGCAAAGAGGTCGCGGGCCGCCTTGCGCGAGAGGATCTCGATGCGCTGGATCTTCCTCAGGATCTCTTCGGCGATCATGCGACGGCCGGGCGCGGCGGCGAGGGGCTCACATTGATTCGATGGCTATGCGGCCGCTGTAACTGACCTTGAAATTGGTGGGATAACCCAGCTTCATGTTCCAGACCTTGGGCAGGTTCTCGGCCATCTGCACGAACGTGCTTTTTATCTCCACGGGGATCTTGGCGATCATCTCGATGCCCTCGACGTTGGTATAGTTGAGCTTGATGTTCTTGTTGCGGCAATAGAACTCGAGGGTATAGTTGCCGGCGGAGGTGTTCTGGATGTAGATCATGCTGACGTCAAATACTTTTTCATCCATGGCCGTTCCTCCCGAATTCGAATTGCGCTGGGGTTCCGGCCTATTGTAGCAAAAAAAACCGCCCGCGGGCAAGTGCGGCCCGCCTGCAGGCGCGGTCGTGGTTCACCAGCCTTGCGCGCCTTGCGCGCTTTGCGCGCCCCAGTTCCCGGTTGATCATCCACAGCCCCCGGGAGCTGTCCTTGCCATGAGCGGGAACTCTTTGCCATTTCCGGCGCAGCGGGGCCGCGCCTCAGGAAATCCCTGATGGCCGGCCGCTATTGATTTTTGCTTTCCCATCAGGTATATATTCCGCACAGAGCGAGCGAGGGAGACAGAAGGCGCGGATGCCGGAAACGTACATCATCAAGTGCTGGCACTGCATGACCGAGTTTGATGCGGCCGCGGCCGCCGATTGCGGCCACTCCGCCCCGAGCAAAATCTGCCCCTTTTGCCTGAAGTGCTTCTGCGGCGCCTCGGACGATTACAAGAAGAAATACATCAAGAACTGTCCCAAAGGACTGCTGGCCGAATACGGCGCGGCCCGCGACCTCCTCTACCTGAAGATCGGCGAGATCCTGGTCAAGGCCGGCAAGATATCCCCCGCGCAGCTGGACAAGGCCCTGGACAAGCAGCGCCTCATCAACAAGAAACTGGGGGAAGTGCTGATCATGATGTCGCTGATCACCCCGGACGAATTGCAGCTGTACCTGCTCAACCAGAGGAGCATCGATCAGATCGATTTGAAAAATTTCGAGCTCGACCCCGTACTGATCGCCGCGATCGGCAGGGAGTTCTGCCTGGAGCAGAAGATCATTCCCATCGAGATCCGGGAAGTCGCCGACGGCAAGGTGCTGCGCTTCGCTTTCTTCGCGCTGAACGACCTGCCCAAGCTGAAGCGGCGCAACGAGCTGCAGTCGTACAAGCTGATACCCTACCTGGCCCAGAAGGAGGAGATCGAAGGCCTGTTGAAGGGCCTGGAGAACAGCGACCGCGAGCTCAAGATGTCCTTCTCCCGGGACAGCAGCAAGCACCTGCGCGTGCTGAATGCGCTGATCAAGTCGGCGGTGCAGGCGCGGGCTTCGGACATCCTCTTCGAGCTTAAGGACGGCCGGCTGGAGGTCTTTTACCGCACCGGCGAACAGCTGGCGCGCGTCACCCAGCCCCTGGACGAGCCCCGGGAGTTCTTTGACAAGATCCGCGAGGTCAGCGGTTTTCGCAGCGAGGACAAGCGGTCCACGCGCGAGTCGTGGCTCAACCTGAGCAAGAGCTTCAGTCACCTGAAGATCAAGGTGCTGCACTATGCCGGCGGCTCCCAGGAGAACATCCGCTTCCGCTTCCATAACCTCAAGGACTATGCCCGTCCGGTCGGCGAGCTGAACCTGGAGCGCGACGAGGTGGAGCGTGTCCGCTCCATCCTGCAGAAGCCCAGCGGCTTGTTCATCGTGGCCGGCCCGGCCTACAACCGCACGCCCGAGACCCTCTACGCCCTGATGAACACCCTGAGCGGCGAGCACGGCGAACGCATCGCCACGGTGGAGAGCAACGTGGTCCTGCGCAACGAGAGGTTCTTCCAGATCGAGAACCAGAGCGGCGATGTCGGCGACGCCGTCTACAAGAACTTGCTCTTCTTCAAGCCCGACTCGATGTTCCTCTTCGATTACTTCCAGAAGAACTACAGCCGTCAGTTTTTTAATTTTGTCGAGATGGGCAAGCTGTTCGTCGAGATGCAGGGCTTCTCCTATGAGGAGATCTTTGAGAAGGCGCAGGTGGAGTTTGAGGTGCCGCCGTCGTTTTTGGCGGAGAACCTGCGCATGGTCCTGTTCCAGCGTCAGGTGCGGACACTCTGCGCCGCCTGCAAGGTGCCGGATAAGCGGCCGGTCCGCGAGCTTTTCAAAAACAAGAGGTTGAGCGGCGACTACCAGATTTTCCAGGAGACGGGCTGCCCAGAGTGTCAGTCCAGCGGCTACGGCAACGAGGAGATCATCAGCGAGGTCTTCACCCTGGACAACCAGGAGCGGGCCCGTTTCCAGCCGAGGCAACTGGCGGCGCTGGACCTCAAGATCTCCGAGGCCGGCAACCTGACCATCGCCCAGAAGGTCTTGAACCGGGTGCTCAAGGGCGAGGTTTCCTACAAGGAAAGTACGCGCTTTTTCTGATCGCGTCTCCCCTCGTCGCTCACTCAGTGAGCCCTGAAACTGCGGCTGCAGTCCAGGCAGACGTATGAGCGCGGCCGCTGCCGTTGCCGCCGCCCCCCCCCGCGCCGCCGGCGCCAGAACAGGATGAAGGCCAGGAGCAGGAGCCCGGCTGCCGGCAGGCTGGCGCGGCTGAGGAGGAATGCCAGCAGGATCGCCAGGAGCGAAAGGAAGAAGAGCAGCGTGACCAGGACGGCTTCCACGAGCTGCGCCCCGTTTGCTTGCTCAGCGCCATCCTCGAAGGGCAGGGTGGCGCTGGAACCGCAGGCCGGACAGGGAGGCGGAGTGCGCTTCACTTGTCCAGCAGGATCCTCGTCCCCAGGGCCTGGTTGAATTCAGAGAAGAGTTTCTGGCCGTCGCCGGTCTTGAGCTGCTCGCTGAAGATGCTCAGGCGCGAGTCGAGCAGGTCAAGGATATGCAGCACGTACGCCTCGCGGGTCTTGGGGACCTCGGGCGAGCCGAATTCCTTCTCGCCATGGTGGGCAACAATCAGGTGCTGGATGCGCAGGCTCAAGGGTTCGGGAAAACCGGGGATGCGCTTCTGCATCTCCAAAAAGATCGTCAGGCTGATGACCAGATGGCCGAGCAGCCCTCCGGCCATGGTGGTCTCCAGCGCCGGCTGGGTCTTGAACTCGGCGGTCTTGCCGATATCGTGGAAGAGGGCGCCGATGAGCAGCAGCTCCGTGTCCAGGCCGTAGAACGGCGAAACGGCCAGGACCAGCCGCAGCAGCGCGTGGGTGTGCTGCAGCAGGCCGCCGGCGAAGGCATGGTGGATCTTCTGGGCGCCGTAGGCCTGGCTGAAAACCGCGCCATGTTCTTCCTTGAACAGCTGGACCAGCTGGCGCAGGTGCGGATCGGCCAGATTCTCGTCGAGCATGGCGTAGAGGTCGGTCCGCAGCGCCTCGCTGTCGAAGGGCGGCTGTTCGTCGAAGTCCTCGGGACGGCAGCTGTTGTCGTTCGGCTCCAGAGGGCGTGCCCTGGTGATTTTAAGCTGCATTTTTCCGTTGAACGCGTCGACCTCGCCGCTGATGCGATAAACATTCCCGGGCTGGAGCAGCTTGTGCAAGGTGTCGACGTTGTCCCACACCTTGGCCGTCATTCGCCCGCTGCGGTCGGCCAAGACCAGGTCCAGATAGTCCTTCTTGTTCTTTTGCGAGGTTCGGCGGTTGATCTCCTGGACGCGGTAGAACCAGTTGACCGCATCGTGGACCTTCAGCCCCGCGAGCGGCTGCGGCTTGCTCTCCAGCTTGTCGAAAAGGCTGTTCATTGCGGGCTCCTTAGCTTGGTCTCGATCGTGTAGGCGGAGCGAATGTCCGCCAGCCAGGCCGATCGCCGTGCTTCCATGCCCCGCTGGCGCAGGTAAGCTTCGACCTGCGGCGCCATTTCGGCCAGGCTGCGCGGCTCCAGCCCGAGCTGCAGCTGGGAGGGGAGGTATTCCCGGCTGTAGAACTCCTCGATCGCGGCGAAGGGGACCGTGAGTTCCATGGCGAACTTCTCGCGCAGCGCTTTTTCGTACAGCACCTTTTCGCGGATGAAGGACTTCAGGTCGGTCCAGCTCATGTCGTAGCCGCTCAGCGTGGCCAGCAGCTTCTCCAGCGATCCCGCTTTCTTCAGCACCAGGGTCTGCACGACGGCATAGTCCTCCTCGCCCAGGTTGAACTCGTCGCCATACTCGAGGGTGATGACCTTGCAGGTGACGAGGTCGTCCAGGACGCGCAGGTAGAAGCCCTCCTCGGACTCCTTGTCCTGCCGTGACAGCGGGAACAGGGCGATGGCCCGCTCGATGTCGTGGATGGTGACGACTTCGCCGTTGACCGTGGCCGCCACCTTGTCGACCAGGATGGTGCCGGTTTGGAGGAAAACCAGGAGGGAGAACAGCGCCTTAACGATCATGGCCGGGCCGCCGTTCGGATCCATTCATGGGCTGCATGCGTTTTCATGGTAGCAGAAAGCGGCCGTCGGCGCAATCGCCATTGCCGGCGCCGCGGTTTTGCGCTAGAATCAGCGCCATGGTGAGAAAACGCTTTTGGCGCGTCTGGCTGCAGCAGGTCCGCGCTCCGTTCCTGGTCCTGTCCGTTGCCCTGGTCCTGCTCGGTGCGGCCACCGCCCATTGGCACGGGTTCGCTCATGCCGGCCATGCGCTGCTGCTCGGTCTCGGCGTGGTCCTGGCCCACGCCGCCGTGAACCTGTTCAACGAGCTCTCCGATCACCGGACCGGCATCGATCGCCACACCGCGCGCACGCCCTTCAGCGGCGGCAGCGGCATGCTGCAGGCCGGGCTGACGGCGCCGCCCCAGGTGGCGGCCGCCGCCTACGGCTGCCTGCTGGCCGCCGGGGCCATCGGGATCTACTTCACGCTGGCCAGCGGCTGGCCGATCCTGGTCCTGATGGCCGTCGGCGCCCTCACCGTCCGCTTCTATACGTCCCACCTCTCCCGCTGGGGGATCGGCGAACTGGCCAGCGGCCTGGCCCTGGGCAGCCTGGTGGTCATCGGCGTTCACTATGCCTTGACGCGCTTCATGACCCTGGACATACTTTACATCTCCGCCATCCCGGGGCTGCTCACGGCGCTGCTCCTGTTCCTGAATGAGTTTCCCGATGCCGAGGCCGATCGCCGGGGGGGGCGGCGGCATCTGGTCATCCGCTGCGGCAAGAAAACGTGCGCGCTGATCTATTCGCTCACGGTGTTCGCGGTCTTTGCCCTGATCGCCCTGGGGCCGTTCATCCTGAATATCCCCTATGCCGTGCTCATCGCCCTGGCCACGCTGCCCCTGGGCGCCGCTGCCGCCGTGCGGACTCTTCGGCATCATGACGATTCGCCCCGGCTGGTCGCTGCCCAGGGGCTGAACGTGGCCCTGGTGATCGCGACCGACCTGCTGCTGGCCCTGGCCTACTTTCTGTAGCGCTGTTCGCGGCGATCACGTCTTCCTGCTCAAGGCCACGGTGCGCTTCAACCTGAAGTTCCCGGCAGCGCTCGGTTTAAGGTGCAGGGTATACGGTGAAAGGTGAAGAAAAAAACCTCAACAGATAATAGTAATATGAGTGCTTTTACCCATCTCCGCACACCTTCAACCCTACACCGAGTCCTCTAAGCTCAGTACACGTTGCCGATGCCGATGAAGATGAGGAAGTTTTTCTCGGCGGCCCGGCGCAGATTAAAGGCGAAGTCGAGGCGGATGGGCCCCAGCGGCGTGCGGTACTTCAGGCCGAAGCCCAGCGCCCGCTCCATCTTGCGCAGGTTGAAGTCGCTGGACTTGGCGAACACGTTGCCCACGTCGGCGAAGAACGTGTAGTACAGGTCCTTCATCGGCAGCAGCAGGCTGGGCACGGTGGCCTCGATGTTGAACAGCAGCAGGACGTTGCCCCCCTCGGGCGAGCCCTCGGGGACGTTGACGTCGGTGTTGATCGGGCCCAGGCGATCGTTGCGCGCCCCGCGGAAGGAATGCGAGCCGCCGGCGAAGAAGCGCTCGGTGATCGACATGTCGCCGAAGCCGATGCCGTTCTTCACTGAGAAGCTGAAGGTTCCGTCGCGCAGGAACGGGTAGTGCTTCTGGTAGTTCCAGTGGAGCTTCAGGAAGGTGTAGTCCTTCTCGAAGACGGGCAGGCCCAGCTTCAAGTCGGCGGTGATGAAGTGCCCCCGCCGGGGATTGAACGGGTCATCGCGTTCCTCGTTGACGAAGGAGAGCAGCAGGGCGGTGGTGTCGAACGGCGCGTTCAGCTGGTCGACGCCGAATGCCGGGATGGACAGCTCCTTCAACGTGGTGCGGTACCACTTGGCCGAGCCCAGCATGTACAGCTTTTCCGAGAACTTTTTCACGAAGGTCGTGCCCAGCCCCCAGCGGATGAACTTGTAGCTGGGGTAGGTCTCGTTTTCCTCCCAGACCCTGAAGGATGAGTTGACCTTGTTGTGGAACAGGTACGGGGCGTCGAAGGAGAGGATGCCGCGGCGCTCGTTGGCGCCCAGCTGCAGGGTGGCGGCCACCGAGTAGATGGAGCGGAACAGGTTCCGCTCCTGGTACTCCAGGGTGCCGCGCGGCCCCCGCCGCTCCTCCCAGCCGAAGCCGAGGCCGTAGAGGCGGCTGCGGTCGGGGGTGACCTTGACCAGCACGTCGAGGTTCTCGGCATCCCGGGCGATCGTCTCCACGCGGACCTCGGAAAAAAGGGTGCTGTTCTCGATCTCGGCGCGGAAAGCCTCGACCCGGTTGCGGCTGAAGGGAGCGCCCGCGGCCAGGGGGAACAATTGCCGCAGCAGGCCCCGCTGGGCGGCGGAGGCGCCGATGAGGATCAGCTCGCCCATGCGCTTGCGCTGCCCCTCGCGGATGACGACCAACAGCGACTTGTCCCTGCCCGCGGATAATTCATAACTGACGGCGACTTCATCGTAGCCGTTGTCGCGGTAGAAATTCTGCAGGCGGTCGATGTCCTCGCTGAGCTGCCGCGGGACATAGGGGCTGCCGATCCGGCTCTTGATCCGCTGGTATAGCTCGCCGCTGGCAAAGGCGCGGTTGCCGCTGAATTCGACGCTGGCCATGCGGTGGTGCTGGCCCTCGCGGATCAGGATGTCGATGTCGGCGCGGCTGCCGCGGAATTTCGGCTCCAGGCGGATCTCGATGGGTGAAATCCCCTGATAGTAGTAATACAGCTTGAGTACCTCCATGTCGGCGACCAGGGAATTGAGCTGCAGCCAGGTCAGCTTGCGGAAGGGCATGTCGTCGGCGTTCATGATCTCGCGGATCTTGGCCGTGTCCAAGGCGCGGTTGCCGTGGATGGCGATGTTGCCCAGGCGGTAGCGCCGGTTTTTTTCGGCCGTGAAGACGATGGTCTTGTTCACGCCGCGGGTGGTGATGGCGGCTTGGACGCGCGCGTCGAGGTAGCCCTCGTTCTTGAGTGAGTTGAGCAGCCGCGCCCGGCTCTCCTCCTCGGCCCATTTCTCGAACACCCGCCGCTCCCAGACGT
>JALOLC010000079.1 GCA_025456175.1 Acidobacteriota bacterium | reverse complement strand
GGCCTGGAACATCAATACCGGCTCCGCGGGAGTCATCGTCGCCGTGATCGACACGGGGTTGGATTACCTGCACCCCGATTTGGCGGCCAACGTCTGGGTAAACGCCCTTGAGCAAGCGGGCACGGCCGGTGTGGATGACGACGGCAATGGCTATATCGATGATATCTACGGCATCGACCCGGCGGGAACGGACGGCTCCACTCCCGACACCGACCCCATGGACGGCTATGGCCACGGCACCCATCTTTCGGGGACGATCGGCGCCGTCGGCAACAACAGCCTCGGCGTCGTGGGCGTCAACTGGAACGTCAAGATCATGGGGCTGAAATTTTCCGACGATGCCGGCGGCAATGGCTTCAACTCCTATGCCATCGAGTGCATCGAGTACGCCATCGACCAGAAGGCCAACCATGGCCAGAACGTCGCGGCCATCAACGCCTCCTGGGGCAGTTCCAGCTTCGATCAGGTCCTGATGGACGCCATCGAGGCCGCCGGCGAGGCGGGAATCATCTTCTGCGCCGCCGCCGGCAACGGCGGCTCTGACGCAATCGGCGATGACAATGACAGCGTCCCTTATTACCCGGCTGCCTTGACGCTGGACTGCATCATCACCGTCGCGGCCACCGATGACGACGACCTGCGCGGCTCCTTCTCCAATTACGGAGCCACGTCGGTCGATTTGGGTGCGCCGGGCGTGGGCATCCTGAGCACGGTGCCCGGAAGCTATATCCCCCAGGCGGGCGACATCTTTTTCGACGACATGGAAAGCGGCGTCGGCAACTGGGTGACAGGCGGCACCAACAATTCCTGGGCCATAACGACCAATATTGAAACGTATTGGGGTTCGCCTTATCCACAGGCGCCCAGCCCGCCCCACTTCTGGAGCGACAGTCCGGCGGGTTATTATGGCATCAACACGGATTCCACCTTGACGTACAACGCCGACATCGATCTTTCAAGCCATTCAGGCCAAGACGTGTATCTGGGGATGGGTTCAGGCAGGCATGTCGCCACCGGGGACCACTTTTATGTGGAGATTTCCAATGACAGCGGCGCATCGTGGGCGGTGCTGCAAGACTGGCAGCGGGACGGCTACTTATGGTATTGGGCCAGCCATGTATGGCAGATCCCCGATTCCTACAAGACGGCCCATTTCCGCATGAGGTTCCACCTGGTTTCCGACGGCAACTACACAGGCGTGGGTTGGGTGATAGACAACATCGGCATCGGGACAACCATCACCTATGATTACGACTCCTGGAACGGAACCTCGATGGCCACGCCGCATGTGGCGGGCGCCGTTGCCCTGATGGCTTCGCAATTCCCGGGCGAGAGCGCGGCCGACAGGAGGAACCGCATTCTCGGCAGCGTGGATCCCCTGGCCGCGCTCGCCGGCAAATGCACGAGCGGCGGGCGCCTGAACCTCTACCAGGCGATCACCGCCAGCTCCGGGATTTCGGTCACCTCTCCGAACGGCGGCGAGGCCTGGCTGATGGGATCGGCTCATGACATCCACTGGACAAGCTTTGGCGGCATGACCCATGTCAAGATAGAGTATTCGCTCAACAATGGCGGCAGCTGGGTGGTTCTGACGGCTTCGACTCCAAACGACGGCAGTCACTCGTGGGCCGTCCCCTACAGCCCCTCCAGCCAATGCCTGGTGCGCATCAGCAATGCCGGCAGCGGAACGCCGAGCGACGTCTCCAATGCCGCCTTCTCCATTTTGGCCGAAGCCATTTCTCCCATCCGCCTCTACCTGCGGGGGGACAGCGGTCGCATCCTCGGCCTGACCCCCGAAACCACGGGGATAACCCGCCAGCATACATGGAATTCCGGCAGCGTCGTCTGGACGGGCACCGATGTCTTGAGCGGCGACATCACCGGCAACAGCTACACTTTCCACCTCTATGCCGCCAGCGCCGGCAGCACCAGCTTCCGTGCGGATCTGAGCATTGGCGGCAGCGTGGTCGCGCAATATTACTTTTCCGCCAATTCGACCACCTATTACTTGAAGCACGGAACCGTTACCGGCAGCGATCCCGCGCTCTCCGGGCCTTCGACCGTGACGCTGACCATTTATTACCTCAGCGGGAGCAGCGGCGGCATTCTGTTCGGGGACTTCGGCAGCGACGATTCCCTTGTCGATCTGCCCGGCTACAGCCAGAACGATTCCCTGGTCGTTTCCGGGACGGTGACCCGAGGCGGCACGGCGCTGCCCGATGTCGTGATGAGCGGGCTGCCCGGCAGCCCGGCGACCGACAGCAACGGCTTCTATACGGCCGCGGTGGATAACGGCTGGAGCGGGACCGTGACCCCGGTGCTGGCCAGCCACGTATTCAATCCGGCCAGTCGCAGCTACAGCAGCATCTCCGCCAATCAGGAGAACCAGGATTATTCCGCCACCCTGATCGTGGATTCCATCACGGTAACCTCGCCCAACGGCGGCGAGTCTTGGACGGCTGGGACCAGCCACGGCATCACCTGGACGTCGACCGGGACGGTGGGCAATGTCGATATCCTCTACACCGTCAACGGCGGATCCAATTGGACGTCCATCGCGGCCGACACGAACAATGACGGCAGCTTCGCCTGGACCGTGGCCAACACGCCCTCGGCCAACTGCTACGTGCAGGTGCTGGAGCACGCCGACGGAGTTCCCTACGACAGCAGCAACGCGGCGTTCACCATCGCGGCCCCCGCCGAGACGGTCTCGGCTCCGACCACGCCAACCGGGCCGGCTTCCGGCGTGATTTCGACGAGCTATGACTATTCCACCGGCGGCTCGACCTCGAACCTGGGCCACTCGGTGCAGTACAAGTTCGACTGGGACGACGGCACGGACTCGGGCTGGCTGGCCGTGGGCACGACCACTGCATCTCACAGCTGGGCAGCGGCCGGCACCTACGATGTCAGGGCCATGGCCCGCTGCGCCGACCACACAGCGATCGAGTCGCTGTGGTCAACGACCCTGGCCGTGATCATCTCCGATCCGCCGACCAGCCAGTACAACTCTCCAACTCAGTACAAAGTGTTGCCCGAGGTGATCTGGGCCTCGGCCACGGGCGGCGGCACCTGGATGTCCAACGTGCAGGTGACCGACGTGACGGGCGGCTCGATCGTGTCGGTCTACTACAACACGGGGACCGGCCGGCGCGGCCCGTTCCAGCTCTGGGACAACAGCGGCGGCGCCGCCCTGAGCAGCGCCAAGTATGCCAACCTGCTCGAGACCATCGACGGACTCGACGCGGAGACATTTGCCTATTACGGCACGGTAGGGGCGGTGGAGTTCATCACCCAGGACGGCGCCCACACCATCCATGCGGCGGCACGGACTCTGAACGGCTACTACGCCAAGACGTTCAGCGCCGTCTCGTTGCACGACGCCAACACGGCAACGACCAGCCGGGCAATGGTTGTTTCGAACCTGACCAACAACGCCGGCTACCGCTCGACGGCCGGGTGTTCACCCTGCTCGATGCCGGCAACAGCCAGGTCGGATCGCAGTTCAGCCGGACGCTGGCCGGGCACGAGTTCCAGGCGTTCAACCCGTTCAACCAGGCCGGGGTGTCCTATCCTAGCTATTCCTATGACAACGTGATCCTGCGGGTGCGGCCGACATCGGGCGCGGGCAAGGTCGTGTGCTTCGGTGCTACCGTGGATAATATCACCAACGACCCGGCGGCGCACGTGGCGTTGCAGGGGGCAAGCGGCTACGACAACGGCCCCGGCAGCCATCAGATACTGCCCGAAGCGATCTGGGCTTCGGCCACCGGCGGCGGCACCTGGGTGAGTGAGGTGCAGATCGTCGACGCGACGGGCGGCTCGGCAGTATCGGTAATTTTTGAGTATGGCGGCGGCAACGTGAGAGGGCCGTTCACCCTGTGGACGGGCGGCGCTGCCGGGACGAAAGTGAAATTTACCAACCTGTTGGAGACCATCGACGGCCTGGACAGTGAAACATTCGCTTATTACGGCAGGGTGGGGGCAGTGGAGTTCCAGACCCAGGACGGCTCGCACACCATCCAGGTGACGGCGCGGACCTTGAACGGCAATTACTCGAAGACGTTCCCCGGTCTGAACCTGGTCAATGCCGAGACGGCCGACACCACGAGAATGATGCTGATCCAGAACTACACCAACAACGTCGGCTACCGCTCGACAAGCGGGTTCTTCAACCCGAGTGAGTACAGCGTGACGGTGGAGTTCACCTTGCTCGACGGCAGCGGGGCGCAAATAGGCTCCCAGTTCAGCAGGACGCTGGCGGGGTACGATTTCCAGGCGTTCAACCCGTTCATCCAGGCGGGGGTGCCGTATCCCGCGAACTCGTACGACAACATTATATTGCGGATAAGGCCGACCTCAGGCGCGGGCGAGGTCATGTGCTTCGGAGCGTCGGTGGACAACACGTCCAACGATCCCGCCTCGCACCTGGCCGTGCAGGGGGAATGAGTTTTAAGCAGGATAGGCCAGCAGGAGTATTGGTTTTTGGCTTTCAAGTCGGCTGAGGATGGGTATTGCAGCCCTCGTGAAGTCGGCGCTTGACTAAATCAATTGCGCTCGGTATTCTGGAGGCATGATCCGGATCAACAGTGGCCTATACAAGGGGCGCGTGCTGCGCGGCGGCAAGAGTCCGCTCATCCGCCCGACCATGTCCAAGGTCAAGCTCACCTTCTTCGACATCCTGCAGACCGGCGTCAAGGAGAAGATCTTCCTCGACGGCTTCGCCGGCAGCGGCAACATCGGCATCGAGGCCCTGTCGCGGGGCGCCGAGTACGTGGTGTTCATCGACGACCTGCCCGAGGCGGCGCGCGCCATCCGCCACAACGCCGAGAAGATCGGCATCGCCTCCGATTTCTACCGCGTGATCTGCGGCGACTTCAACCGCTCGATCATCGCCCTGGCCAAGGACGGCTTCCAGTTCGACCTGGCCTACCTCGACCCGCCCTACGCCATGCTCGAATACGCCAACCCGCTGAAGGTGATTTATAAGCGCCGGGCGCTGAAGCCGGACGGGCTGATCGTTTTGGAGCGGCCGCTCCAGCTGCGCTTCGCCTCCCCCTATTTCGCCCTGAAGCGCAGCGTGCGCATCGGCCGCGAATGCCTCGATTTCTATGCCCACGACGGCGGCGGCGCGGCAGCGGACGATCCGGACGAATAGCGCCGCGGGCCAGGACCCGGCGCGGCCGCCCCCGGGGCGGCAGGAGGTGAGACGATGGCCCAACGAAATGCGCGCGCACGCTGCCTTGCCGGCTGGTCTGCCCTGGCCCTGATGCTCATGTCCTGCTCCCGCGGCCCCGAATTCCCGGCCGGGATGGATGCCTGGGAAAGCGAATTCCCCCCCTACACGGATGAACAGAGGCTCCTGGACGAAGCGTTCCGCATCGACATCATTGCCATCGACGTCGCCTTGACCTATTTTCCCCGCGATGCCATTGTGGACGGCCGGGCGCAGGTGCGCTTCCGCATGCGGCCCGGGCAGACGCGGCCGCGCATCCATTTCGCTCCGGCCTGCCGCGGCAGCGTGATCTCCGAGTGGCGGCTCGACGGCCGCACTTGGGAAACGCCGAGCGCCGCCTACCGCGTGGTCGGCGTCCCGGGCAGCAGCCAGCCGATCCTGGAGTTCGTCGACGAGGTCGATCCCGCCAGCGAGCACGAGCTGATCGCCTCCTATCGCCTGACCCTGCCCGGCGGCTACCCGCGCTTCAGCACCGAGGTGCACGACTTGAGAGGCAGCGGCAACGAGGAGCTGTTCCCGACGCTGAACACGCCGCACGAGCTGGCGCGCCACCGCATCACCCTGCGCGTCGCCGCGGCCCCTCCCTACCGCTGCCTGGGCTCGGGCCTGGTCGTGCCAACGGAGAGCACGGAGTTCCAGGAGTGGGTCCTCGATCCGGAGCGCGAGGTGGCCTCCTACACCCTGATGTTCGTCCTGCTCCCCGAGGCCGACACCGTGCTGCGCCAGGGGACGATCGCCGGCATCCCGGTGCGCATCGTGGCCTTCGCCGGCGGCGCCGACACCGGGGCGGCGTGGACGGAGCTGGAATCCTGGCTGCGGCAGCTGACCGCCGAGATCGGCCCCTTCCCCATGCCGCGGGGCCTGAGCGTCTTCCTGACCACGGGCGGCGGCGGCATGGAGTATTTCGGCGGCACCATCTCCTCGCTGACCGCCCTGAGCCACGAGGTGTTCCACATGTATTTCGCCTGCAGCGTCGTGGCCCGCACCTACCGCGACTCCTGGTTCGACGAGGCCATCACCTCCTGGTACGACCGCACCTATCCCGACTACCTGGTGGCGATCGAGCCCGATTTCCGCTCGAACATGGTCAGCGGCCGTTCGCCCGTCGCCGTCGGCTTCGACGTGCGCGCCTACTATCAGGGGACGCAGATCATCGAGACCATGGCGCAGCTCCTGGGCGGGCGCGGCGCCATGGCGGGATTTCTCGCCGACCTCCACCGGCACCACGCCTTCGCCCCCTTCGTTACCATGGACCTGGCCGAGTATTTCCGGCGCTACTCGGGGATCGACCTGAGCCGGGAGTTCCAGGATTGGCTCTTCAGTGACGATGCCGGGGCGGCGGCCGCAACGGTTGCGCCCGACGAGCGGGCGGCGCCGCCCGACATGACCCCGCCCCGCGACATCTTGCGCCGCTACCAGACGGGGCGCGCCGGAGGCGGAAGATGAAAACGCACCGGGTCGCGATCGTGCTGTTTTTCATGGCCCTGGCGCCGGGGCTGCCGGCCCGCCCGACGCAGCGGAGCTGGTTCGTCGAATGCTCGGCCGGCTTCGCCCTGCTCTCCCCGGCCGACCTGAACGCGCGCCTCGAGGCGCAGCAGGCGCGGGCCGATTTCCTCTACCGCGACAACTACGATGCGCAGCAGCGCCTGTCCGGCGGAGCGTTCACCTATGCCCTGGAGGAGCCGGCTGGCTCGGGACTGCAGGGCCTGGGCAACGGCTTTCCCCTCAGCCTGCGCTTTGGCCGCGCGCTCGGCCGACGCGCTGCCGTCTTCATTGGACTGCAGTTCCTGGACCGTAGCCGCTCCTCCTTTTTGCAGCGCACCTATCGGGTCAGCGACCTGCGCCCCGACCAGGTGACTCCGCCGGGGGCGTTCGTCGTCGAGACCGGCTTTCCCGAGTACCTCCTGGCCGCCCGCGCCTGGATCCCGCAGCTGGGCCTGCGGCTCGACCTGCTGCGCCGGCGGCCGTGGACAGCAGGAATGCGCCTGGCCATCGGCCCCATGTTCGCCTCGCTGCGCACTCTTGAATCGCAGTATTACAAGCGGACGGACGCCGACGGCTACTGGAGCGAATGGCGCCAGGTCGTTGACATGAAGGGCAGGGGAGCCGCGGTCGCCCTGGAAGCGGCGGCCCGGCTGGAGCTGGAGGTCGTGCCGCGGCTCAGCCTTTTCGCCGAGGGCGGCTATGCCCTGCGCCGCGGCTCGCGCTTTTCCGGGCCCGGCTCCTTTGCCTACCAGTACCGGGACGTCCACGCCGCCCAGAATCCGCAGCGGCTGCTGTGGGAGGATGCGGAGTGGCGCGTCCGGCGCGTGGAGATCCAACGCGACTGGGGCAGCCTGACCTATGTGCTGTCGGGAAACGATCTCGCCAGCTATGCCGACACCGGGAGGTTCCGCCTCGACCTCTCGGGCTGGGGACTGGCCGCCGGACTCTCCTGGCTCCTGTAGCCTTCGGCCCTTGAAACGAGCGCTGGGAGAAAAGCATGGGCAAAAAGAATGAACAGGTGGTCATGTCCTGGGACTTTGCCTTCCCACTGGTGACCAACCGCTTCTTCGTCTACGACTGCGTCAAGGCCCTGCTGTGGACCGGAGCGATCATGATCCTGATCCTGGCCGTCACCTTCGCCCTCGCCGGCAGCCTGGACGGCTTCAGCGGCTTGTTCCCGGTCCTGGGCCTCGTCCTGGCCGGATTTTTCGTGATGTTCATGCTCATCTCCCTGGTATTCTTCGGCAACCGCTTTCCCACCCGCTTCACGCTGACCGACCGGGCCGTCTACTGGGAGGGCCGCAGCCGGGCGGCAAAGAAGGCCAATGTGCTGGCCATCGTGCTGGGGGTCCTGGCCCGCAGGCCCGCCGTCGCCGGGGCGGGACTGCTGGCCGCCTCGAGCAATGCCGGCAGTCTCCCTTGGAAGAGCGTACGCCGCGTCAAGGAATACCCGACTGCCTGCGTCATCACCATCATGAACAGCTGGCGGGTCGTGATCCGGCTCTATTGCAGCGCCGAAAACTACGCGCCTGTAGTCGAGAACGTCCGGCGCCTTGCCCCCGCCGCCGCAATCAACGATCGGGCGTAGGGAGAGCCCCCGACCGGCAGTTGAAATTCCTGCCGGCTTTTTTTACAATGAGGCTATGGCTGGAAGCAATCCTCATGCCCATGAATGACGTGGGTTCCTCACTGACGGGCAGGAACATCCTGGTGACCGGGGCCGCCGGGTTCATCGGCAGCAACCTCGTGCCCGAGCTGCTGCGCCGCGGCAACCGCGTAGCCTGCCTGGTCCGGCCGGGCGAGAACACCTCCCGCATCCAGGGCCTCGATTGCCGTATCGTCTATGGGGATCTTTCTAAAAAGTCAACTCTGGTGGACGCCGTGGCCGGCGTTGAATATATTTTTCATCTGGCGGCAGTGATGGGTGGCGTGTCCCCGGAGGCGCTTTTGCAAGTGAATTCCACAGGGACGAGATATCTCGTCGAAGTCTGCCGCGAGCAGTGCGTGGAGCTGGAACGGTTCCTGTTCGTTTCCAGTGCCACGGTCATGGGTCCTTCGGGGAAAAATGATCCGCTGGATGAAAATGCGCCCTGCCGGCCGGTTAGCGCTTACGGCCGGAGCAAGCTGGAAGCGGAAGAATTCCTGGCCTCCCTGAAAGGCTCCTTTCCCTATACGATTATCCGCTTGCCCGTGGTGTATGGGCCCGGAAGCGACGGCGGGCTCTACGTTTTTTTTAAACTGTTGAGCAAGGGTGTGCAGGTGAATTTCGGTGCTTTGGAGGCGACGGTCTGTTTTGTTTGGGACGTGGTCCAGGGGATGATCGCCGCTGTCGAGACCCCCAGGACGCGCGGGGAGACCTATATCCTGGGTGAAGAAAAAGCCTATCCCATCGAACAGGTATATCAGACGATTGCCGCGTTATTGGGCAAGCGCCCCCTCAGGCTGCCGCTGCCCTATATTGCGCTTCACGTCATTTCGTTTTTCATCGAGATGCTTTCCAAATTGAGGAAATCCATCCCGTCTGTGACCCGGGAGGAGCTTGCCCAGTATGTGCAATACCGTTACTGGAGGTATGACACCAGCAAGGCGGGCCGCGATTTCGGCTTTCAGAGCCTCTACCCCTTTGAAAAGGGGGCGCAGATCACGGTCGATTGGTACAGGCAGAATGGCTATATCTAAAAGCCTCTCCATCGGTCTGCTCCATAAGCGGTTGCAAACGAATCTATTGTTGGCGTTTGCGGCATTCTTCCTTTTCGGGGCCGGTGGGGCGCCCGGCCAAACTGAAAAGGATTTGTCCTTCCCCGATGGGCTGGAAAAGGGGTTCTCCTGGCGTTGGTCCCCGCCCAGGCTTGGATTTTCCCTTACAGCCCGGGATCAGCAGCCGAGCGCGGGCGGGGAAACGCGGGCAATGTCGGAGGCCAGCGCATTGAAGCCTGCAGAGATGACCTCCGTGGGGGAGAGGAAAAAGCGAGCCGGTAGGGCGATCCTGATTCTTTCGGGCTTCATCCTGGTCGAAACGATCAGGTATTGGGTGGAGAGCAAAAAATGGCAGGAGGATTGGAATTACCGTTTCACCTGGGACGACCAAAAAACCAGGTTTTTTTCACTGGCAGCCAATCGCTTTGATTCGAACCCCTTCGTGACCAACTGGACCCATTTGATCTCGGGCCACTTGTACTACAGCATGGGGCGTTACTACAACCTGAGTCAATTCGAATCCGTACTGCTCAGCATGGGTTCGTCTCTTTGGTGGGAATACGTGACCGAGTGGCGTGAGGTCATTTCGATCAACGACAATCTCTTCAGCGGTCTGGGCGGAATTTCGCTGGGTGAACCCCTGTTCCAGTTCGCGACCTATTTCTGCCGCCGGCCGGGCATACTGAACAAGGCGATCGGCTTTGTCTTCAACCCGGTCTTTGCCTTGAATGATGTGCTCGCCGGGAAAAGGGGGAAAAGTCGCTGGCGGGGCCTGGAATCCGCAAAACCCCGATTGCAGTTGACCATCGGGCATCAGCGCCGCAATGGCTTGGATGAAGCGCCGGCCGTTTCGCCGCTGCTCCAAGTCGGACTGGATGCCGCCTACCTGACAATCCCCGGCTTTGGCGATCCGGAACAACACGATCGCGGCGGCTGGATAAAAAAAACCATTTTGAGCGAAATCTCTCTGGACATGGCCGTTGGCACCGGCCGGGTTCAGGAATTCAGCTTCTTTTCGCGGGCGGTTTTGGGCGGCTATTTCCGCCAGGAGCTGAGGCCCGATCCCCGGTCGCGTGTGCGCGGATACAATTATTTCCTGGGTCTGGCCACGTCCTTTGATTTGTTCAAAAAAGCGGCAACGGCCTACTATGACCAGGGAGAATACCACTACGATTTCGCCGCCGGTGAACAGGCCCCCCAGCCCACCGATTTTGTCGACAAGTGCGCGGCTGTCAACTTGATCGGTCCGGTGTTTGACGCCCGTTTCTATGCCGGACCGGCGCGGTTTCGCCTGGCGCTGGCCGGCAGCCTTGACTTCGCCCTGGTGAACGCGCTGGCCCTCAATCCCTATTCCCGCGGACATGATATTTTTGAGCCGCGGATGAAAACCACCCTGGTGCACTATGGATATTACTACGCGTTCGGCACGACGCTTGCGGCGGCGGCAGGCATGCAATTCGGGAATTTCGGCTTCAGCAGCCGCTGCAAATATCAGGTCTACGGTTCGATCGAAGGCCTGGATCGTTTTCAGGACCGGGTCGTGGATGACGGCCACATCCGGGACTCGCGTCTGGCTTGCAGGTTTGAACTGCAGTATTCCCTCCCCGGGATGCCGGTGGCGCTGGGCCTTGCTTTTGAAGAGATCCGGCGTTGGGGTTCTCTTGCCGAAGTGAAGTGCCGGAGAGCGGAGCAGCGGCTCACCAGCCAGCTGGTCATTTCCTTCTGATGCGCAAAAGATGATGGAAACAGGTGAATCGCCCCGGCCAAGCAGCGGACCGCCGCCAGCAGGCCGAGCTGCCGAGGATCATGGCGGCCTTGGGATGAAAGCGCTGGTGACCGGCAGCAGCGGTTTCATCGGCGGCCACTTGGTGCGGCACCTGCTGGAGCGGGGAACCGCCGTGACCTGCCTGGTGCGGGAGGCCAGCGAACCGCGCGCGTTGGCCGGACTCCCCGTCGCGCGCTACAGCGGCAGCTACTTCGACCTGGACTCCCTGCGTGGCGCTGTCCGCGGCATGGACTTCGTGTTTCATGCCGGGGCGGTGCTGAGCGCCCGCGACTGGCCTGGTTATTTCACCACCAACGTGCAGGGCACGGCCAATATCCTGAGAGCGTGCGCCCAGGCCAATCCCCGGGTGCGGAAAATCGTTCTTGTTTCGAGTATTTCCGCGGTGGGTCCGGCCCGGGAAAGGAAGCCGCTGCGGGAAACGGATCGTTGTCAACCCGTGTCGCTGTATGGGCAAAGCAAGTACCTGGCCGAACGGGTCGCGGCCGGATTCCTTGACAGGCTGCCGATCGTGATCGTCCGTCCGCCGAACGTGCTGGGCACCGGGCAGAAGGAGTTGCAGGCCGTCTTGAATCTGCTGCGGCGGCGGATCGTTCCCCTGATCGGCCGCCGCGAAAAGCAAACCAGCATCTGTTTTGTTCAGGACCTGGTACGGGCGCTGGTTTTGGCGGCCGAAGCTGACCGGGCTTGCGGCAGGACCTATTTCGTGGCGGCGGACGAAGCCTATTCATGGCGCGAGATCAC
>JALOLC010000078.1 GCA_025456175.1 Acidobacteriota bacterium | reverse complement strand
AGGGCTACCTGCCCTTCAACCGCGGCGACCTGGGCCGCACCCCCTTCTTCTGGTTCGCCAACGTCTACGCCGAATACAACCTGAAACTGGGCAAGAACAACCTGAACATCAGCTTGAACGTGGACAACATCACCAACACCCGCACCGCCCAGAAGATCTACCAGATCTACAACCAGGGCGGCACCGCCCCCAGCTACGAAGAGATGCTCACTCCCAACTGGGAAATTTCGGATATCATCGTGGATCCCCAGTTCAAAAAGGAGATGTGGTTCTACGGCGACGGCATTCGCGGAACTCCGCTCTCGGCCCGCCTGGGACTCAAGTTCAGCTTCTAAAAAGTCAGCCAATCAGTTAGCCGACTTTGGCCCCGCCCCCCGGAGGGGGCGGGGTTTTTTTTGCACTCATTTCTCCTCAATGACTGGCGCGAATTCCTCCGACTCAATTCATCCTCTCTTTGCAAGAGAGGTACGCATCGCCATGCCGAGGATTTTCGAGACATCCGGCGATGCCATCCCGCAAAGCGGGAGGGTGGGGAGTGAGTTTGAAGATCCGTTCTGCTTATGGCCAGTCCCTATATGAATGCAGTGAAGTTACTATAGATCAGTCTGCTCGGTTTTCAGCAATGAAAGGAAAGCCGGCTGCGCGGGCAGCCGGCGTCATCATCTCAGCGGTTGAGAACTACTTGACCTTGGACAGGGAATCGATCAGGCCCTTCACGACCGGCGCCTGGGGAGATTCGGGGTCGCGCTTGAGGAACTCGTTCAGGGACTCGATGGCCAGCTTCATGTCGCCCTTGTTCAGGTAGGCGTAGCCCATCTTGAGGTAGGGTTCGCTCCACTCGGGCTTGATCTGCGTGGCCAGCTTATAGTACTCGATGGCCTTGTCGGTCTGGTTGCGGCCGAAGAAGATCTCGGCCACGTTGTAGGCCAGGATCTCGTCCTTGGGGTTGAGGGCGATCGACTGCGTGAAGTAATCGCCGGCCTCCTTGAGCTTTTCCTGCCTGAGGCAGACCTCGCCCAGCGAGGCCAGAGCCTTGGCCTGCAGGATGATGTCGGCCTTTTCCTTGGCCTTGGCCTGGACGAGCAGGTACTGTTCATTGGCCTTGTCGAACTCGCCCTGCTCGCGGAAGACGTCGCCGATGTTGAAAAAGATCTGGTAGACGGCGGGGTTCTTGGCGGCGAAGTCCTGGTAGATGACCAGGGCCTCGTCGAATTTGCGCTCATTGAAGAGAGCGTTGCCCTTCTCCAGTTCCTCCAGGGCGGCGGCGTCCTTCAGGCGCATCTTCTTTTCCTTGTCCTCCTTCAAGACCACGGAAACGAAATTGCGGGCGCCGTCGGCAAGCTGCGAGACCCGGGTGTTGATGCTATTTTCCAGGAATCCGTCGGCGACGGCGGAAACGATGACCTGGCCCGTGCCCAGGCCGATAAAGAAAAACTCGCCCTTCTTGTTGGTGGTCGTCTTCTCGACCAGGCCGCCCTTCTCGAACTCGATCTTCACTTCGGCTCCGGCCACCGGCTGGCCCGCCTCGTCGACCACGCTGCCGCTCAGGCGCGCCTTGCCCCGGCCGGCCTGGGCATAGGCCGAAGCCGAAAGGACAATCACGCAGGCCAGGACAGCCAGGATTTTCTTGTTCATTCTAACCATTTCCGCTACCTCCTGTGTTTCGCCGCTCTCCGGCGTATGAATTAGACGGATTCATTTCTTGTTGTTCTTCAGGGCGTCGACCTTTTCCTTGATCCGCGGTTGCTGGGGGTTGAGGCTCAGCGATTTTTCCCAGGCCTTCAGGGCTTCCGCCTCCTCGCCCAGCTGCAGATAGCACTCGCCGATCTGGTTGAAGGCGTTGACGTTGGCGCCGAAGCGGGTGATGTGCTCGGCGTACTGGGCAATGGCCTCGGCGAATTCAGCCAAACCCTGGTGGGCCTGTCCCAGGGGCAGGCTGTATTCAAAGCGCGATTTTTCATTGACCAATGGCAGGGCGATGGCCTTGACCTGGGCGTACTCCTGTTTGCGCAGCAGCACCTGGCAATAATCAAGGCCAAAGCGGGCGTCCTCGGGATCCCTGGCGAAGGCCTCGGCCAGGAGCGGCCGGGCCTTGTCCAGCTCACGCAGCTGGAGATATTGCCGCCCCAGCTCGTTGAGGAACAGCGCCTCATCGCCGGCAACCGTGGGGACGGAAACGACCCAGGGCCGGGGCAGGGAGGGCTGCGGCGTGATGAAGAACTCGGCACTCTCGGATAGGAGCGCCTTCCTGTTCTTGCCCAGCAGCGATACCGTGAGCGTATAGTACGCGGCCGACTGTCCCTTGAGCGGCCAGGTCTCGAGCACGTCGGGCAGCGTCGGGCAGTCGCGCAGGCTGCGCTCCCGGCGCAGCACCTCTTCGCCGCGGCGCGTCAGGGTATACTCCAGGATCCCCTCCTGCTTCAGCTCCGCGGTCAGGCCGTGGAGCTGGCAAAAGACCGTCAGGTCGTCGCTGGCGAGAAAATCGTTGCGCGGCGACGGCAGCAGGTGGCTGTTGCCGAAGCGGAAGGGCTTGTGGGCGGCGATGGCGGAGACATCGTTGATGCGGTTGGCCAGCAGCGGCGGCGACAGGCCCAGCTTCTCCCCGGCCGGGATGACGAACTCCTTGTCCAGGCTGGTGAATTCCTTGGTGGTCAGGTTCTTCATGAACACGGTGATGCGCCAGGTGCCGGGGATGACCGGGATCATGTCCTGGAAGCTGAACAGCTTGTCCTTCACCCGCTGCATCTGTCCCTGGCTCAACTCGATGGGGACGCGGCGGGCGATCTGGGTGAGCATCTTTCCCGAGCGGTCGGAAATGTTGCCGGAGAGTTCAATCGTCGTGTAGTATTTCCCCTGGTGCTCCTCAAAGGAGAGGCGCCGGGGCTCGATCAGGTAATGGACGAAATAGTGCCCGGTGCGGTCGAAGACCACGTTGAGCTGGGAGCTGCTCTCGATGTAATTGTCGGCGTAGTCGATTTCGACCTGCCCCTTGAACTTGAGCAGATTGCTGGCATAGATGTCCTTGATGGTTCGCTGCGGCATCTCGGGGATCTTCTCGCGGATCAGCAGTTCCGAGGCCAGCGAGGGGGTGATGCCCACCGGCTCGCCCGTGATCAGGGAGAGGGAGACGGCGGCCAGCTGGGGCTGGATGCCGAGCAGTGCGTAATAGGCCTCCTCGTAGGAGGTGGCGTCGCCCTCATAATTGCGCATCAGGGCCTGCGGCCCGAATTTGACCGGCGAATACAGCTCGTACTCCCCCAGCCCGTGCTGCTTGAAAAAAACGACGTTGAAGGAATCGGGCAGCCCCTTGGCGGCCAGGCCCTGGTAGAACCAGATGATGGTCGGGTAGACTTCGCTGTCGCTCTCGAAGCGCTCGATGCTTTTTGGCTCCCCGAGGGTGATATAGATGCGCCCCATATCGGTGCGCCAGCCCGGAGCCGGCGAATCCTTGCCGAACCAGTTGTTGGCATAGGCGATGCGCCGGTAGTGCTCCTTCTTGAACTCGTTCTCCGGCAGGTTGGGGTTGGGGTTGCGCTGCTTCCAGAAGGCGCTGATGAACGTTTCGCGCTCGCGGTCCGTGTCCAGCTGCAGGAACACCTCTTTCTCCACCTTGGTAATGATGTACACCACTTCCTCGCTGAGCCACTTGCGGTGCTGGAGCGGCAGTTTCTTGATGAGTTCCTTCTCGGATTGAGCGGGCAAAACAACGCAGCATGCCAGGATGGAGAAAGCAAGCAGAATTCGTTTCATCATCGGCCTCGCTGATCGGACTTCATTGGAGCCATTATAGCACTCCCCCCCGCGCTTGACAAGGAAGAACAACCGTGTCCGGCGGAAGCTGGCGGGAAGCGGCCGGCGCCTGGCAGAATGCGGTACGGTATGGTATAGTTGACCCATGCCGTGTGCATGCTGTGCCGGTGGCGTCCATGCCTGAAAAAAGAGCCGGTCAAATCATCCGTTTCGCCCGCTCTCTGGCAGCGCTGAAACTGACCGTCGTCCTGCTGCTGCTGCTCTGCCTGCTGGTCATCGCCGGCACGGCGCTCCAGGCCGAAAACGGCCTCTACGCAGCCCAGCGCGATGTGTTCGCCTCCTGGCTCATCCTGCTTTTCGGCTTCATTCCCCTGCCCGGTTTGATGTCGGTCGTCCTGCTGCTGTTCATCAACCTGCTGGCAGCCGGCTTCTTCCGCCTGCAGTACCGCTGGCGCCGGGCCGGCCTGCTCCTGCTCCACTGCGGACTGCTGCTGCTCATCGGCGGCGGCTTCTTCATCGCCTCGGTTTCCCGGGAATACCACCTGACCCTGCGCGAGGGCGAGAGCGCCCGCGTCCTGCTTCGGCCCGACGGCGGCCAAGGGCCCATCCTCCCCTTTGCCGTCAAGCTGGTCGACTTCCAGAAAACCATGCACCCCGGCACGGAGATCCCGCGGAGCTTCACCAGCAAGGTCGAGATCATTGCCGGCGTTGCCGCTCGCGACGCGATCATCTCCATGAACCGGCCGCTGCGTACCGGCGGCTATGCGTTCTACCAATCCTCCTTTGCCGAGGACGATGGCCAGGGCCAACGTTCGACTTTCGCCGTGGTGCGTAACTCGGGCCGCTGGCTGCCGTATGTTGCCAGCGCCCTGATCGGGCTCGGGCTGCTCCTGCATTTCCTGTCGATGCTGGCAACCGCCCTGAAAAAACTCCATGTTCCCGACGGAGGGAGCGCTCCATGAAGCGCGCAGCCGGCATCTTTCTGCTGGCCTGCTGTCTCCCGGGCCCGACCCCCCTGCCGGCCGCCCCGCGCCTGGATTCCTTCCGCCGCCTGCCGGTCCTGGAGCAGGGGCGCGTCAAGCCGCTGGACACCGTTGCCCGCAACCTGCTGCGGCAATTGTCCGGCCGAGCTTCCCTCGCGGGCATGGACGCTGCCGCCTGGCTGGCCAGGGTGCTCTTCACTCCGGCCGCGACCTTGGACGACAGGGTTTTCCGCGTCGATTCTCCCGAACTGCTGGCGGCCATTGGCATCGACGGCGAAGGGCGCAGCCACTGCAGCTTCGCAGACCTGCGCCCCGGCCTGAACCGCTTGCATGCACTCGCCTATCGCTATGCCGGCGCAGGCGCGGAACGGCCGGGCCGCTTTGAGAGGGAGATCGTGCGCCTGTTCCAGAATGTGTCGGCATATTACGGCCTGCTCGATGCCTTCTCCTTCGCCCGCCCCGACGGAGCGCTGACAACAGGCACGCCCCGGGCCCCGGCCATCCTGCCGCTGGGCTCCGACCGCGACGGGCCCTGGCTCGCCCCGGCCACGGCTCACGCCCGCGCCGCTTCCCTGCCCGCACCAATCCGGCGCGAGATCGCCCTTCTGTCAGAAGCGGCCCGGGCCTACGCCGCAGATGCTGAACAGGAGTTCGACCGGGCCCTGGAGGAGTTCAGCCGCTCACTCCAGGAGCGTCTCGGTTCGGCTGCCGTCCGTTCCTGGAGGATCCACCTGGAGATCGGCTACAACCGCGTCGCCCCATTCCTTTTGGCGGCGTGGGCCTACGGGCTGGCCCTGCTCCTGCTCATGCTCTCGCCGCTCGTCTGCCGGCGCCTGCTGCTGCGCGTAAGCATCCTCTTGCTGCTGGCCGGATTCGGCCTGCACGGCGGCGGCATTCTCGTTCGCATGGCGATCACGAGCCGGCCGCCGGTGACCAACCTCTATGAGACCTTCGTCTTCGTCGCCTGGACCGCCGTCGCCCTGGGGCTGGTCATGGCCCGGCTTCAGAAGCAGGGGCCGGGCCTGCCGGCCGGCGCCCTTTCCGGTCTGGCCCTGCTGGTCATCGCCGGGCGCTTCGGCCTCGAGGGCGACACCATGGGCATGCTGGCGGCAGTGCTCGACTCCAACCTCTGGCTGGCCACCCATGTGGTGACCATCGCCCTGGGCTACGCCGGCTTCGTTGTCGCCGGCATCATCGGCCACGTCGTCCTGATCCAGGAGTTTTCGCCAGGGCGCCCAAGCGCCCCCCGCGCCGGCACCGTCCGCTCGCTGTACTCTGTCCTGGCCTTCGGCCTGGTATTCACCGCCATCGGCACGCTCATGGGCGGCATCTGGGCCGACCAGTCGTGGGGGCGCTTCTGGGGCTGGGACCCCAAGGAGAACGGCGCCCTGCTGATCATCGCCTGGTGCGCCGCCCTGTTCCATGCCCGCCTGGCCGGATGGATAGGCCCGATCGGGATGGCCGCCGGCAGCGTCGGGGCGCTGGTCTGCGTGGCCCTGGCCTGGTTCGGGGTCAACCTGCTTGGCCTGGGCCTGCACGCCTACGGCTTCACTTCCGGCGCCGCCCGCGGACTGCTGGTCTTCATCGCCTGCGAGCTGCTGTTCCTCGCCGTCGCCCTGCCCCTGGCCCGCAAAAAGCGCCACGCCGTACAGGTTGATGAACCTGGCAACCGACGCGAAGAAGCCTAATTCAGTTTTTTTCCAGCAGCTTGTTGAAGTACCTGCTGATCCTGACCAGGATCTGCAGCAGCACCACCACCACGTCATAGAGCAAGGTGATCGTCAGGGCGTAGAGCGGGGGGTAAACGAAGAAAACCAGCGGGTAGATCAGCAGGCCCTGGAAGCTGTCGAAGGGGAACAACTCCGGCCGCAGCGGCAGGGAAAGGAAATCGAGTCCATAGTAGCGGAGGATGGGATGGAGGGCCAGCAGCACCCAGAAGGCCAGGATGGCGATGCAGATGAAGCCCTTGATGTAGACGCAGAAATAGTCGATGCCGGCGTTCTCGTTCTCGGTCACCTCGACGTCCTTCTTGCCGAACTGGATGATCTTGCGAAAATAACGGTAGGGATAGAAGAAGAACGATTCCGCCAGCTTGACGATGCCGATGGCGACCGGGTTCTGGCTGGCGGCCAGGAAATTGACCAGGATCGACAGCAGGGAAAAGAGGGCGGTGATGACGAACCACGGCTGGAAGTAGGTCTCGGGCTGGGCCAGGATGGCCAGGCCGATGAGGGCCAGCGGCAGTGCTCCCAGCCAGCGCCACGGCAGCCTGAGCAGGCGGTCCCATTTCGGCGTGGCCTTGCCCAGCAGTTTCTGCAGCAGCACCCAGCCGCAGAGCGGCACCAGCAGCAGGACGAGGCTGAGCAGCAAGGTGACCACCAGCCCGCCGCTGGCGAACACGCCCAGGCGCGAATAGTTGGCCCAGGCCCCGCTCTCGACCCCGATGCGCGCCAGGGCCGAGATGGACTGGATGATTTGGGCCAGGATGACCAGGCCCAGCGCCAGGAAGGAAACGGCGACGAACAGGCGGATGATGTTCTTCATGCCGACGAACACGGCATCCATGATCTGCGGCTGCGCCGCCAGCAGGTAGAGCACCAGGCCCAGGAAGAGGAACAGGGCAAAGAGCGGATCGACCAGGATGCCGCAGGAAAAGAGGACCAGGCGCCCGCCGGGGACGAGCATCAGCTCCAGTTGCTGGAAAAGCCAGTGCAGCAGGAGAAGCAGGGCCGGCAGGAAAGGCAGCCACTTGCTTTTCTCGGCGGTGATGGCTTTGCTCCTGAGCAGGGGGGCCAGGACGAAATAGGCGCCGACCAGGACCGCCAGGTAGGCCAGGAAATAGGAAATGGTCGTGACGCGGAACGGCTGGCTGAATTGGGCGAACAGCCTCACCCACAAGCCCATGAAGGCGACCAGCCACAGGGCCAGGTACAGCTTCACGTAATCGGCGCGCTTGGACAAATAGACTCCCATGCGACCCTCCTCAGATCATGAATTGCGGACCAGGGAAAATTGTATGCAAACGCCGGGGAAATGTCAAAGCGCTTCCTGCCCAACGGGGGAGAGCCGGCGGCGCAGCCAGCGGTCGCCCAGGGTGAACATGGCGAAGGTGACGGCATAGGCGCCGATGACGTCGATGGTGTAGTGCAGGTGGGAAAAAAACACCACCAGCAGCGAGAACAGCTGCAGGGCCAGGAAGACCCGCGCCGGCCTGCGGCCCAGCTTCCGGCCGTAGAGGAAGAGGAGGAAGGTCGTGGCGATGTGGCCGGAGAAGAACATGTCCTTGGTCAGGAAGATGCCGGCCGTGTCGCCGACCAGCGCCCGATAGGGATTCACCAGGTTCAGCCACGTGGGCCAGAAAGCGAAGGGGCGCAGGGCGTTGATATCGGCCCCGAACGGCGGGCCCAGGCCGGTCAAGGGGATCATCAGGCCGCGCGTCAGCGAAATGGCCCCATCGATGATGACGAAGCGGGCGAAGAGCCGGCGGTCGCGCCAGAGCAGGTAAAGGGCGGGCGGGAAGTAGCAGGCGATCCATAGATAATAGTTGATGTGCGCCAGCCAGGGCAGCCGTGGCACGACCCCCAGCAGCAGGTCGGGGACGGTCGGCGCCGGCCGCAGTTCGTTGAGCAGGACCGGGATGAGCATCAGGCTTGGTTCATGACAGCCATCCTGGGAAGCCGGGCTGTCCCGGGACACCCGTCCCCGGCACGCCGCGGCAAGTCCAATGTGTACCACGCGGTTCTGTTCCTGTCAACCGGGCAAAGCAAGGCAAGAAAGATGTTGACAAAACGCCTATTTGATACTATAATGGTTATGTTAGTGAATGTTAACTAACCTGGAGGCGTTTATGCCCGAGATCACAAACCGGCAGCGGCAGATCATCGCCGCCGCCCTGGAGATCGTCAGCGAGCGCGGAACGGAAGACCTGACCATCAAGGGCATCGCCGATCGGGTCGGATTCAGCGACGCCGCCGTCTACCGCCATTTCAAGAGCAAGGCGGAGATCCTGAGCGCCATCATCGACCTCTTCGCCCGCAACTCGGCGCAGCTGCTGCAAGAGATCAACGCCTGCGACTGCGCCAGCCTGGACAAGCTCAAATTGTTTTTCCTCGACCGCTGCCGCGTTTTTTCGACCGAACGCGTCCTGGCCACGGTCATGTTCGCGGAAAACCTGTTCCAGAGCGACCCGCGCCTGGCCGCCAAGGTTCACCAGGTGCTGCACGGCCACCGCGAACTGCTGCTCAAAACCATCCGCAGCGGCCAGCGGCAGGGGACGATCCGCCCGCTCCCGGCCGAGCACCTGTTCACCATGGTCATGGGCTCGCTGCGCCTGCTGGTCCTGCAGTGGCGCATCGGCGGCCATGAATTCGACCTGCTGCGCGCCGGGGAAAAGCTCTGGCGCTCGCTGGCGACGCTGATATCCGCTTCAGCAAGGAGAATGAAATGAAAAGAAAGATCATCCGCATCGACCCCGACGTCTGCAACGGCTGCGGCCTCTGCCTGCCCAACTGCCCCGAGGGGGCGCTGCAGCTCATCGACAACAAGGCGCGCCTGGTCTCCGACCTGTTCTGCGACGGCCTGGGCGCCTGCATCGGCACTTGTCCCCTGGGAGCCATCCATGTCGAGGAGCGCGAGGCGGAGCCCTACGATGAGCGCCAGGTCATGGCCAACATCGTGCCGCAGGGAGCGAACGTCATCCGTGCCCATCTCGACCACCTGGCAGCCCACAACGAGCTGGGCTACCTGGAGCAGGCGCGCCAGTTCCTGCGCGAGCACGGCGTCCCCGAGCCGGCGGCGGCGCCGAAGGACCGCCATCATTCCGTGAGCGGCTGTCCCGGCGCGCAAGCCCACGACCGGCGCGGACAAGAAACCGTTCGCCCGACCACTGCCGCAACCACTGCGGCAACGGCATCGCCATCGGAGTTGCGCACCTGGCCGGTGCAGCTGCAGCTGCTCAACCCGCAGGCATCGTTCTTCGACAACGCCGATCTGCTGATCGCCGCCGACTGCGTCCCTTTCGCCCATGCCTCGTTCCACGAGGATTTCGTCAAGGGCAAGATCCCGATCATCTTCTGCCCCAAGCTGGACCATGCCGGCGACCAGTACCTGGAAAAGCTGACCGCCATCCTCAACTCGCACAGCGTGCGTTCCCTGCACGTGGTGCACATGGAGGTCCCCTGCTGCTCGGGCACCGTGTCCCTGGCGCGCCAGGCCCTGGCCCGCTCGGGCAAGGAGATTCCCGTCCATGACTACACGATTTCGATCCAGGGCAAGCTGCTTGCCGTGAAATAAACCCAGGAGTTAACCATGAACATGTTTTGCTACCAGTGCGAACAAACCAGCAACGCGCAAGCTTGCACCCGCGTCGGCGTCTGCGGCAAGGGTCCCGAGGTATCGCTGCTTCAGGACCTGCTGATGCACCAGTTGAAGGGCATCGGCTGGCTGGGCCACGGCCTGGGCGGGCTGGGGCACGTCGATCCCCGCGCCGACCGCTTCGTCATCGAGGCCCTGTTCACCACCGTGACCAATGTCGACTTCGATCCCCAGCGCTTGAAGGGCTGGATCGACCAGGCCTACCGCGTCAAGGAAGACTTGCGGGAGAAATTCCTGGACCTGCACGCCCGGCTGAACGGCCGGCCGTTCGCCGGCCAGGTTCCCGAGGCGGTCGCCTTCATCCCGGCCGGGACCATGGAAGGGCTGCTCAAGCAAGGCGCCGCGGCCGGCATCATGGCCAATCCGCAGCTGAACCCCGACATCCGCAGCCTGCGCGAGCTGCTGGCCTACGGCCTGAAGGGTATGGCCTCCTACGCCGACCACGCCGCCATCCTGGGCCAGAGCGACGAGGCGGTGAACGCCTTTTTCCACCGGGCCCTGGCGGCCCTGCTCGACGACGGGCTGGACATGAACACGCTGTTCGAGCTGAACATGGAGCTGGGCCGGATGAACCTGCGCTGCATGGAGATCCTGGACCAGGGGCATACGGAGCGCTTCGGCCATCCCGCGCCCACAGCGGTGTCCCTCGGCGCGCGCCGGGGCCCGGCCATCCTGGTCTCGGGCCACGACCTGCTCGACCTGTACGAGCTGCTGCGCCAGACGGAGGGCCGCGGCATCCAGGTCTATACCCACGGCGAGATGATCCCGGCCCACGGCTACCCGGGCCTGAAGAAGTTCCCGCACCTGGCCGGCAATTACGGCGGCGCCTGGCAGGACCAGCAAAAGGAGTTCGAGCGCTTCCCTGGCCCGATCCTGATGACCACCAATTGCATCCAGAAGCCCAAGGCATCGTATATGGACCGGATATTCACCACCGGCCTGGTCGCCTGGCCCGGCGTGACGCACCTTGCCGATCGCAAGGATTTTTCCGAACTGATCGCCAAGGCGATTGCCATGGGGGGCTTTGCCAGCGATGAACCAGGCAAGACGATCACGGTCGGCTTCGGCCATCAGGCGGTGCTGGCTGCGGCCGGCCAGGTAGTGGCCGCGGTCAAGGCGCGCAAAATCCGCCATTTTTTCCTGATCGGCGGCTGCGACGGGGCCAAGTCGGGTCGCAACTATTACACCGAGTTCGCCGAAAAAGTCCCGGCCGATTGCCTGATCCTCACCCTGGCCTGCGGCAAGTACCGCTTCAACAAACTCGATTTCGGGACCGTCGAGGGCTTGCCGCGGCTGATGGACGTCGGCCAGTGCAACGATGCCTACTCAGCCATCCAGATCGCCCTGGCCCTGGCCAAAGCGTTCGGGGTCGGGGTCAATGAGCTGCCGCTGTCGCTGGTCCTCTCCTGGTACGAGCAGAAGGCGGTCATCGTGCTGCTCACGCTGCTGGCGCTCGGCGTGCGCAACATCCGACTGGGACCGACATTGCCGGCATTCATCACGCCCAATGTTCTTAAGGTGCTCGTGGAAAAATTCGCCGTCAAGCCCATCGGCACCGCCGATGAAGACATCCGCCTCTGCCTGCAGGGCGAAAAATGAAAAGGAGGAACCCATGCCCGAAATATTGAACGTCAAGGAAATGGTGGCCTACCAGAAGGGGGCCATCGTCAGCAAGACACTGGTCGAGAAGGAGACCGGCACGGTCACCCTGTTCGCCTTCGACGAAGGCCAGGCGCTGAGCGAGCACACCGCCCCCTTCGACGCCCTGGTCCAGGTCACCGACGGCCAAGCTGAGATCCGCATCGCCGGCGTGGCGCAGCAAGTCGTAGCCGGCGAGATGCTGATCATGCCCGCCAACCAGTCCCACGCCCTCAAGGCGCTCACCCCGTTCAAGATGATGCTGACCATGATCCGCGCCCAGGGCAAGTAGGCGCGGTGAGATCGCGCCCGCGGCCTATATGAATGGGTTTTTCGTTAACCCCTTGCAATGGGCCGTCATTGAAACTATAATGGGCTCGAGGCATGGAGCGCGCCATGGATAGAATCTACCTGGACAACAACGCCACGACCATCGTTGACCCTCGGGTCAGGGAGGCGATGGACCCGTACTTTTGCCGGCAATACGGCAATCCCAACTCGCTGCACGGCTTCGGCACCGAGGTCCACGCCGCCATGCGCCTGGCCATGGACCGGCTCTACGCCGGCATTCACGCCGGCGACGAGGACGACGTCATCATCACCAGCTGCGCCTGCGAGGGCAACAACCACGTGCTCAAGGGGGTGTACTTCGACCTGCTGCGCAACGGCCCAAAAAGCGAGATCCTGACCACCCAGGTGGAGCATCCCTGCGTGCGCAACACCTGCGCCTTCCTCGAGGACCTGGGAGTCAAGGTCACCTACATGCCGGTCAACGCCGACGGCATCGTCGACGCCGACACGCTGCGCCGCCACATCCACCCCGAGCGCACCGCCCTGGTCTCGGTGATGTGGGCCAACAACGAGACCGGCCTGATCTTTCCCGTGCAGGAGCTGGCCGAGGTCTGCCGCGCCAACAATGTGCTGTTCCATACCGATGCCGTGCAGGCCATCGGCAAGGTCCCGGTCGACGTGGCGCGCGTGCCGGTCGACTTCCTCACTTTCAGCGCCCACAAGTTCCACGGCCCCAAGGGCATCGGCGGCCTGTTCATCCGCAAGGGGCTGAAGCTGACGCCGCTCATTCACGGCGGCGAGCAGATGGGCGGACGGCGCGCCGGCACGGTCAACGTCCCCTACCTGGTCGGCATGGGGCTGGCCATGGAGATGGCCGGCGACAGCCTGGCCTTCGAGGCCAGCGTGGTGCGCCGGCTGCGCGACCGGCTCGAGGACGCCATCCTGGCGCTTCCCGACACCCTGGTGGTGGGCCGGCGCGAGCTGCGCACCCCCAACACCATCCTGGCCAGCTTCCGCGGCATCGAGGGCGAGGCCATGATCTGGGACCTGAACGCCGGCGGCGTGGCCGCCTCAACCGGCAGCGCCTGCGCCTCGGAATCGCTGGAGTCCAATCCGACCTTTGTGGCCATGGGCATCAGCGACGAGCTGGCCCACACCGGCATCCGCTTCAGCCTCTCGCGCTTCACCAGCGCCGAGGAGATCGAACGCGCCGCCCAGGTGATCCGCCGCTCGGCCGAGAGGCTGCGCGCCATCTCCTCCACATACGACGGCGCGCAGGCGGGGCCCGCGACAACAGGAGGGAATTGACATGGCCAAGAACGACCTGATCGGCGGCTCTCTCTGGGAACAGTACTCAGCCAAGGTCACGGAGAAGATGAGCAATCCCCGTTACCGCGGCGAGATAACGGAGGAAGAGGCCAAGGCCATGGGGGCGCGCCTCGTCGTGGCCGACTGGGGCGCCGAGTCCTGCGGCGACGCCGTGCGCCTGTACTGGGCCGTCGACCCCAGCTCCGACCGCATCCTGGCGGCCAGGTTCAAGAGCTTCGGCTGCGGCACGGCCATCGCCTCCTCGGACGTGATGGCGGAGCTCAGCATAGGCAAGACCGTCGACGAAGCCATGAAGATCACCAACATCGAGGTGGAGAAAGCGCTGCGCGACGACGACCATCCCGCCCCAGAAAATGCACTGCAGCGTCATGGCCTACGACGTGATCAAGAAGGCGGCCGCCGTCTACAAGGGGGTGGACATCTCCAGCCTGGCCGCGGAGGACATCGTCTGCGAATGCGCCCGCGTCGGCCGGCGTACCATCGAGGACGTCATCCGCATCAACGACCTGAAGACGGTCGAGGAGATCACCCAGTACACCAAGGCCGGCGCCTTCTGCAAGTCGTGCATCCGCCCCGGCGGCCACGAACAGCGCACGCATTACCTGGTCGACATCCTGCGCGACACGCGCACGGCCATGGACAGGGAGAAGCTCGCCTTGCAAGCCGAAGCCAGCAATTTCTCCGCCATGAACCTCATTCAGAAACACCGCGCCATTGAAATCGCCCTGGACGAAAAGATCCGGCCGGCCCTGGCCGCCGACGGCGGCAGCCTGGAGGTCGTCGACATCCGCGAAAACGACGGCGTGACCAGCGTTTACATCCGCTACCTGGGAGCCTGCCGCGGCTGCATCAGCAGCACCAAGGGCACGCTGCAGTTCATCGAGAACCTGCTGCGCCGGCAGCTGGCCGACACCCTCCGCGTCATTCCCCTCTAGCCGCCGGCGCCGTTGTTTGCAAAATAAACCCGCCCCGCCTATAATTTCGGGTGATGGGCCCAACCAAGCGGCGAGAGCGACAGGATGGCGCCGGCCTGGCCAATCCGGCCGGTGAAAGCCGGGGCAAGAGCAGGATCCGCTACCAGGACCTGCTGCAGCACCTGCCGGTGGGCGTCTACCGCACCACCACCAGCGGGCAGATCATCGAGGCCAACCAGGAGCTGGCGCGGATGCTGGGCTTCCGCCACCGCGACGACCTGAAGCACCTGAACGTCAACAGCCTGTACGTCCGCAGGAAATCACGGCAGGAGCACATGCGGCGCCTGGCGGTAGCCGGGACGGCATTCAGCGAGTTCCAGCTGCGCACCCGCGACGGCAGATCCATCTGGGTGAGGGACTATCCGCGCGCCATCAAGGGCGCCGACGGCCGGGTGCTGTACATCGACGGCATCCTGGTCGACGTCAGCGAGCGCAAGGCGATCGAAGAGGCCCTGCAGCGCTCGGAGCAGGACTACCGCCGCCTTTTC
>JALOLC010000077.1 GCA_025456175.1 Acidobacteriota bacterium | reverse complement strand
CCACGGCCAGGAGCAGCGACAGGGCCAGAATACCGATCCACTTTCGTTTGTCGGCGGGCATTGCCTGTTTATACCATAGCTGAGCCGCGGCTGTCCATCGAAGAGTTGACGGGTAGAAGGGTAAACGAGTAGACGAGGCAACGGCACTGACAACGAAATCTTTTTTTAACCCTTTCCCCTTCTACTCTATTTTTCCATTCGTCCACCCGTCCACTCGTCCACCCGTCCACTCGTCTACTCGTCCACTCGTTTACCCGTCTACCACCCGTCAACCCTTCTACCCTTCAACACGTTCCAGAATTTCATGTGCTTGGCAACCTCGGCCGGATATGGTACTCTGGGCCGATGGGACAGAGTTTCAAGCCATGGCAACGCGAGGCGGCGATCATTTTTTCTTTCCTGCTCGTGTCGCTGGCCATCCTGTTCCCCCTCCTGCCCCACCTGTTCAGCCGCCTGCCGTACGCCGCCAACGGTGATGTCCGCCTGGGCCTGACCATCCTGTTTTCCAACCTGAAGCACATCGCCCAGGGCGACCTGCTGAACCTGTACCAGCTGCCCATCGTATTTCCCTGGTCGCACGTGCTGACGGCCGGGATCAACCTTTTCGGCCAGACCCTGCTGGTCCTGCCGCTCTATCTCCTCCACGTGCGCAACGTCTATCTCATCTACAACCTGCTGACCATTTTCTCCTATGTCGCGGCCGGCTATTGCTCCTACCGCTTCGTGCGCGAGTGGGTCGCCGAGCGCTGGATCGCCTGGGTGATCGGCGCCGTATACATTTTGCTGCCGTACCGGGTCCACAACATCCCCCAGCTGAACCTGATGTTCAGTTTTCCCATCCCCCTCACCCTTTTGTTCTTTTCCCGCTTCCTCAAGGCGGGGCGGAAACGAGACTTGGCCTGGTTCTGTTTCTGGCTCCTTTTCCAGTTCCTGTGCGACCTCTCATTGGGCATCTTCCTGGCCTTCGCCCTGGGTTTTTTCTTCATTCTCTGGCAGGTTTGCTGCGGCCTCCAGCCCCGCCGCTCGTGGCTGCTCCTGGCGGCGGCCGCCCTCCTGTTCGCCGCCGGCGTGGCGCTGGTCTTCCTTCCCTACCTGGACCCGCGAACCTCGTTCTCCATCATCGACGAGCTGCGCGCCATCCCGGACTATGCCTTCCACTCGGGGCTGAGCTTCTACAACAACTGGTCCTACCTGCTGTTGTTCGCCAAGCGCATCGTCTGGCACCATCCCCCCTTTTCGTTGGGGATCAGTATTTTCATTTTCTTCCTCCTCGCCTTCGTACCCCACCTGGAAAACCGCTGGCAGAAAGCGGCCGCGGCCTTCTGCTCCCTCTTCCTGCTGGCGCCGGCGCTGGCCATCCCCTTCCTCATCGGCCGGGTGCCCTTCGCCGCCATCGACCGCGCCTGCGGCTGGACGCTGCGGTTGTTCCTCCTGGGCCTGGCCCTGCTCCTGCTGCTCATCCGCCGCCGGGCCCCGCGGCCGCTGCTGTTCCTGAGCGGCACCTGGATCGTGCTGCAATTCTTTTCCAGCCAGGTCAGCCTCCATTTCTTGAACCTCTTCCAGGCCCTGGCCGGCGTGTTCCCGTTCCTGCTCCGCACCCGCTACATCCGCAGCGAGTACATCCTCAAACTCCTCTTTCTCACCGTGGCGGCCTTCGGCTTCGCCTATTTTTTCAGGCGTTTCCGGGAGAGGAAGGTCGTGCTGGCCCTGGCGCTGGCCGTCGTTTTCATTGAGCGCGCGCGCTGGCCGGTGATCCCCGAGCCGCTGGCCGAGGACCGTGTGGTCGTCCGCGCCCTCTACCGTACCCTCGCACCCTATCCCGCCCATTTCGGCCTCATGGAACTTCCCGTTTATCCGCTCTACTCGAACCATTACCCGCTGTTCACCATCCTGCACGACAAGCACACCTATCACGGGCTGATCAACTACCTGGGCGACTACGGCGAGCTGGCCGGTGATCCGCGGCTCAACGTCACGGGCGGGTTCGCCGGGCTGGCCGACCCCGGCTTCATCGCCAGGATGAAGGCGGTCGGCCTGCGTTTGGTCCTCGTCCACAGGGACAAGATGTTCAGCGAGGGCAACGATGGACCGCGGGCCTGGCTGGCGCTGAAGAGCAGCGTCAGGCTGGGGCAGGAGCGCGGGCTGTACGAGAAGGTCGAGCCCCAACCCGGCGGCATGCTGCTGGTCCTGGACGAGCGCGAACGGGGGCCGTTGATCCGCTATTTCCTTCCCCATTTCGCCCTGCGCGGGAAAACGCGGCTGCTCTGCACCCTGAGCGCCGGACGCGAGGCGGTGGTGGAGTTCCGCTTCAACGGCGGTCGGGTCGAAAGGCGGGCCCTCGAGCCGGGAAACCGCAACACGCTGGCGATCGACCTGGACGGGTTGACCCTGGAGCCGCAGTTCAACTACCTGGAAATGCGCTCCGGCCCCAGCCTGGAACTGATTTCGCTGCGGATCGAGTAACGCCGCCGCCGCGGCTCAGCGGCCCTCGATGTCGGCGACCTGGGCGATCAGGTAGCGCGGGCGCCGCTTCACCTCTTCGAAGAGGATGATCAGGTATTCGCCGATGATGGCGATCATGAAGAACATCAGGCCGAAGGAGATGAGGGTCAGCAGCGTCATGGTGCTGAGGCCCACCACGATCCTGCCGGTGAACTTGTTGTACAGGATCAGGATGGCGTAGAAGAACGAGAAGATCCAGTAGCCCAAGGCCAGGAAAAAGTTGATGCGCAGGACGTGGGAGAAGGAGATGATGCTGCGCACGGCCAGCAGGACGAGCTTCCTGAAGGTGAAGGCCGAGCCGCGGCTCGCGCCGGGGGTAAAGGGGATTTCACAGGACGGCAACCCCAGCCAGCGCACCAGGTTGCGGACCACGACCCCGCTCTCCTGCATGCGCAGCAGCTGCTCGCGCACCCGGCGGGAAAACAGCATGAAGTCGGAGGAGCCCTTCTTCAGCTCGCGGATCCCCAGCTTGCGCGCCAGGAGAAAAAAGAGGGCGGTCATGAGGCGGCGCGGCCAGGAATAGGATTCCTGCTCCTTGACCGCGTAGACGACCTCCACGTGCTCCGCCTCGAGGCGGCGGTGCATCTCCGGGACCAGGGCGAAGGGGGTCTGGCCGTCGGCGTCGACGATCGTGTAGTTGTCGGCCTCGACCTCCTGCAGCGCAGCCAGCACGGCGCTGTCCTTGCCGAAGTTGCGGGCCAGGCGGATCAGCTTGGCGTCGACATCAGCGCCCCGCAGCCCGGCGGCGAAGCGCTCGAACGTCCCGTCGCTGGAGCCGTCGTCGACCAGGACCAGGATCACCCCGGTCTCCGCCGTTGCCATCCCCGCCTGGATGGCACGCAGTCCGGCGATCACGGTGTCCACCCGCTGGCTTTCGTTCAAGGCCGGGACGATCACGGCCAGGCGCTTCATCGGGCCTCCGGGCCGGGCAGACGACCGGAACGGCAAAGGGATTTTCTCATGCTTCCATTATAAGCGTTCGCGGCAACCGGGTCAATGCGGGCGCGCCTGGCCGGGTCGGCGGTTCGCAGGCTGGAGCGGCCGCTCCTACAGCCAGCCGTTCTCCCGGTACCAGGCGATGACCCGCGCCGCGCCGCTGCGGAAAGCCGTGGCCGGCGCGTAACCCAATTCCCTTTTGGCGCGGGCGGATGACATGGCCTTGGGGTCAAGAAAGAAGGCGAGCTTGCCGCGGTTGAGCGGAGGGTCTTTTTTCACCCATCCATAGGCCTTCTCCAATAAATACGCGGCGACGATGGCCGGCTTCCTGGGCAGCTTGAAGCGCGGAACGGCGACGCCGCAGGCCGCGGCCACGATGCGGGCCATCTCATCGGGACTGAGGATCTCGTCGCCGGCGAGGTGATAGACGGCTCCGGGAAGCCCCTTTTCGGCAACGAGCAGCGTCCCGGCGATCAGGTCGTCGATGTATACCGGCGTCTGCCGGCCCGTTGCCCCGGCGATGAGGGCGAAGCGCCCGCGGCAGACGGCGCGGATGAACTTGTAGGTCCGGCGGTCGCCGGGCCCATAGACCCAGCCGGGCCGGACGATGACGACGTCGAGCCCGTCGCTGCCGGCCCGGAGGGCAGCCTCCTCGGCCGCGAATTTCGTCTTGTCGTACAGCGTCCGGGGAGAGGGGGAATACGCCTCGTCGGCCACGTCCCCGGCTCTCACCGCGCCCAGAACCCCGATCGAGCTGAAATGGACGATGCGGCCCACGCCGGCTTGGCGCGCGGCCGCCAGGACCGCTTCCGTGCCGCCGACGTTGACCTGGCGGAATTCCCGGGGAGCGGAGACCAGCGAACCGACGGCGGCGGCCAGATGGAACACGACATCCACGCCGGCCATCGCCTTTTCCAGAGCCGCGCTGTCCAGGATATCGCCGCTGACCACCGGCACGGACAGGTCTTCATTCAGGGGAGTAAGATGAACATAGGCCCGGACCTGCCAGCCGCTTGCCTTCAATCCCCGGAGCAGATGGCTGCCGATGAAACCCGAAGCGCCCGTCACCAGAGCCTGCATGACTCCTCTAGCGATGCCTGGGATCCGCGGCTGGGACGGCCATGAGCCATCCCGCCACCGGCCGCGTTCGCCGCGCCCGGGCTCCTTAGAATCTCACCACCAGGCCGACGCCCATCTCGAGCCCGCCGAGGTCGAACTTGTCGGTGCCGTCGGGGGTCATCTCGGCCAGGGTCTTCTTGACCAGGTTGTACTTGAGGAAGACCTCGCCCAGGAGGAAGCGGACGCTCTTGACGTGGAAGTAGGTGCCGCCCTGAAAATGGAATCCGGCGGCGCTGCCCTTGGTGTCCTCCAAGTCGCTCTCGCCTTCGATCGTCTCCTTGTAGGAATAGAAATTGAGACCGGCGCCGACGAACGGCTCGAGGAAGCGCCAGGGGCTGAAGCGGTAGCGCAGGCCGACCGAAAGGGGCGCCAGCTTGAACTTGACCGGGTCGCCGAAATAGGAGGTCGTCTGATCCTGGCTGTACAGCTTGTAGGAGGCCCAGACGTCGATGTTCTTGATTGTGTGGACCGACATTTCGATGCCGGGGATGTTCTGGAACCAGTTGCCGTAGTAGGCGCGCATGTTCTTGTCGTTGATCGAGAAGCGGCCGAAGACCAGGCCGACGCGGAAGCGGCTCTGCTTGGTGACGGCGGGTTCCTCCGCCTTGGCCGGGGGCTCGGGCTTGGTTTCGGGCTCAACGGCCTTTGCTTCCTCTTGGGCCGCCTGCTTGGCCTTCGCCTCGGCTTCGGCCTTCTTCCGGGCCTCGATTTCTTGCTTGGCCGCGACTTCCGCTTTTTCCTTGGCCAGTTCTTCTTCATTGACCACGCGGATCTTTTTCCCCTCGGCCAGGCATTCGAAACCGGAAACAATCAGCGGCGCGCCGACAGACAGGCCCTTCTCGACCACGGTCTTGCCTTCGCTGCTGGCGCCGACGGTCACGTACATCTTCCGGGCCCGCTTCTTCTCGACGGAGTAGATGAACTCGCCCAGACCGTCCTTCTGCACGGCGGCGCTGGGGATGACGATGGCCGCGGCGTATTCTGCTTTCAGCCTCTTGAACGTGTAGCTTACGTCCGGCTTGACCTGGTTGCTCTCGTTGTTCACCAGCAAGGTGACCTGGTTGTCGTTGAAGGCGCTGACCTCGGCCTCGAGATCGCCGCTGAACTTGTCGCCGATCGCCAGGGGGCCCTGGTCCGCGGCGGCCAGCGGGAACTGGAAAAGCATCTGCCTGGGATTGGCGATCTCCAGCAATACGGTCTCGGCAGTGATCTCGCTGCCGGCGGCGATGACCGATTGCACCATGCCGGCCACGGGCGCCTTGACGGTCACGTTGGCCTGGGCCTTCTTGGCGTTCAACGCGTCCAGAGCCTTCTGATACTCGGCGCTGGCGGACTGGATGGCCCTTTCGCTCTTTTCCTTCCAGTTCTGGCGTGCGGTCAGAACCTTCTTGGCCTTGGCGGCCGCGGCTTCGAGCTGATCGATCTCAGCGCTCGCTCCGGCATTCAGCACGGCCAGCTCCTGGCCGGCGTCGACGAGGCTGCCCTCGCTCACCTTGAGCTCGGAAAGCACGCCGCTGACCGGGCTCTTGACGGAGATGACCTCAGGACGCCCGATACCGGAGAAGTAGAGGTACTCGATAAAATCGGCGGCCTTGACCGTCTCCAGGACCACGGCGACCTTCTTGGGGCAGGGGGCGCCGGCCGTCTCTTCGGCCGGCAGCACGGCGCTGGCCGTTATGACCAACAGGACAAAAATAAACAGATTCATTCCCAATTTCCTAAAGTTCATCCTCAGTTCCTCCATTATTATTCTTATTTTAGAATTTTATAAGGGAATTCATTTTTACACAAACCGGCCCGTTTGTCAATACGGTTGTTTGCCGGCCTTACGGCGAATTGGTTGACATGGCGGCTGGGCGCATACTATAATCAATCATGCGCAAACGCCATTTTTCATTTTTCCTGCTCGCGACGATCATTTCCGGCTCAATCGCCTTCGGGGAAGTGAGGAATATCTCCAATTCATCGGCCGATTCCAGGGACGCCAGCGTGGCCATCAACTCGGCCGGCGAGGTCGGCGTGGTCTGGACGGAGCGGTTCGGCAGCGGCGGCCAGTCCGCCTACTTTTCCCGCTACAGCGGCGGTCGCTGGTCGACCCCGGAGCCGATCCCCGGCCAGTCGGGGAACAGCGTCAACCCCAAGATCGCCAAGGGCCTCGGCAGCGGCTTCGTGGCGGCCTGGCACGACGTGGGCTTGAGCTGCATCCGCTGCTCGCAATACGACGGCTCCTGGTCCGAGCCGGTCACCGTCTCGCAGGTCGGCGGCTACGAGCTGAGCTGGCCGTCGATCGCCACCTCCGGCAACCGCATCGCCGTGGGCTGGATGCGCGGCAACCCGACCAACCTCGACATCTTCGTGGCCATCTTTCACGGCGGCTGGTCGGATCCGGTGAACGTCTCCAATACGCCCTTTTCGTCAAAGTACTGCGACCTGGCTTCCGGACCGGGCGGCGAGTTCCATCTCGTTTTCCAGGACAACCTCTGGATCAACGAAACGGACTTTTTCGCCACGATGATCACCAGTGACCGCGGCCGGGGGGAATGGACCGAGCCTGAGATCATCGACAACCTCAATGCCTGGGTGTTTCGGCCGGTGGTGGCGGCCAATTCGGGTGGCGACATCCTCTCCTGTTTCTATTATCTGCAAGGATCCAGTTATTGGTCGGTTTCCCGGCTGAACGGGGAGTGGCAAAGTCCGCAGCTGACCTCGGATGTCGGGGATCACCATAATCACGATCTGTATTTTTCCGATGCCTGCGGCTATGGCCAGGACGGATTTCTCTATGTCTACCGCGACGTCGGCTACAACGCCGTTTATCGGGTCATCCGCGATGGAGTCGTGGGCGACGCGACCGCCTTGACTACCAGCTATGCCAGCTATCATCCCAGCATCGATTACAGCTCTTCAGTCGGGGCCGTCGCCGCCTGGAGCGAAGATGGAGAGGTTTTTGCCGCCATTTTTGATCCCAAGGACGGCTCCGGCCCGCCGCCCATCCTGGACATCCAGCCGCCGCTGGCCGTGGAAGCCAACTACCGCAACATCCCGCTGACGGCGTTGAACCTGCAGACCGAGCTGATCGTCAACCGCAACCTGTTCACGGTCCAGTTTTATCGCCAGCTCACCTGGGCTTTCGACAGCGAATGGACCAGCTGGAACATCACCCTGTCCAAGTACCGGATCTACCGCAAGCTGAAGACAAGCGATGCCTGGGAATCGGTGGGCGAGGTGGACCCGTCGCAGCTGTCGTTTATCGACAAGAACGGAGTCACTCCGGAGGACCGCTTCCATTACCAGGTGCGGGGTGTCGACACCCTGGGCAATGAGAATTATGCCTACAACTGGATCCGCTGGGCGCCCAATCCGGCCAATGCGGCGGCGAAGATCATTATCCAAAGCTATAAAGTGTACCGCAAGTCAAGCGGGCAGGGCTCTGAAAGCTACCTGCTGTGGCAAACCGTCAGCGGCACGACCAATTCTCTGGAGGATCACTCGATCGAGATCCGCCAGGGGGCGCAGTTTGACTACGCGGTGTCGGCGGTCAGCGACAAAGGCGTGGAGAGCAGCAAGGCCGAAGCGCAGAAAATCACCGGTGCGGACATCGAGCCGGATGGCTCCGACTCTGGCTTGTTCGACTTTCACCCGCTGGCGACCGAGCTGCATCCCTAGCCCGCATTTCTCACAAATAGTTACTGCCATTGCGGATATGGGCATGTCTACGGCGTCAGGCTCGGTCGGATACCTCCATCGTACCAACAGTACGTCTCCGGTCTCCTCGGTCGCCTTCCTTGTTTCCATGCCCATCTGCGCAATTTCGCGACAATATCTGTGAGAAATGCGGGCTAGCGCCGGGCAAGGCGCGCGCTCAGGGCAGGCGCCGCAACAGCAGCTTTTTCAGGTATTCCCTGGGCATGCCGCCCAGCATCGGGCGGCGGATACGGTCGCAGGCGGCGCAGGCGGAGAGGGTGGCGGCGCGGTCGGCGGCGAACGTCCGTCGCAGCTCTTGCATCGGCCCCCCGTTCCAGATGTCGAGCAGCGGCGCATCCAGGGCGCTGCCCAGGGGCCGGCTGGCAAAGAAGTCCTGGGCGCAGGGCAGCACCATGCCATCGAACAGGACCAGCAGGGCGTTCCAGGGGAACGTACAGGCGGACAGCGCCGCCTCCGTGCTTCCGCCCAGGTAGCCGGCCCAGTTGTGCGGCA
>JALOLC010000176.1 GCA_025456175.1 Acidobacteriota bacterium | reverse complement strand
TCGGGGGCGTGCAGGGGCCGGCCCACGCCGCTGCCCAGAAAGAAGAACAGCGAGGGCAGGCTCCGGGAATAGTGGGCGAAATCCTCGCCGATGGTCAGCGGCTCGGCCGTGAGCACGTTGCCGCGGCCGAGGATCTCCTCGAACACGGGCCGGGCCAGGACGACAAGCCCGGCATCGTTCACGACGGCGGGATTGACCTTTTCGAAATCCAGGCTGGCCTTGACTCCGTACGCCGCCTCCAGCCCGCGCAGAATGCCCTGGATGCCGGCGATGATGCGCTCCTCCTCGCGTTCCGAGAAGGAGCGCACCGTCCCCTCCATGTCCACGGCTTCGGCGATGACGTTGCTGCGCACGCCGCCGCAGATCTTGCCGATGGTCAGCACCGACTTCTCGCCCGGGTCGCGTCCGCGGCTGATCAGCGCCTGGAACTGGCTGACGGCGTGGGCGGCGGCGACGATGGCATCGATGCCCTGATGGGGGAAGGCGCCGTGAGCGGCCCGGCCCTGGACGCGGATGTAGATCCAGGCCACGTTGGCCATGATCGCCCCCGGCTTCAGGGCGACTTGCCCTGCGGGCAGATCGGGCAGAACGTGCAGGCCGAACAGGGCATCGAGGCGGGGGTTCTCCAGGATGCCGGCCGCGATCAGCCGCTCGGCTCCGCCCTTCTCGTTCCTGGGCGCTCCCTCCTCGCAGGGTTGGAAGATGAAGACCACGGTGCCCGGAAGGCGGTCGCGCACTTCGGACAGCAGCCGGGCCGCGGTCAGCACGTGGGTCATGTGGGCGTCGTGGCCGCAGGCGTGCATCTGTCCCGGGTGCTGCGACGCAAACGGCAGCCCGGTCGCCTCTGCGATGGGCAGGGCGTCCATGTCGGCGCGCAGGCCGACCGCCGGTCCCGGACGGCTGCCGCGCAGGACCGCCTTGACGCCGGTGCCGGCGATGCCGGTGGTCACCTCCAGGCCAAGCTTCGTGAGGTAGGCGGCGACGAACGCCGCGGTTTTCTTCTCCTGGAAGCAGGGTTCGGGGATGCGGTGCAGCTGGCGGCGCAGCTCGACGCTCTCGGCGAACAGCGCCGCGGCCCGGTCACGGAAACGGTCGGACACGCCGGGGTCGGCTGCGGGCAGCAGGCGCATGAGCGCCAGGGTGAGAAGCAGGGCCGGCAGGAGTCTCTTCATCGGTTCGCTCCCGCCCTCAGGGCACCACGACGTGATTGAACACGTCGCTGATGATGTCGTCGCTGCTCAGGCCTTCCGCCTCGGCCTCGTAGCTCAGGATGATGCGGTGGCGCAGCACGTCGCGGCCCACGGCCTTGACGTCCTCGGGGGTGACGTAGCCGCGGCGGCGGATGAAGGCCAGGGCCTTGGCCGTCTCGGTCAGGTAGATGGAGGCGCGCGGCGAGGCGCCGAACTGGATCAGGCTTTTCAGCTTGGCGATGCCCGCTTCCTGGGGGAAGCGCGTGGCGAACACCAGGTTGATGATGTAGTCCTGGATGCGTTCGTCGATATAGACCATCCGGTAGGACTGCTGCAGCCGGGCCAGGGCGGCGCGGCCAAGGACGGGCGTGAGCGGGATCTCGGCGCCGCCGGCCATGCGCTTGACGATCTCCTTCTCCTCGCTCTTTTGCGGGTAGGTGATCTTGACCTTGAGCAGAAAGCGGTCGACCTGGGCCTCGGGCAGGGGATAGGTGCCCTCCTGCTCGATGGGATTCTGCGGTCACCTGCAGCTCCTGCATGGCCTCGAGCAGCGCGCTCTGCACCTTGGCCGGGGCGCGGTTGATCTCGTCGGCCAGCAGCAGGTTGGTGAAGATCGGCCCCTTGCGCGTCGAGAATTCCGCCGTCTTGGGGTTGAAGACCATGGTGCCGGTCAGGTCGGCGGGCAAGAGGTCGGGGGTGAACTGGATGCGCTTGAAGTTCAGGTCGGTGACCCGCGCCAGCGTCTTGACGGCCAGGGTCTTGGCCAGGCCGGGCACGCCCTCGAGCAGGATGTGCCCCGAGGCCAGCAGGGCGACCATCATGCGCTCCAGCAGCTCCTTCTGGCCGACGATCACCTTGGCCATCTCGGCCAGGGTCTGTTCGATCGCCAGGCTCTCCTCCCTGATCTTCTCGTTGATGAATGCCAGGTCCTGAGCCATTTCGTCCTCCTAGTAGTTCTTTTGGCGGTAGTCGGCGCCCATGATCTCGACGCTGCGGGCCATCTCGTACAAACGGCTGCGGATGCGGTTGCCGATGCGTTCGCTCATGGTCTCCTCGCTCCCGGTTTTCTTGTCGAAATAATTGCTGGCGAACAGGGTGACGAGATTGTTGTTGTAGCGGCGGTTGACCAGGAAATAGATGTTGTCCTCCACCCAGGGGCTGGGGCGCGAGGCGCCCAGCTCGTCAAATAGCAGCAGCGTGACCCGCGCCAGCCGCTGGATCAGCTGGCTGATCGTTTCGAAGTCGCGGCTGGCGGCGTCCTCGCCCGAGCGCATCTCGCGGGTCAGGTCGTTCCAGTCGATGTAGGCCACGTCGACGTTCTTTTCCTTGATCAGTTGGTTGCCGATGCAGCACAGCAGCCTCGTCTTGCCCACACCGGTACCTCCCTGAAACAGGAGGCCATAGCCGCCGACAGCCGGGTATTCGGCGATGAATTTTTCGGCCGCTTTCTTGGCCTTGGCCTGGGACGAGCCCTCTTTCTCGGGCTTGAAGCCGCGCAGGTCCATATCGTGAAAACGCGGGGGGATGTTCGCGCCCGTCAACAGGATGCTTACGGTGTCGCTTTGCCGGCAGCGGCAGGGGCGGGCGATTTCGCGCTCGCCGCTCTTCACCATCACCCAGCCGGAATCCTGGCAGATCTTGCATTTGACGTCCATCAGTTCAGTGCTCCATAGATGCCCTGCTTCTTCAGCTGAAGCTTCAGCTTGGCCAGGGCCTTGATCTCGATGCGCCGGATGCCCTCCGGGCTCATTTTCAGCTGCTTGGCGATCTCGCGCAGCTTCTGCGGCTCCTCGCCCTGGAAGCCGTAGCGCAGACGGATGATCTCGGCCTCGCGGGCGGTGAGCTTTTCGATGTCCTCGCGCACCAGGCCGCGGACGGTGCTGCCGATGAAGATATCCTGGGGATCGTCGGCCGAGTTGTCGGGCAGGAAGGAGGTCAGGCTCGACGAGTTGTCGTCGCTGATGCCCTTGTCCAGGGAGATGATCTCATCGGGGACGGCGAGCATGACCTTGATCTTTTTCTCCGGGATGCCCAGCTCGACGGCCAGCTCCTTCTCGCTGGGGTGGCGCTTCAGCTTCTTGCTCAGCTTGAAGTAGGCCTTCTTGAAGTTGAGGTAGTCGTTGTAGAAGATGTCGGGCAGCGAGATGATGTTCTGGTTCTTGGAGAGGTAGCGGCGGATTTCGCTGCGTACCCACCACAGGGCGTAGGTGAAGAAGCGGTTCTCGCGCTTGGGGTCGAATTTCTTCAGGGCCTCGATCAGCCCCTTGTTGCCTTCGTTGATCAGGTCGAGGAAATTGTCGCCCTTGAAGTAGTACTTCAGCGCCTCGCGCACCACCAGGCGCTGGTTGGCGACGATGAGGCTGCGGAAGGCCTCCTCGTCCCCGTTCTTGGCCTGGATGATCAGGGCCCTCTCCTCCTCGGGCGAGAGGATCTTGATCTTCTTGATGCGCTGGAAATAGAGGTTGAGGGAATCCAGCGACTCGCTACTTTTCCTTTTTTTCATCCTGGAAGGGGGCCATGGGCGGCGAAGAGAACTTGACCAGCGCGTTCTTCTTCTGCTCGAAGAGTTCCTCGCGGCCGACGAAGAACTCCTTTTTCAACTCCTCCAGGAACAGGGCGAACTCATCCTGCATCTTCTCCATCCTGGACTTCATGTTCATGATGATCTCGATGCCGGCCAGGTTCACCCCCATCTCCCGCGTCAGGTTGAGGATGAACTCGAGCCGCTTCAGGTCCTCGTCGCTGAACATGCGCGTGTTGCCCTTGCTGCGCGAGGGGATGAGCAGCCCCTCGCGCTCGTAGAGGCGCAGGGTCTGCGGGTGGATGTTGTACTTGCTGGCCACGGCCGAGATGAAATAGGTCTTCTCCTTCATCGGTCTTGGGATTGGCGATGCCCTTGCCCTTCAGGCGCAGCCTCTGCCCCGACGTGGTCCCCGGCGGGACCTTGAACAGCGAGGAGCCCTCCAGGGTGGGAATCTCGATCTTGGCCCCCAGCGCCGCTTCGGCGTAGGTGACGGGCAGCGTCATCTCCAGGTCGTGGCCGCTGCGGCGGAAGAGCTTGTGCGGCGCCACCTGGATGGCGATGATCAGGTCGCCTTCGGGGCCGCCGTTGCGGCCGGCGTTGCCCTTGCCGGCGATGCGCACCTTGGAGTCGTTGTCCACGCCGGCGGGAATGCGCACCCGCAGGCGCGATGTGGTCTCGACGCGGCCATCGCCGCCGCAGGAATGGCAGGGGGCGCCGGGGAGGACGCCGCTGCCGCCGCAGTTGGGGCAGATGGAGCCGAACTTCATGAAGCCGGTCTGCTTCTGCACGCGGCCCTGGCCGTTGCAGGTCGGACAGGTGCTCTGCTTGGAAGCGGCGTCGATGCCCTTGCCCCTGCAGGCCGGACAAGCCTGCTTGTGGCCCACCTGGATCGTGGTCTCGATGCCCTTGGCCGCGTCCATGAAGTTCAGGTTCATGGAGTAGAGGAGATCCTCGCCGCGCTCGGCCTTGCGCCCCCGCCGGGTCCCGCGCGGGGCCGACTCGCCCATGTTGCCGAAGATCGTCTCGAAGATGTCGCCGAAGGAGCTGCTGCCGCTGCTGCTGAAGTCGAAGCCCTCGAAGTTGCCCCCGCCCCCGGCACCGCCGGGGCCGGGCCCGCCGCGGGCGCCCAGCGAGCCGTAGAGGTCGTACTGCTTCTTCTTCTCCGGGTCCTTCAGCGTCTCGTGGGCCTCGTTCATCTCCTTGAACTTCTGCTCGGCCGCCTTGTCGCCGGGGTTGAGGTCGGGATGGTACTTGCGGGCCAGCTTGCGGTAGGCCTTCTTGATATCGTTGATGCTGGCGTTTTTGCTGACGCCCAGGATCTCGTAGTAGTCTTTCATAAAAAATAGTTTACATGGGGACACTAAAAAAATCAATATGGTCGGGAGCAGAATCACAGAGCGGAAATTATGGGCCGCAACGCATCCCGCCCCGCTCACCACTCCGGGACCGACCGACCGCGTTTCGCGCCGATTAAAATGGCCAACTCGCCCCGGCTTTGCCGGTGCTCAAACAATGGCCATTTTCCCGAAGGGACATCGGCGCTCTCCGGGTCGGGGCCCGGTCCCTCCGTTTCGTTCGCGGTTGCGGGATACGTTACGGCAGGAAGAGTCTCCCGACAAGGTGTTCAGCGATCGCGAATACCTGCTGACCTATTCCTATGACGCGACAGGCCTGGAATACCTCCCCGACGCCGTCGTCTTCGCCGAGAGCGAAGACGACGTGGCGGCAACAATCGCCGTCTGCCGCGCTCACCGCATCCCCCTGGTGCCGCGCGGAGCCGGCGTCGGCTATACCGGCGGGGCGCTGGCCGTCCAGGGCGGAGTCGTGCTGGTGTTCACGCGCATGAACCGCATCCTGCGGCTCGACAGGGAAAACTTCCTGGCCGCGGTCGAACCCGGGGTGATCACCTCCGACCTGCAGGCGGCGGCGGAAAAAGCGGGGCTCTTTTACCCCCCCGATCCGGCCAGCCTGAAAACCTCGACCATCGGCGGCAACGTGGCCGAGAACGCCGGCGGCCCGCGCTGCTTCAAGTACGGTGTGACGGGCCACTACGTGCTGGGGCTGGAGGCCTACCTGATGAACGGCGAAAAGGTCCGCCTGGGATCGGAGACAATCAAGAACGTCGCCGGTTATGACCTGAAATCTCTGCTCATCGGCTCGGAGGGAACCCTGGCCGTGGTGACCCAAGTGATCGTGCGCCTCTTGCCGCTGCCGCCGCGGCGGCTGCTCTTCCGCGTTGATTTCGCCTCGCTGGCCGAGGGCGCGCGCTTCGTGCAGCGCGCCATCCAGGGCCATGTCCAGCCCGCGGTGCTCGAGTTCATGGACCGCAGCTCGCTGGAGGCGGTCCATGCCTACCAGCACGCGCCTCTCGAGGAGGGGCTGCGGGCGGCCGTGCTGGTCGAGATCGACGGCAGTCCGGCCGAGGTGGCCGAAAGGGAGGCCCGTTTCGAGAGATTGGTCGTCGAAGCCAAGCCCCTCGGCCGCGAGCGGGCGGAAACCTTCGCCGAGCAGGAAGCCATGTGGGCGACGCGGCGCAACATTTCCCCGGCCATCGCCAGGCTGAAGCCAAAAAAGATCAACGAGGACATCGTCGTGCCGGGCAGCCGCATCCCGGAGACGGTCGAGTTCATTGCCGGCCTGGCTGGCGAACTCAGCCTCTGCATCGTCATGTTCGGCCATTTCGGCGACGGCAACATCCACACCAACCTGATGGTCGACCCCGCCGACGCCGAAGAGATGAACAGGGCGGGGATCGCCCTGGACAGGATCTTCCGGCGCGTGGTCGAGGTCGGCGGCACGATCTCGGGCGAGCACGGCATCGGACTGAGCAAGAAGCCCTTCATGCATTACCAGTTCAGCCCGGTCGA
>JALOLC010000175.1 GCA_025456175.1 Acidobacteriota bacterium | reverse complement strand
TGAGCTACAGGTGCTTGCAGAAAATAGTTTACCATAAATCATCCCTTACGGCAAACAGTGGCTGCCCGTCTTTGTCCCCTGCCTGGCCAGGCCCCAGTAATTGGCCCGGCTTTTCACGGAGATCATTTTAAAATCGGGAAGCAGCAATCCGGTCAGTTGATGGCCGTAGCAGCAGCCGGTATCGATCAAGAAGACCTTGTCCTTGATGACGAGCGGGGTACCGGTTTTTGAGTAGTCGTGGTGGCCCGCGACCACGGGCTTGTCGCCATCAACCAGTTGGTACCAGGGTTCTCCATAGCGATCGTATAAATATTTCTCTCCCGACATGGAACCGGTCAGGACATCGGCCTGCTGATGCTCCAGCGCCACGTTCGGCTCGAGGCAGCCGTGGACCAGGATGGCCTCCGGTAACTCGCTGAACAGGGGCAGGGTCTCGAAGTAGGCGATCGCCTCGGCGTAGAAAGCTTCAGAAAGCTCCTCCTTCACCATCCGCTGGGACGCGGACAGCGAACCCTCATGCTTCCAGGCCAGCAGGTGCTTGCGCTCGTGGTTGCCCAGCAGCGATCGGCGGCGATTGTGGCCCATGAAATGGCGCAGGACGGCCTCCGAGCCGGGACCGCGGTCGACCAGGTCGCCCAGGGCGATCAAATGGTCGTCCAGGTTCAGGCCCGCCTTTTCGACGAGCTCCAGCAGCTCGGCATGGCAGCCGTGGATGTCGCCCACCACCAGCGTCTTCATCATAGCCTCATGTGACTCCGAAAGCAGTCTCTCCAGAGATAGTAGTCAAGCATCGCGATCGTGTCAATCGGGGTCGGTGCTTTATTTCGGGAATGCGGCCTATGGGGCTTTTTCCGACATTCCGCATTCCGGACGGGAAGCGACTCCGCCCATTTTTCTCTAAAATGGGCTGCGTACGCCGCTGCCGGGGATCGTCGGAAGCGCCCCAACTGCGAATTTTAAAAAATGGGGTGACACCAGCCCTTTTGGATTGCCATTGCGCAAAAAAGGCGGTTCTGCTATCGTGAGCCGGGTGAAGGGGGAAAGCGATGAAGCGTCAATCTCTGGCGGTGTGGCTCCTGGCGGCGCTGCTGGCCGTGGCGGCGGCGATCTCGTGCGGCCGGTCGCCGGGCAGCCTGCGGGTCAGCGGCCTGTACCTGGGGATGACGCTTGAAGATGCCCTGCCGGCGGTGGAGGAGCTGTACCGCCGGGTCGAGGGGGCGGCGTTCAAGCCGGTGCGCTGGAGCCAGATGGACAGCTACACCGTGCACAGCGACCGGCCGCCGGCGCTGGACGTGGTGCTGGGCGCCCGCGAAGGCCGCGTGCGCCTGATCATCCTCAATCCCGGCCTGGTCGAGCGGCTGTATGCCGCGAAGGGCCTGAGCGCCGGGCAGCTGGCGCAGCGCTTTGCCGCCGAGCACGGGCTGCCGGCCATGGAGCACGGCGTCAACGCCAACCCGCCGCAGCCCGAGCACTATTGGCAGTACGTCAGCCGGCGCGGCTGGAAGGTCGTCATCGACGAGGACAAGGACATCGTCCTGTCGTTCTGGCGCGGCACGCCGGGCGAGAAGTTCTGATCAGGGGAGGGAACCATGAATCGGGCGAGAAAAATCCTGCTGCATGCCGTCCTGCTGCTGCTGACGATCGGCTACGCCGGGCTGGTCGACCTGGCTTTCGCCGGCTTCCGGCAGTTCCTTTCGCATGAGTCGTTGACCGCCCTGCCGATCCCGACCCTTTGGCTCAGCATGTACCCGCTCCCCTGGCAGCTCCTGGCCTTCGCCTCGCTGCTGCTCAATTGCGCTTGGGCTTGGCGCGGAGAGAGGAAAAACGCCGACGGCCGCGGGTACCTGTACGCGGCGGTGCTGCACCTGAGTTGGCTGCTGCTCTGCCTGGTCGCGCATCTGCTGGGCATGCTCCTGCCCTTCGTCGCCAGGACCTACGTTATCCGCTGATCAGGCCTTCTTGAAATTCCTCAGGATGTAGAAGAAGCCCGCAAACACGATCACGCCGAGGACCACGAAGACGACCAGGTCGCGCCAGAGGAAGGTCGGATCGTTCTTCACCCCCATGATGACGCCCATGGTGATGACAGCGGTGACCATGGTGCAGAAGAAGCCGTAGAACATGAACTGGATGGGAAAGGACGACGCGGGGCGTGTCCAGAGCAGATAGATGCTGAGCAGGCCGAGCGGGATGGTGAAGCCCAGGTCGAAGACGCGCACCAGCCAGAAGGCGGTCGGGGCGATCTCGTAACCGCGCGTCGTCCCCCTGGCCATCACCTCGAAGACTTCGTTCATCCACATGGCCGCGAAGACCAGCAGGAAAAAGACCAGGAGCACGGAGTAGACGGTCAGCCCCTTCCTGCTGAAGCGCGCGACACGGTCGCGGGGGAAGACCGCCAGAGCATAAAATATGGTCAGCAGGGCGGCGACCAGGATGAAAAGGAAATGGAAGAAGTATTTCTCGCTGTTGCCGGAGTAGGCGGGCGAGCTCCACTCCCAGCCGATCGTATAACTCAGGACAAAGTAAATGAGGTAGAGCGGGGTGGTGATCAGCAGGTACTTGGCGACGGGCTTGCGCAGCCAGAGGGCGACGCCGCCCACGAGTGAAATCACGCTCAACAGGAACAGGTTCACTACGTCCTGGCCGATGATCTGGTTGTCGATGACGGGGGCAGACTTGTAGTGGATGGTGCCCAGGAACAGCGGCCCCTGGATCGCCAGGTAGATCAGCAAGATGCCCGTGATCACGGCCAGCAGGCCCATAAATATGCGCTCGAAGTCAGAGCCGAATGTGTTGTCATTTCTCATGAGAATCCTCCAAGTCGATCGCAGTTTATAGCAAGGACTTGGCGCTGACAAGCCCGATTCGGTTTCGAGCCTTTTTCTTCCAGTTCGGGTAGGGCATCCCATGTCCAGGGAACGGATTCCACTTCATCAACTCACCCCCGTATCCTGCACTTCCCTCCCCCTCTCTTGCCAAGAGAGGGGGGGGCGGGGGTGAGTTCTCACCACACTATGTCGCTGCTGGCGATCTGGGAGAACAGTTTCCTATTGCTCTTGGGTCTATACTTAGGTACAATGAATGGCATGAATTTGCGCCCGACCCTCCGACAGCCCCGGAACTGGCGGCGGCTCCCTCTGCTTGTCCCCTTTCTTTTCCTGGCCGCCCTGCTGGCCTGGCGTTTTTTCCCGGCCCGCAAAACGGCTGCGGAGGCTCCCGCAGCCTTCCACGACCTGACCCTTTCCGAGGCCCAGGAGGTCCAGGTGGAGATCGTGTCCGGCGACTGCTGCGCCGTGGCGCTGGAACGCGGCGGCATGGAGGCGCGCGAGGCGGCGCGCCTGGTCG
>JALOLC010000009.1 GCA_025456175.1 Acidobacteriota bacterium | reverse complement strand
CGCCGAGGCCATCGGCCGCCTGATCTCGCTGGCCCTGCGCAGCGGCATCTCCACCGAGGAGGTGGTCAACCAGCTCAAGGGCATCGGCGGCGCCGAGCCGATCTTCTCCAACGGCCAGCTGATCCAGTCCATCCCCGACGCCATCGCCAAGGTGCTGGAGACCCACGTGGGCAGGGTCAACACCCGCCACCAGGACATGAACGCCCTGCAATGCCCCATCTGCGGCAGCACCGTCAGCGACGAGAAATGCCCCACCTGCGCCAACTGCGGCTGGTCGAAGTGCAACGGGGTGTGAGCGCCACGCCCACCGGCCCTTGCGAGTGATCCCCGGACGCTAGCGGCCGTCGAGCGCTTCGGGCTCGGGCGCATCCAGGGATTGCGCCGCCAGGCCTGAACGCAGCCTTTCCCTGGCCGCCGAGGAGTACGCCTCATTGCCGAGTCGCTCGAAGAGCGCGGCCAGGAGATCGAAACGATCCCAGGCCGGAGAATGCCCGGCCTGCAGTTCCTGAAAGGAACGCTTCAACTCCAGCAGCGCCTGGCGCAATTGCTTGGCCTGGAGAGCGATCTCCCTTCCAGGACCGCCCCCTTCCATGAACGCGCCAAGGTGCATGGAGAATTCCACCTTGGCAGCGATGAACTCATACAGCCGCCGGGTGAAGTCGATGAAGTCGGAGAACAGGCAGGGAGAGACCTTCCTCTTATTCAGGTACAGCGCGGCCTTCTGGTAATGGGCCACGACCACGCGCGGGTCGTCCTGCCGGGAGTAAGGAGCGGCTATGGGGTCCTCGAACAGATAGCGGTCATGGGAACGGGGCAGCTGATGCTCGGCCTGGGCCAGGAAGGAATAGACGCGGAACAGGTCGGGTTCATCGCGGCCCAGCGCCCAGCGGCTGAACGCCGGCGGGCCGGGCATGCGGCCGCTCCAGAGAAGGCAGCCGGCCTGAAAGTGCAGCATGGCCGCAGCCTGGGACAGTCCAGCCCAGCCCTGGCCGTCGTCGTCCAGCAGCAGCACGCCGGTGGACCTGGCGCCAGCGGCGGCGGCCAGGGCGGCCCCGACGCGGGCCAGCCCGGCGCGGGCGTCGGGAAGGAAACGTCCCGTTCCGCCCAGAGTGGGGCATAGTGCCTGGGGAAGATGGTGCTTCCTGAAGAGCGGCAGGGCATCCAGGGAGAACCGCGAACGTTCGCCTTGGTCGCGCTGGAGCAGCAGGACGTCAGGGGGGATCTTGCGGATCCATTCCGGGCGGCGCAGGAAATTGTCGCTCCAAACCGCCGTGCGCCTTCCCTGCTCATGGGCGCGGCGCTGGCGCAGGAGAAAGGATCCAAGCCAAGCCTCATCCGCAGGCTCGCCGCCGCTGGCCGTCCACGCTTCCGCGACCGGGGCGTCGGCGCTGGCAGCGAAGGTGTAAAGCGCCTGGGGGTCGGTGCCGATGCGGCTGATCTCCAGGCCGGCCATGCGGGCCAGGGAGGCCAGCTCCGCTGTCGCCAGGGCAGCGGGCAGGGCCAGGTGGTTGAGTTTCAGCAAGGCGAGCCCCAGCAGCCGGCGCGGCAAATCGGCGGCCGGAGCGCCGGTCAGCCGGAAACCCCGGAAGGGGACCTGCGGGGAGTCGCGCAACGTGAAGACCGGGACGCGGCCGAGGTTCTCATGAAATGCCAGGATCTGCAGCAGGGTGGAGATGGCGTAGAACCGGCCTCGGGGCGAAGCGGCGCTGAGCACGATGCGCGCGGCGGCGCACTCAATGACGTATTCCTCGGCGCCCAGCGCCGTTCTCCTCGCCGGTGACCCGCCGGGCCGCTCCTGGAAAACGACCTCCACGCCGCGGCCGCGGCTGCGCACGGCGAAATGGCCGAAAAGGAGGCCGTATTTCTTGAAAATCTCCAGAGGGAAACTCACGCTGCGGATATCGACGGAACCGCCGCCGAAGCGGACCGTGCGGGGCGGCGGGTACAGGAAAGCGAATCCGTTCTTCATATGCCTGGCAAAAAGCCTCCCTGGCTTCCAGGATGATTCTAAGGCAAAACGCGGCCGCTGGCAAACGGCGACATGGCCGGTGAAAAGACAAATTCTCCGTGACGATAAATTGACAAAGCGAAATATCTTCTATAGAATGGTTTTCAACGCGAACATGGATGCACTGAAGAAATTCGTGACCAAATACGCCGCCGGCGACGTCGTGTACAAGAAAGGCGACATTCAGAGCGATTTCTTCATCATCAACAAGGGCAAGGTCCAGCTGAAGAACAACGGCCAGGGAACGATCCTGGCCACGCTCGGCAAGGGGGACTTCTTCGGCGAGGAATCCCTGAACAGCGAGCAGAACGCGATCTACACCATCGAAGTCATCGAGGACGCCTTCCTGATCAAGATCCCCTACGTGGCCCTGACCGAGATGCTCAAGCAGACCCCGGACATCGCCCTGAAGATCCTGAAAAAACTGAGCGAGAAGCATATCAAGATCCAGTCCGTGCTGCTGGAGATGGCCGCCGCGCCCGCCCCCGCGGGCAAGGAAAAGGCCGCCGCCAAGGAAGCACGGAAGGAGGATTCGACGTCGGAGAAGATCGGCAGCGAGGTCAAGGCCTACCTGATCATCCAGCGCTCGAACCGCCTGGTGCAGCTGACCAAGACCCAGACATTCCTGGGACGGCGGGACTACACGACCGGCTTCGTTCCCGACATCGACCTGACCGACGAGGACGAGGAGAAGTACATCTCGCGCAAGCACGCCAAGATCCAGTTCAAGGACGGGAGATTCTACCTGTCCGAGGAGCCGGGCGCCATCAACGGCACCTTCCTCAACGGCAGCAAGCTGCAGACCGGGGTCAAGCACGAGCTGCACGCCGAGGACGAGATCACCCTCTGCCACCTGAACATCCTCTTCAAGGTCTGACGGCGGCGGCGCTGCGGAGGCCGCCGCATCTATCCTGCAATCTCACCGCTGTGGAAGGTCCTCTCCCCGCCGTCCTCCGTCTCGAGCCGCAGGGCGCCGTCGGCGGCCAGGCCGCGAAAGATCCCCTGCCAGAGCCGCCCCTGGTGATGGAAGGCGATCGTTTTCCCCAGCAAGCTGCGGCTTAAAGAGCGCGCCCGGCGGAGCAGGGCTGTTGCTCCGCCCGCCTCGAGCCGCCGCAGCCAGCCGGCCAGGCTCGCGGCCAGGCGCTCGCGGCCCTCCGCGAGCGGCCACTCCCTGCCGGTCAGCAGGCGCAGCGAACCGGCCCGTTCCCGCAATTCTGGCGGGAAGTCGTCTCGCCGATGGTTGACGTTGACGCCGATGCCGACCAAGCAGGTGATCTTCTCGCCGGCGACCATGTTCTCGCAGAGGATGCCGGCGATCTTTTTCCCGCCGGCCAGAACATCATTGGGCCATTTGAGGGCGACGGTTTCGCCGGTCCACCCCCGCAGCGTGTCGGCCACGGCGACCCCGGCGGCGGTGGAGAGGAGAGACAGGCCGCCGGGACCGGCCAGCGTGAAGGCGAACGTGGCATAGATCCCCAGGCCCGGCGCCGAGAACCAGCCGCGGTTCTCGCGGCCCCGGCCGCCGGATTGGGAGCCGGCGCTGACCATGAGCGGAAAATCTGCTTCAAGGCGGGTGATATTCTGCTTCAGATAATCGTTGGTCGAAACGCAAGCGTCAAGATGAAAGGTATTGAAACCGTCAGGAAAGGTCGTCAATGGTTTTGCCTATTTTGGCATTCTTCTCGATATATTCCTGCAGGTTCTTCTTGAAGTTCAGGATGACCTCGGCCGGGGCCTTAGCGGCGAAGTCGCCGCCTGCGAGCTTGGCTTCCATCTGTTCGATCAGCCTAGCCAGCTTGTCATGCTCGCCACGCAGCCGCTGGAGCTCTTGCCGGCGGTCCTGGTCGTCGACGAAGGGCAGCAGGATCTCCCAGTTCTGGCTCACGCCGCGGAAACCCTTGGCGAGAACAGCCAGGTCGGAGACGATCTCCGTCTTCAGGCTGCGGCTGAGGAAATCGAAATACTTCAGGTGCTTTTCCAGGTGCTGGCGCTCCAGGGGCGCGTCGCACTTGAGGAAAATCGGGATCTTCTTGTTGGGCTCGATGCGATTCTCGGTGCGCGTTTTGCGCGTCTCGGCAACGACCTTTTTGAGAGTTTCGACCGCGGCATGGGCCTCGGGGAAGACGAACTCCCGGGTGAAGGCCGGGAATTCGGTCTGGATGAGGAACTCCTTCTCGCCCCGGATGCGCTGGTAAATCTCCTCGCTGATGAAGGGCATGAAGGGGTGCAGCAGCTGCAGGATCCGCAGCAGGGTCAGCCGCAGCACCGAGCGCGTGGCCGGGCTCTCCAGGTCGCTCTTGGAGAACTCCAGGTACCAGTCGCAGTACTCGTCCCAGATGAAATGGTAGATCAGGTCGGCGGCTTCGTACAGGCGGTAGCCGTCGAAGCTCTCGTTCACCTTCTGCACGAGGAGGTTGAGCGAGTGCAGGATCCACTTGTCGGCATCGCTGACGCGCGCCGCGTCGACGACGGGCGGCTCGTCGCCCTGCAGGTTCATGACGACGAAGCGCGAGGCGTTCCATATCTTGTTGGCGAAAGCCTTGTAGCCCTTGATGCGGCTGAGCGAGAGCGCGATGTCCATGCCCGGCACCGCCTGGATGGCCAGGGTGAAGCGCAGGGCGTCGGCGCCGGACTCGCGGATGATGTCCAGCGGGTCGACGGCGTTGTTCTTGGTCTTGCTCATCTTCTGGCCCTTCTCGTCGCGGATCAGGCCGTTGATCAGCACCTCGCGGAACGGCACCGCCTTGCCGAAATGGAGCCCCATCATGATCATGCGCGCCACCCAGAAAAAGATGATATCGAAGCCCGTGGCCATGATCGAGGTCGGGTAGAACGTCCGGAAGTCGGGGCTGTCGTCCTGCCAGCCGAGGGTGGTGAAGGGCCAGAGGGCGGAGGAGAACCAGGTGTCGAGCACGTCGGGGTCCTGGACCAGCCGCGTACCGGCGCAACGAGGGCAGCGCTCGGGCTCGGCCTCGCTCACCAGCACTTCCTGGCACTCCTGGCAATAGAAGGCCGGGATGCGGTGCCCCCACCACAGCTGCCGCGAGATGCACCAGTCCTGGATGTTCTCCATCCAGTTGAAGTAGACCTTCTTCCATTTGTCGGGGATGAAGGCGATCTCGTTGCCGCGGACGGCGGCGATGGCCGGCGGCGCCAGCTCGGCGGTTTTCAGGAACCACTGCTTGGAGATGTGCGGTTCGACCACGGTCTCGCAGCGCTGGCAATGACCGACATTGTGGGTGTATTCCTCCGCTTTTTCGATCAAACCCAAGGAGCGCAGGTCGTCCAGCACCGCCTGCCGGCAGGCGAAGCGGTCCAGTCCGGCGTATTTCTCCGGGATGGGGCCGGTCATGCGCGCCTGCTCGTCGATGACCACGATCTTCTCCAAACGGTGCTTGAGCGCGATCTTGAAATCGACCGGGTCGTGGGCCGGCGTGACCTTCACCGCGCCGGTTCCAAACTCGCGATCCACATCCTCGTCGCCCACGATGGGAATGGCCCGGCCAGCCAGGGGCAAGCGGATCTCCTGCCCGATGAGCTTTTTGTAGCGGGGGTCCCTGGGATGGACGGCCACCGCCACGTCACCGAGCATGGTCTCCGGCCGCGTGGTGGCCACCACCACCCAGCGCTTCGCGTCCCGGCTCAGCGGGTAGCGGATATAGGTCAGGCGACCCTGGACCTCCTGGTGCTCGACTTCCAGGTCGGAAAGCACTGTTTTGCAGCTGGGACAGCGATTCACCATGTAGGTGCCCTGGTAGATCTTGCCCTCGCCGTAGAGCGCGACGAACACCCGGCGCACCACGCGCTGCATCTCGTCGCTGAGGGTGAACTTCATGCGGCTCCAATCCAGCGCCAACCCCAGCTTCTTGATCTGGCCCACGATCTGCTTTTCCGAGGAGTGCTTCCATTCCCAGACCAGCCGCAGGAACGCCTCGCGGCCCAGGTCCTCCTTGGCCTGCCCCGTTTCCTTCTTCAGGTTCTTCTCGACCATCATCTGGGTGGCGATGCCGGCATGGTCGACGCCGGGGAGCCACAGCACGTGGAATCCCTGCATTTTCTTGCGGCGCACGATGATGTCCGGGAGCGACAGGGTGAGGGCGTGGCCGATGTGCAGCGAGCCGGTTACATTGGGAGGCGGCAGGATGATCGAAAAGGGGATGCCCGTCGGCTCGCTGGCGGGGGTGAACAGTCCGTTCTCCTCCCAGCGGCGGTACCAGTCGCTCTCGGTCTGCAAATGGTCATATGACTTTTCCATGTTTTTTCCCGGCATGTCGGAGCTCCAAAAAACGAATTAAAGGCCGCTGTCGTTCAGTTCGGACTTGATCTTGTCTATTTCTTCCTTGATGATCTTCTCGGCCATGGGCGGAACGATCTCCCAGAGAAGCTCGCGGATAGTCTGGTGCAGCTTGTCTTCCATCTTGCCGGTGAGCGCGAATTTATCGGCGATCGCCTCGGCGGCCACAGCCGCCACCGCCGTTTCGATCTTGGCCTCCTTCTTCGGCTTGACGGAGAGCCGGGCCAGCTCGTCCTGGAGTGAGAGCACTTCCGGCCGGGATTTTTCAACCACCGGCTCTTTCGTCACCGCTTTCTGCTCGGGCAGCTCCAGGCCCCGGGGGGCGGGCTCCTTTTTCTTGGCAGGGAAAAAATCCAGGACATCGGGAGCGGCGAAGACGGTCTGGGCCGGGCTGCCCATGTCGGTCTTCTCGAAATCCAGCGAAAGCTTTTCCGCGGCGGAGGCGGACGCCTCTTCCTGGTCATCGGCGGGGAAGCGTATCCCCTCGGTGTCGGACAGCGGCGACGTCTCCAAAGGGGTCTTCAGAATGTCCTCGGAGGTGTCCTCGTTGGTGATCTCGAGAAAGCGATCGTGAAACTCGCTGGCAATGTCTTTGGGCCCACTGCCGGCGGGCTGATCCGGCACGGACTCCTGATCGAATTCCAAGGGGACGGGGCGCGCCGCGGACTTGGCGGAGCCGATCTCATCGAACGCCGGTTCCTCGTCAAAGGGATTCTTGAGCGGTTCTTCCATCTCCTGGGGCATCAGGTTATCCCGCTGAGGCTGCGTGCCCTGGGTGATCTCCTCCGAGGGCTGGATCTCGTCGCGCTCCATGGGCGGGGGGCTGGCGACCGGCCGCGAAACGGCGGGAGGAACCTCCATCTCGCCGCGAATGTCGGAAAAACTGATATCCTCGCTTTCCGGGGCATCGGTCTCGATCTCGGGAAATTCCTCGGGAAAGGTGGTGGGGCTTTCAGGGGCGAATCCGGCCGACGGGCCAGGCTGCTCGATATGGATCGTCTTCATGACCGCGGAAACCAGGGCATTGGAGTCGAACGGCTTGGTGATGATGTCCTCGTACTTGAGATTTTTGATCATCTCGTTGTCGACCGGCTCGAAGCTGCCCTTCATCAGGAAGACACGGCTGCGGTTCAGGGAGGGCGTCTCGTTGATGAAGCGGCAGACGTCGTAGCCGTTCAGCTCCGGCAGCTTGATGTCCACGATCACCACGGCCGGAATCAGCTGCAGCAGCTTTTCCCTGATGCCGGACCCGTTCTCGAAACTGCGGACTTCTATATTCTCGATTTCAGAAAAGGACAATTCGATGATGCGGCGGATTGTGTAGCTGTTGTCAGCCAGAACAATCACTTTTTTGCTCATACTGATCCTCCTGAAAAAGCACCCATCTCCGCCAATTTTTATCACTTTTTCAAGTACAATGTCAAGTTCAAATATTGACTTTATTATTTTTTTATACGAAAATAGCCCTGCCATGCACAGAATCAAGGTTCTCATTGCCAAACCCGGCCTGGATGGGCATGACCGCGGCGCCAAGATCATTGCCAAATACCTGCGCGACGCGGGCATGGAAGTCATCTATACCGGACTGCGGCAGTCGCCGGAAACGATCGTCAACACGGCGATCCAAGAGGACGTCTCGGTCATCGGCCTGAGCATCCTCTCTGGCGCCCATATCCAGCTCTGCCGGAAGATCATGGCCCTGTACAAGGAAAAGGAGATTGCCCCACCCCCGGTGTTTCTTGGCGGCATTATCCCCGGCGAGGACATGCCGGAACTCAAGCAGATCGGCATCCGCGAGGTGTTTCCCCCGGGAACCCCCCTGGAGCACGTCGCCGGCAAGGTCCGGGAGATTGCCGGCTAGCCGGAGCACGCCATGGTTGACTTTGATTTTTTTCCGTTTTACAATAACGATGCCCGCACAGGGACCCAACCGTGAACAACGCCAAGAAGGCACGTAATTATTCGGTCATCATCGTTTCCGACGCCACATCGACCAACAAGGAGTTCAGCGTCTCCTCCAAGCTGCTCAAGAATGCCGTGCTGGGCTTCTCCTTGCTGGTCGTTTTCTTCGGCTTCATCCTGTTCCACTACCTGACCATGACCCTGGACAAGCAGAAAATGAAGCGCCTGGAACTCGATTCCCGGGACAAGCGGCAGAAGATCAGCGAGATGTCGGCGACGATTGAGGTGCTGAACGACCGTCTCAAGAAGATGGAGATCTACAAGGAGCGGATCATGGTCGCCACCGGCCTGACCTCGCCTCTCGCCCTGCGGGAAGTCGGCAGCGGCGGCCCCGGCACCAGCCTCCCGGGCGGCGATCTGCCGAGTGCGCCCGCCCAGGTTCCCGTCTCGCCGCTGCGCCAGGACAGCCTGCCGCCGACGGCCAACATCCGCGAGCAGGCCCGGCGCATCGAGGACTCGCTCAAGACGGTGGAGAAATACGTCAACCAGCAGAAGCTGCAGCTGGCGGCAACACCCGCCATCTGGCCCACGCGCGGTTTTCTTTCGGGAGTGTTCGGCAACCGCCTGCACCCCTTTACCGGCCGCCACGAATTTCATAGCGCCGTCGACATCGCCACCCAGCTCGGCAGCAAGATCATCGCCCCGGCCGATGGCGTGGTCCTGGTGGCCGAAACGCGCGACTACTACGGCAAGATGATCATCATTGACCACGGCTTCGGCTACATCACCCGCTACGGCCACCTGTCGGGTTACAACGTCCGCGAAGGCCAGCGCGTCAAGCGCTTCGACGTCATCGGCTATGTCGGCACCAGCGGTCGCAGCAACGGCCCCCACCTGCACTACGAGGTCCGTTACTACGACAAGCCGCTGAACCCCCTCGATTTCATCCTCGACAACCAGTAGGACCCGGGAACGGCCCGCCTGCCGTTTTTTTGATTTAAAATGCCCGGCAATCTTGATTTTGCCTTTTTTTTTGCTTATAATCCCGGCGGATGAGCATGCGCGACGATACCACGTCCAAAAGAAGCCGGGAGACGATTCCCCTGCTTCCCGCAGCAATTTTTAAATTTTATTAGGAGGATCTGCATGAAAAGAGTATTGCTACTGGTCGTTTTGATGGTGCTGGTCTTGGTCACCACTTCCTGTCAAAAACCCGAGGAGATCACGCTCTCCAAATACTTCCAGGCCATGAAGGCCAAGGATCGCGACACCATGGCCGCCATGGCCGCCGAGACCGTGGCCATGGAATTCAAGTCCTGGGAACTGGTTTCCAGCGAAGCGCCGGTCAGCGAGGAATTCGGCCTGCCCAAGATGATCCAGGAGCTGGCCGACGTCAGGAAGAAGAAAGACGACCAGATTCTCCTGGTCAAGGACAAGAAAGACGCCCTGGACCAGCTGAAGACCAAGCTGAGCGAAAGCCGCGGCGCCAAGAAGGCCGAGGTGCAGAAGCAGATCACCGCCATGGAGGCGGAGGTCGAGACCGAAACGGCCAACTACAAGCGCGACCAGGCGAACTACACGCAGATGAAAGCCCAGGTGGAGAATGAAAAGAAGATGATCATCCTCTCCACCAACATCGACCAGAACCAGGAGCTCCTTGCCGGCAAGACCGTGACAACCAACTGCGTGGTCAAGATCGACGGCGCGAGCGGCGTGAAGGAGTATGTCTTCACCCTGCGCAAATACGAGCTGATCAACCCCGTTACCAACAAGGTCTCCTCGAACCGCTATATCATCCTGAAGATCCAGTCCAAGGAAGAATAAGCCCGTCCACGTCCGGACCGGGCGCTAAGGCCGCGGGAGTCGCCAGACCGGCTCCCGCGGCTTGCCTTTCGTTCAAAAAATCCCCTCATCCCGTCAACGCCCCGCCGGCGGCAGACAGTTCCGGCCGGATTCGCCAAGCACAGCGGCGAAACCAGGGCACAGGAAGGACCGGCACCGGTCAGCCGCGCTTGAAGTGGGGCAGTTCGGAGGGGATGACGATGGAAAATTCCACCAGCCCGGACAGTACGCCGTTTTCACTCCAGGGCGCCTGGTGGATCAGCTTCCTGACGCCATTCTTTTCGATGGTATAGCTGTTGGCCGCCCCCGTTGCCAAGAGGCGGCGGATCTTTTCTTGGGCGGCTTCGGGGTGGCAGGCCCACAGCGTTTTCCCCAGCAGCGCCTTGCCGCCGTCGGCGGCGAATGTCCGCGCCGCCTGCGCGTTCATGAAGACGATGACGCCCAGGCGGTCGCAGACGGTGACCGCCACATCGAGGCCGTTCAGCCAGGCGGGTAATTCCATTATCACCTCAGATTGATCAGACGTCAGATGTCAGACGTTAGACGTTAGCAGGAAAAAAAAGATTTCGCAAACAATTTCTAGGGTCGGAACGGCCTTTCCCTTTTCTTGCTACCATCTGACGTCTACCGTCTGGCGTCTTCTCCGGCCAGGCGCCGCAATTGGCCATGGATCTCTGCCAGTGTGGGCCGGCGGCAGGGGTCCTTGTCGATCATGGCCTTGACCAGGGCGGCCAGTTCGGCGGGAATGGCCGGGACGATCTCATGCGCGGGCACGGGGTAGGTCTCCAGGATGCGGTGGATCACTTCACCTGTGGCCTCGGACCAGAACGGTTTGGAGCCGGTCAGCATCTCGTAAAGAATGACGCCCGCCGAATAGATGTCGCCGGCCGGAGACGACGTGCCGTCGTGGATACGCTCCGGCGGCAGGTAGCGGATGGTGCCCATGACCACCCCGGACATGGTCAGCCGCGACTGGGCCGGAGTGATCGCCAATCCGAAGTCGAGCAGCGTCACATAGTGGCGCTGCCCGCGCCGCTCGCTGATCATGATGTTCTCCGGCTTCAGGTCGCGGTGGACGATGTTCTGGCTGTGGATGGCCTGCAGGGCGTCGACGACCTGCAGCATGATGTCCAGCCCCACGACGATCTCGAGCCGCCCCTCGTCGCGGATGAGCCGGCCCAGCGACCGGCCATGCAACAGCTCCATAGCGATGTACCAGCAGTCCTCCATCTCGCCGCGCTCGATGATGTGGACAATGTGCGGGTGGTCGAGCTGCTCGGTGATCAGCGACTCGTGCTTGAAGCGCTTCTTCTGGTTCTCGTCGTGGAAATTTTCCTCCTTCAGCACCTTGAGCGCCACCACGCGCTTCTTGTCCAGCATGTCCTGCGCCTTGTAGACCGTGGCCATGCCTCCCGTGCCGAGCGTTTCCAGTATCTTGAAGTGGCCGATCTGGGTCTTCTTCTTCCAGAAGGTGACGGCGAGCAGGTACTTTTTGAGCAGTTGCCACAAGAGCACCGACACGGCCATGAAGGCCATGGCGGCCAGGACCATGAACCACCCGGTCTGGTAGAGGAAGGGACGCAGGTAAAAAACGAACGACGCTCCGGCCGTGTTCCAGACTCCGTCGGCGTTGGCGGCGCTGACCAGGAAACGATAGCGACCGGGCCGGAGATCGTTGTAAAAAGCCTCGCGGCGGCCGCCGGCCGAAGTCCACTCCTTGTCGTAACCCTCCAGCTTGTATTTAAATACGATTTTGTCGGAGCGGATGAAACTTAGGGCCGTGTACTTGAACTCGAAGCGCTTGCTTCCCGCCGCCAGTTGAAGCGGCGCCGCCGAAGCGGTTCCCAGGATCGGCTGGTTTTTGTTGTCGACCACGAGTTGTTCCACCAGCACCCGCGGCATCCGGGTATCTGGATGCATCCGGGAAGGGTTGATGACCGCAACCCCTTTCACGGTGGCGAACCATAACCGGCCGTCCGTGCCTTTCCAACCGGCCGGATGCCCGTTATTACACAGGCGGCTTTTCAGTCCATCTTCCTCCGTGAACAAATGTCCGGCCACCCGTGGTCGGAGTCCCCAGGCTGTATCTTCCAGCTCTTTTTTTTTGGCGCAAAAAATGCCGCGTTCGCTGCTCAGCCACAGGTTGGCTTCCCGGTCCTCCAGGATGGCGTACACGCGATTGTCGAACAGCCCCTGATCAAAAGCGACCGAGCCCAATCGTCCATTTCTCAACACCTTCAAGCCATGGTTGCGGGTACCGATCCACAAAATTCCCTGGCCATCCTCGTACATGGATTCCACCCGGCAACCATTCAGGAGCGGTTCATTGCCGATTTTATCGTTTCCCCCGGCGACAAGGAAATTCAACCCCGTTTCGCTGCCGACCCATACATTGCCCAGCCGATCCTCAAACAGGCAGGTGATACGATCATCGCCCAAGCCAGCCGTAGTGGAATACCGCTTGAATGTTTCCTGATGCCGGCAGAGCAGCCCCGCCCCATAGGTGCCGATCCACAGGCGGCCCGAACTGTCTTTTAACACACAGCGTGATTCACTATTCGCTGCCGGTCCCGGCAAGGGGATTTCCTTGAAACGGCCATCATGAAAATTGAGCAGCCCCGAATCCGTCCCCAGCCACAGGGAATTCCGGTCATCGGTTTCAAGCGACCAGATGGTCTTACTGCGAAAGCGGACCGGCAAATTGAATTTTTCAAAACGACCGCTTTGATAACGGTTTAAATATCCGCCATAGCCGCCGATCCACATGGTTCCGGCTTCACCCGCATGCACACTGCGGAACACTTCGCCGTTCAATCCTTCGCGATCGGTAAAACCACTTATTTTTTCATCACGGATCTGGGTCAGCCCGCCATCAACGGTTCCCACCCAGAGCGACCCCTCGGCATCTTCGCACATGGAATAGACAAAGTTGCTGCTTAAGTCCCGGTCGCGGTCCAAGGATTCAATGGCACCTTGAGACCAGCGATACAAGCCACCCTCGCTGCCCACCCACAGGTTGCCGTCGCGATCTTCAACCAAAGAGCAGATGGTTTCGGTCATCCCGGGTTTTAGCGGATGATGGCGCAAGCGGTCGCCTTGATAATCATACAATCCGGCAAGCGTTCCCAGCCACAAGGTTCCATTGCGACTTTGCCTGAGAACAGAGACGTCATCGCCCAATGGACCGACAGCCGACAGGATGCTCTGGAACTCTCCCTTTTCGAGGCGACACACCCCTTGGCTCGCGGCACTGACTAGCAAACGACGCGAACGGTCGGTGGCCAGGCTAAGAATTCTCACGCCCCGATAAGAAGGATGCTGCTTGATTGCGCGGTTTTTACCGGGTGGCCGGTAAAACAGTCCCGCGGATGTCCCGATCCAGAGAGTGCCCAGGCCATCTTCGACCAAACAATTGAAATTGATGTTTCCAGTGGTTTGAGAAAGGAAATGACTTTTGAACCTCCCTTTTTCCAGGCTGAGAAGTTTGCCGCGATAGCTTCCGATCCAAAGAACCCCACGGCGATCGACATGCAAATTGTTCACAAAAGTATCTTGAAATTCAGCCGTATTGCGGCTATCGAAAACAGTGAAATTTACGCCATCAAAGCGCACCAGCCCTTCAGCCGTTCCCAGCCACAAATAACCTGCATGGTCCTGAACAACGGCCAAAACCGTATTGTTCGGCAATCCACGTTCAGTTTTCCAGGTATTCAGGGCATATTGGGTGATTTTCCTCTGTGGATCCAGACTCCAAAGTGATCCACTGAAACATAAAAGAAAAACAACGATTAAAAATTTCTTGCGAAAGATTTTTCTATATTTCGCGGCGATTTAAATCAGCCTCAGAGCGCGGGTTGACCTTTGCGGCAGATCACCAGATCGCCGACTTTTTCGGCTAGCATCTTTTCCAGCTTGGCCAGGGCCTTTTCGGCTTCGATGAATTTTTTTCCTTTCTTCATTGCTTCGGGCTGCGCGTCAAGGTACGTACGGATCTTGCCCAGCAGCAACTTCATGTTCGTTTTTTTAATATCCATTAACCACCTCCGTTTCGTATGATGCGACAATTTTAATTTAAATGTAAATTTTAAACAAGGAATCATTCCAAAAAACAAATGTTTCCCGTCTCCCCCGTTTGTCTGGGCGCGCCCGAGTTGCTACAATGGACTCGTCATGCGGAACGTTTCCTCTTTGACCCTGGTCCTGAGCGAAAAGTGCAATTTTTCCTGCCCTTATTGCCCGCAGCAAAAAGGGAAAAATACATTAAAAATAGGAGATATTTTTGATTTCCTGGATCTCCTGAGACCGCGGCTGGACCGTGAGGTATGGCTTGGTTTTTATGGTGGGGAAGCGCTGCTGAGCTGGCCATTGGTAAAAAAAACAGTTGCTTATGCGGAGAAAAACTTCAAAAACAAGTTCCGCTTCACCCTGACCACCAACGGTTCGCTGGTGAAAAAGGAACACGTTGTATTTTTCAAAAAACACCATTTCGATTTGGTCTTGAGCTACGACGGGCTGGCCCAGAAGAACCGCGATGCCCGCAGCCTTCCCGCGGTTGAAGCGGCCCTGATGAACCTGCAGCAACATTATCCCGACGGCTATGTGATCAACAGCGTCTTTACTCCGGACACCGTGCCGCTGCTGGCCGCAAGCATCGAGCAAATGCTGAAGCAGGGGCACTCCCGTTTGCAGTACGCCCTGGACCTGTGCGTCCCCTGGGCGAAAAAGGACCTGGCGGTCCTGGAAACGCAACTGGGCCGTTTGGCCAACATGGCAAAAAAGCATCGGCAAAAGACCGGAAGGATGCCGCTGGAAAATTTCGCCACTAACGGCAGGAAAGGCATTTTCGCCTGTTTCGCCGGCCGCGACCGGCTGGCGCTGCTTCCCGACCGCACGGTCTGGGGCTGCTACCTGTTCTACGACCTGTTGGGGCACGATCCGGCGAACCCGGACTACGCCAGGTATTGTTTCGGCAAGCTCAAGGAATTCATCGCCTTGCCGGCCAGGGCATTGGCCGCCAAGGCCGCCAACTACGCCGAGCTGCGCCAGGACTATTTTTCCAGCGAAAAGAAAGAGCTGTGCGGCCTGTGCGACGACCTGGAGCGCTGCGCCGTCTGCCCGGTGACGGCGGCCCTGGCGACCGGCACGCTGGCCATGATCCCCGATTGGACCTGCCGGATCCGGAGGATCACCCGCAGGGCGACGTCGCTCCTCAACGGGGCCGCAACCCGCCTCACTTGACATGACAGCCGAATTAATATATATATAGGACTGGGTTGGGCGGTTAGCTCAGCTGGTAGAGCATCGGTTTTACACGCCGGGTGTCAGAGGTTCAAGCCCTCTACCGCCCAGGCTCGACATAAGGCGCGGGGTCGTAGTTCAGTTGGTTAGAACGCATGCCTGTCACGCATGAGGTCGCGAGTTCGAGTCTCGTCGGCCCCGCCATTCCCCAGGTTGGGGGCGAAAAGGTTTCGACAGTCTTGATGAAGTTGAAGAGGCGGACTGAGCCGAGCACCTCATAAAACCGCTCAAAAAAAGAACCGCAAACAACTTTGCACTCGCAGCGTAAGTAACACGTTGCCGTTCCGGCCTTCCCCGCCCGCGGGAGGGCCAGGGGCGTCACTCAGCGGGCTAGCGCCGCAGGAAGCGCCTCCTGTCCTGCGGGGCGAAACTTAAAGAGGGCCGACGGCCGCCTATTTTGTTTGTTTTGACGGTGGCCGGCCGTATTTAAAACAAAATATGTTCGTAGGCTCTTCAATGGATTCTCGATTGGACGCGGGTTCGATTCCCGCCGCCTCCACCAGTGCTTGGCCGCAGCCCAATGAAAAAAAGCATAAAGGCTGGAACATTCCTCGTCGCCTCCCTGGCCGCCCCCCTGCTCCTCACCTCCCTGGCCATCGATTTCCGCTCCTTCGACCACGAGGGCTACACCCGCGTCGTCTTCCAATCCGAGCGCAACTTCACCTACAAGGTGCAGGACCGCCCCGGCCGGCTGGAGTTGCATATCCCCGGCCGCGCCGACCTTCCCGCCCGCTCCGTGGCCATTGCCAACTCCCCCCTGCTGGAACGGGTCACCTGCGACTACCGGGACAGCGAGAGCGTGCTCACCATCCACTTCAAGGGGGAGGCGGCCGTTAAAAAGACCTTCGTCCTTGAGGATCCCTTTCGCGTGGTTTTCGATCTGGTGCGCAGCGAGCGCAGCGAGCGTCCCGCCGCACCGCCCCGCACCGACGTCCCGGGCTCCCAGGACCGGGAGGCAGCACCGCCCCGCAACAACGAGGCAGCAGCCGTCGCCGCCGAAAAGAAGCCGGACCCACCCCGGGAAAACCCGTCGGCAGTACCGCCCCGCACGGATGGGGCCGCAGCTCCCCGCCCGCGGGCGATTGAGACGATTTGCATCGATCCCGGCCATGGCGGGGAGGACTTCGGCGCCATCGGCCGCTCCAAGCTGAAGGAAAAGGACATCACCCTTGCGATCGCCCTCAAGCTGAAGAAGCAGATCGAGTCCAAGACCGGCCTGCGCGTCATCATGACCCGCGACAAGGACAGCGAGGTCTCGCTCAACACCAGGGCCTCGATCGCCAACAATCAGCTGGCCCAGATGTTCATCTCGATCCATGCCAACTCCTCTTTCCGCAAGTCGGCCTATGGCTCCGAGACCTTCTTTGTCAGCCTGCAGGCCACCGACCCCGAGGCCCTGGAACTGGCCCAGAAGGAGAACCAGAACCAGGAAGACCCCGGGGAGTCGATCCAGAACGACGAGCTGAAGATGATCCTCTGGAACATGGCCCAGACCGAGCATATCCGCGAGTCGAGCAAGCTGGCCGAATTCATCCAGAACGAGCTGAACGAGCTCCTGGGTACCCGCAACCGCGGCGTCAAGCAGGCCCCCTTCCGGGTGCTGATGCGCACGGCCATGCCCGCCGTCCTGATCGAGACCGTGTTCATCTCCAATGCCGCCGAGGAGAAGAAACTGCAGAGCGACGAGTTCCTGAACAAGATCGCCGCGGCGATATACAACGGCATCAGCAAATTCATCTATTACTACGGCAGCCTGGTGAAATGACGAAACGAACGCGCACGGTGCTGTGGCTCTCCGGGATCGCTCTCCTGGTCGCCCTGGCGGTGCTGCTCCTCTGGCCGCGCCGCAAGCCCGCCCCTTTCGAACCCGAGCGGCTCAGCCGTGCCGGCGCCCAGGGCTCGAGCATCACCGAGTTCATCAAGGTGAAGGTGTTCTATCTCACCGAGACTTCCCTGGCCATGCGCCCGGTCTACCGCGAGATCCAGGTCCCCGAGATGCGCGAGGAGCTGTACCGCACGTTCGTCTCGCTGCTGCTCTCCGGCGACAGCGGCCATACCGCCCCGGTGCCGGCCGGCACGCAGCTGCGCAGCCTGCATTACCTGGCCGCCCGCGAGATGCTGGTGCTGGACTTCAACGAGCTGCTGGCCGCGGCGTTCCCCGGCGGCACCACGGCGGAGCTGGAATTCATTTACTTCATGGTCGACAACATCTGCTACAATTTCCGCGAGATCAAGAAGGTCAAGTTCCTCGTCGGCGGCAACGAAAGCAAGACCCTGGCCGGCCATGTCGACCTGGAGAAGCCGTTCTTCCCCAACTTCGACTGGCTGAAGGACGAATGATCCCCCGACGGGGGATGCCGCTGGCGGAAGCCCTGGTGCGACCCGGCGGCAGGAACTGGTGAGGAGGCCGTCATGCTGTCATTGATCGAGAAAATCCTGTTTGTCGCTGCCGTGCTCCTGGCCAGCGGGCTGGCGCTGGCGGAATTCATGAGGAAGCTGCGCCTGGTCAACAGCGGCCGCAAGACGGACCGCTGCGATCGGCTTGGCAGGCGCCTGGGACGCATGGCGTTCACGGTGTTCTTCCAGATTCCCGTCATCGCCCAAAGGCCCGTCAGCGGCCTGTTCCACGGCTTCATCTTCTGGGGCTTCCTGGTCTTTCTGGGCGTCACCCTCAACCATGTCGCCGAGGGCTTTCAAGAGGGATTCAGCCTGTTCGGCCACGGCATGCTCTACGCCATCCTGCTCGGCGCGGCCAACTTGTTCGCCGGGCTGATCATCCTGGCCGTCATCTATTTCTTCGCGCGCCGCTATATTGTCCGCGTCCGGAGCCTGGAGCGGCCTTCCTACCAGTCGCTGACCGTGCTGGGCTTCATCCTGATCCTGATGGTCAGCTTCATCTATTACGAGGCGTTCAAGATGACGCTGGCCGCGGCTCCGGTTTACAAAGCCAATTTTCTGGCCAACTGGGCCTTCGCCGCGCTGCCCGCCGCCCTGGTTTCCGCCCCGCAGCTGGCCTGGGTGAAGTTCCTCTGGTGGCTGCATATCCTGGTCATCATGGCCTTCGGCGTCTTCATCCTGTACTCCAAGCACCTGCACCTTCTGGCCGGCCCGCTCAACCTGGTGTTCCAGAACCTGGGCGTCAAGGCCGAGGTCCCCCTGGTCAATCTCGAGGAGCAGGAGAAATTCGGCACTCCCCAGATCATTGACCTGACGCGCAAGGACCTGCTTGACCTGTTCTCCTGCGCCGAGTGCGGTCGCTGCGACGATGTGTGCCCGGCCTTCCAGTCGGGCAAGGCCCTCTCGCCCAAGCTCCTGCTGGACAAGTTGAAGCACCATCTGCTGGACTCGGCATCGACGCTGCGCGGCGACCCGGCCTCTTTGAAGAAGCTGCTCGGCGAGGTGGTCAGCGAGGAAGAGGTCTGGGACTGCACCACCTGCGCCGCCTGCATGGAGGTATGCCCCATGCTCAACGAGCATATCGCCAAGATCATGGGCATGCGCCAGTTTGGCGTAATGATGGAGTCGCGCTTCCCCGAAGAGTTGCAAACCCTGTTCCGCGGCCTGGAGAACCAGGGCAATCCCTGGGGCATCAATGCCGACAGCCGCGGCGACTGGGCCAAGGACCTGCAGGTCCCCCTGCTGGCCGAGAAGGGCAAGACCGACATCCTCTTCTGGGTGGGCTGCGCCGGCAGCTACGACCAGCACGCGCAAAAGATCTCCCGCTCGCTGGTGAAGATCATGCAGCGCGCCGGCTGCGATTTCGCCATCCTGGGGAACGAGGAAAAGTGCTGCGGCGACCCGGCGCGGCGCAGCGGCATGGAATACCTCTTCCAGATGCAGGCGCGGGAAAACATCGAGACGCTGCGGCGCTACCCGTTCCAGCGCATCGTCACCGCCTGCCCGCACGGCCTGCACGTGCTGAAGAACGAATACCCGAAAATGGGCGGCCACTACCGGGTCCTGCACCACAGCGAGCTGCTCGATGAGCTCCTGGCGCAGGGGAAGGTCCGGGTGGCTTCGGCGCAGACCGGCGTCGTCACCTACCACGATCCCTGCTACCTCGGCCGCTACAACCAGATCTACGATCCGCCGCGCCGCGTCCTGCAGCGCCTGAAAGGCGGCCCGCTGCGGGAAATGGCCGCCAGCAAAAAGACCAGCTACTGCTGCGGCGCCGGCGGCGGCGGCATGTGGAAGGAGGAGAAGAGCGGCAAGCGCATCAGCCATTGCCGGCTGGAGCAGGCGGAGAAGACCGGCGCCGGAGCCGTGATCACCTCCTGCCCCTTCTGCTCGGTCATGTTCCACGACGCCATCGCCGAAACGGGCCGCGAGCGTCTGCAGACCCTCGACCTGGCCCAGGTGGTCGAGGAGATGCTCGTCTGACCGCAACGTTCATGGGGGGAAGCGCAAGATCCCTGGCCGTCGACGCCCTCATCCTGGCCGGACTCGCTGTCTTCTTTATTTTTCTCGGCCCCGGACCCCTGCGGCTGGTTCCGGCGCTGCTCGCCCTGGCGCTCATCCTGCCGCGGCTGCTCCGCCGCCCCGGCGTCCTCTGCCGGCGCTGTTTGCTGCCTTTCGCTGCGGGCCTGCTGGCCCTGCTGATGCGCCGCTTCTACTGGGACGGGATCGACTTCTCCCTGCGCCTTCGCAGCCTGCTGCTGCTGGCGGCTGTTTTCTCCCTTGCCATTCTTGCCCGTGAGCGGCGCTGGCCGCAGCGCTCGCTGCGCCGCTTCAATTCCCTGGCCCTGAAGAAAAGGCTGCTGGCGATCTTCATCGTTGCCGAGCTGCTGTTCGTGCTGGCCGCAGCCATGCTGACGCGCCGGGGCGTGGCCCTGGTCGGCGACGAGCCCCATTACCTGGCCATCAGCCAGTCCCTGGCCCGCGACGGCGATCTCAACGTCTTCAACCAGTATTTCCGCGAAGGCTTCAAGGAATTTTTGAACGTCGAGAGGCTGGCCGCCCATGGCACCTGGGGCAAGGGCTACAAGAGGATATATTCGTACCATCTCCCCGGGCTCTCGCTGACCGTGGCCCCGTTCTTCTTCCTCAAGCTTTCCCCGCCGCTGCTCTATTTCCTGCTCCGCGCCTGGCTGGGGCTCTTCGGCGCCCTGCTGGCCGTCCTGGTTTACCTTTTCGGACTCAGGCTGGGGCTCGGGCGCAGCCACGCCCTTTTCGCCACCCTGGCGTTCACCCTGACCGCGCCGGTCTTTTTCTTCTCCGTACACATCTTTCCGGAAGTCCAGGCCATGCTGCTGCTGTTGGGCGCCCTCTACCTGCTGTTCTTCAAGGCGGAAGGAAAAGGCCTCCATGCCCTGTGGGCGGGCCTGCTGCTGGGCAGCACCATTTTCTGGGGGGTCAAGTACGCTCTCTTCATCTATCCCATCACCCTGGGATTCTGCGCCTACTGGCTGTGGCACAAGCGTTACCGCCAGGCCCTGCTGCTGCTCGTCTTCCCCCTGCTCTTCCAAGCCCTCTTTTTCTATTATCTATACGCCGCTTACGGCAGCTTTTCCCCCAACGCCGTGTACTACGGCATGCTGAACCCCGAGCAGTCGCAGGCGTTCTACGACACCCTGCTGAGGAAGATCCCGCTGCAGGCGCGCTGGGAAACCCTGCTCGACTATTTTTTCGACCAGCGCGACGGTCTGCTGCTATACAATCCGTTCTACTTTCTTGCCTTCCCGGGCTGGTTGCTGGCCCTGAGAAATTTCAAGCGCTACCGCCTGCACCTGCTGGTCTCGCTGCCGGCCTGGCTCTTCGTGCTCAACCATGCCTTCTCCACCATCCGCGCCGGCTACTGCCCGCAGGGCCGCTACCTGGCACCGATCACCTGGGCCTTGCTGCTGTTCGCCCTGGTCTATTACCGGGAAAGCCGCAACCGCTTTTTCAGGAGGGCTTTCCTCGTCCTGCCCCTCTATGCGCTTTTCGTCACCGCCTACCAGGTCGCGCAGCCGCTCACGCTCTACCAGCCCACGACCCATGATTCGCTGGTGCGCCAGGGGCTTCTCTTCCAACAATGGAGCAGCAGCCGGATCAACCTCCCGGACGCCCTCCCCTCGTTCATCAAGATCGACAACCAGGGATATTGGCCCAACATCATTTTTTTGGCCATCTTTTTGCTGCTGCTCTTTCTGGCCCTGGTTCCCTGGAGGGGGAAAAGGCGCGCCGGGCTGCCGTGGCTGCTTTTCTTGTGCCTGTTTTCCCTGTGCTGCCTCTTCCCCAGGCCCGACCTGACCGACCCGCAGAGGATCCCCGGTCCCCGCGGCCTGCCCTGCCAGGTTCATATCCAGCCGCAGCCGGAAGCGGACACCGCCGGCGCGGCATGGGACTTCAAAGGGCCGCACCGCAGCCGCATGCTGATTGAGACCTTGGTCCCGCTCAAAGAAATCGAGATGACCGTGCAAAACCGCAGCGCGACGCTCGCCCTGGACCTGAACGCCGTTCTGTTCGATCTGCCGGCGGCCCGGCGGCGCTTGCCCGCGGGTGGACGCGACCACCTGCGCTGGCTCCAGCCGGCGTATAGACGAATCAGGGCGCGCTACTACTATCAGTTCACGCTGCGGGGCACGGCCGCCGCTGCCAGCGCCTGGCCCGGCTGGTCGCTGCGCCTCGGCCTGCGCTGAACGCAGCGCGGGTCGACTTGCCGACGGGCCTGTGATAAAATGGCGGAAACCGTGAAGCGTCAATGATCTTCAGCACTCAGGTTTTCCTCTTTTTGTTCCTGCCGCCCGTCCTGCTGGTCTCCTTGTTTTTAAAAAAGGAGGCGCAGAATGTTTTCCTGCTCCTGGCCAGCCTCTTTTTCTATGCCTGGGGCGAGGGGGCGCTGGTCTTCCTGTTGCTGGCTTCGGCGCTGCTGAATCACCGGCTTGGCTTGGCGATCGCCGGGGCGGCATCCCCGCGGCGAAGAAAAATCATCCTGGGGGCAGGTCTGGCCTTGAACCTGGGAGCGCTGATCCTTTTCAAATACGCGGCCTTCATCGCCGCCAACCTGAATCCGCTGCTGCGCGCCGTCGGCTGCCGGCCCTGGAAGGCGGACGCCCTGCCGCTGCCGCTGGGCATATCCTTCTTCACCTTCATGGCCATCGCCTACCTGGTCGAGGTCACCAATCGCTCCTGCCCGGCCGAGAAAAATTTCCTGCATACCGCCCTGTTCATCACCTTTTTCCCGACGGTGCTGGCCGGCCCGCTCAACCGCTATTCCCGGCTCCAACAGCAGCTCGCGGAGCGCCAGGTCTCCAGGGAGCAGCTGGCCGCGGGCATCCAGCGCTTCATCATCGGCCTGGGGAAAAAAGTGCTGCTGGCCGACGCCCTGGCCAAGGCCGTCGACCCGGTCTTCGCCCTCCCCGCCTCCGCTCTCACCAGCGGCATGGCGTGGCTGGGAGCCATCGGCTATTCCCTGCAGATCTTCCTTGATTTTTCGGGCTATTCCGACATGGCCATCGGCCTGGGGCGCATGTTCGGGTTCACCTTCGCCGAGAACTTCAATTTCCCCTACGCGGCCCGCTCCATCAAGGATTTCTGGAACCGCTGGCACATCTCGCTGAGCAGCTGGCTGCGCGATTTCCTGTTCCTGCCCTTGGCCTACGCCATCTCGCGCCGCATCCGCCCCGAGCGCCTGCTGGGCGTCAAGGCCGAATCCTGGAGCTATTACCCGGCCATGTTCGTCACCATGACACTCTGCGGACTCTGGCACGGCGCGGCCTGGACGTTCGTCGCCTGGGGCGCCTATCACGGCGTCTTCATCATGCTGGAGCGCTTCGTCCTGGCCAGGCGGCTGAAACGCCTATGGCCCGCGGTGCAGAATGCCTACAGCCTGCTGGTCGTCACCTGCGGCTGGGTCCTGTTCCGCGCCGGCGCCATGGACCAGGCAACCGCCTTCTGGCGGGCCATGTCGGGCTTCGGCGACAGCCGCGTCCGCGGAGCCAGCCCGCTCTCCTACCTCGACGCCAAAACGCTCTTCATCCTGCTGGTCAGCCTGTTGGTCGCTTTTCCTATCCTGCCGGCCCTGCGCCGCGGCTATGAAGCGGTCCGGGCCGGCGCCGGCCGCAGGGTCGCCTCGTGGCTGCAGGCCGGAACCTTGCTGGCCAGCCATGCCTTCCTGCTGCTGGTGCTGCTGGCCAGCGCCCTGGAACTGGCCATGGCCTACACCAGCCCGTTTATCTATTTCCGCTTCTAGCCCATGGACGCAAACAAAGGCAATGTTTTTTTTAACGCCCGCTCCTGGCGGCTGTGGCTGCCCGGCCGCTGCGGCGGCCTGCCGCTGCTGTTCCTGCTGTTCATATGCCTGCCCCTGCTGAACCGGGTTTTTTCATTCGTTGGCCCCTACGAACTTGACGAAAAAAGAAAACTCGCCGAAAAGCCGGCTTTTGACCTGCGCCGGCCTTTCCTTTTCGCCAGGGAATACGAGGAGTATTACAACGACCATTTCACTTTCCGCACCCGTTGGGTCCACTGGAACAACCTGCTGACCTACAAGGTATTCGGCACGTCGGCCAGCCCCCATGTCGTCATCGGCAAACAGGGCTGGCTTTTCCTGGGCAACATCAACCCCTATTTCGACGAGATCGATTATTACCGCAATCTCAAGCCGTTCACCTTCGGCGAACTGCGCTACTGGCAGGTCCTCCTGGAAGAGAGGCGCGACTGGCTCAAGCGTCGCGGCATTCATTATCTCTTTACCGTCGCCCCCAACAAGAGCACCGTCTATCCCGAATTCATGCCGGACTGGGTGCGCAAGGTGAATCCCCGGTCGCGGCTCGACCAATTGATCGCCCACATGAAAAAATACTCCACGCTGCGGGTGCTGGACCTGCGCCCGGCCCTGGCGGCGGCCAAGACGATTCGCCCCCCCTATTACCAAAGCGACACCCACTGGAATGACTGGGGCGGATATGTCGCCTACCGCGAGATCATCACGTATTGGCGGCGCCATTTCCCCCAGGCCCGCCCCCGGCCCCTGGAGGCGTTCACTTTCCAGCAGAGCGAGTTCCGCAGCGGCGACCTGGCGCTCATGCTGTCTCTCCCCGATCTGTTCCGCGAAAATCAGTGGCAGCTCGCGTCCAGAACCCCCCTGCAGGCGCGCGTCGTTTCCGCCAGCGGCCCCGAAGCGCGGAAGAACTTTCCCGCCTATACATTGCACACCTGCGCCGGCGGCTCCATGCCGGCGGCGCTGCTGGTCCACGATTCCTTCGCCCATTTCATGAAGCAGTTCCTTTCCGAGGATTTCGCGAAAATCGTCTATGTCATGAATTGGCAGCTGAATTTTTTTGACCAGATCATCGAGCGCGAGGGGATCCGGATCGTGATGGATGAAATGGTGGAATACAGCTTGCTGAACCGCTTTCCCAGCAATCCCGCCAAATTACGCAAGTAGCTTGTCCCGGGGCCACCCGCCTGGAGGCGGCGGCCAACGCTCAATCGACGGTGATCGACTTGGAGACGTTCTTGGGCACGTCGGGGTGGACGCCGTGGTTCTCGATGCGGGCGCGGTTGAGGTACTTCATCTTGGCCACCGACATTTTCAGGGCCAGCTGCTGCAGCACCACCGCCGCCTGGAAAACAAAGAGGTTGCGGTCGCCGCTGGCGGGGATCTTGATGTAGCGGCAGAAGTAGTTCGCCAAACCGCTCGGCTTGCCCTCCAGCGCCTTGGCCAGCTCCGCGTTCTCCTCGGCGATCAGCACCACGTCGGCGCCGCGGATCTTGTGGGTGTGGATCTGCGAGATGGTGATGCGGATGTCACGCTCATCGGGCGGGCAGACGAAGATCAGGGGATAATTGGAAAAATACTTCTCGGCGTTCACCTGCTCGCGGAAACGGCGGTACGTCTCCTGGCTGCGGGCAGTATCGTCGCGCATCGACGCGACCGCATCATCGCCGTTCAGGATCTCGGCGCTGAAGTCGTCGAACTTGAAGCCGTGGACCCAGCTGCAGAAGCGGGCGGCGGAGTCGGCGTCTTTCGTGTTGGCCAGCAGGTCGCGGCAGAACTCGGCCATGTCGGCCAGGACGGCCTCGAGATCCGTGAACGAGTAGAGGGTGCTCTTGCCCAGGATGGTGTTGGGACCGTGCTTGAACTCGGCCGCGTCATAGCCCTCGGCGTGGTTCAGCACCACCTCGCGGATCTTCAGCGCCCCCTCGCGGGCCAGCCCGATCAGCGAGGTGCCCAGAACATGGATCGAGGGCTTGAGGAAGAACTGGAGCATGACTGCGGTGACGTCCTCCTCGCACGTCTTCAGCGTGTAGCCGACCAAATGCCGGGCTTTCTCCAGGCTCTGCCGCGGCAGCGGCGCATCCTGGATGAGGCTGGAGGCGAGCAGGTGGAACAGGGCCAGCTGGGCGCTGAAGGACTTGGTCGCGGCCACGGCGATCTCCGGGCCGCACAGCAGCGGCAGGAAAAAATCGGCCTTTTCCTGGGGAATGGTCGAATTCTCGTTGTTGACCACGGCGATGACGGGGATCGCGTCGCGGAACGTTTCGCGCACCCGGTTGAGGATATCGACCAGGTCCTTGGTCTCGCCCGACTGGGTGATGGCCACCAGCACGTCACCGGGCCGCAGGCTGTTCATGTGGACGGAGCGGAACAGGTCGGGGTTGCAGGGGACGATGCCCAGCGTGGTCAGGTTGTTGAAAAAATAGCCGGCGCACAAGGCGGCGTGGTAGGAGGTGCCGGCGCCGATGAAGAAGACCCGCCCGCCGCGGTCGAAGCTCTGCCGGAACAGGGCGACGGCCTGGTCCCGGAAACGGATGACCTTGCGCTTCTTTTTCCAGATGATGATCCGATCCAGGATGAACAGGGCCGGGTCGTGCTCCTCGCCGAATTCGCGCAGTTCGCGCAGCAGCTGCGCCTCGTCGGAGCTGAAGAACGCCGGCGCCGCCGGCGCACGCTCCCGGCCCGGCAGGGCGCGGAGCTCCCGGGCAATGGTTGCGAAACCCGGGCTGTGGATGATTTGCAGGAATGCTTCCTTGAGCGCGCCCGGCTCGAACAGGGCGTACAGCTTGAGCAAGGCGAACACCATCTCCTTGCATGCCTGTTGATGGCGCTCGAACACCGGGAAAAAGGCGTCCTCCCAGCCCTGCGCGAAGTAGTATTTCAGGATGGTGTCCAGGTTGGCCGCCGTGGAATCGATCTCCTGCTCCATGAAGAAATGGTACTTGGGCTGCAGGGCGATGTCGGCGATGTTCAGCTTCGAACGCTTCAGGCCCGGCACGCTGCGGCTGCCGTCGCTCAGGGAAAAGACGAAGTAGTCCGTGGCGGTGAAGTAGATCCCCTGGCCCTCGACCAGCGGGATCAGGAAGCGGGTCTTGGCCAGCACCGAGGTCAGGTCGGAGGAGACGAGGATGAAGTCGCCGTCCTCGTCGCTGCCCTTGCCGGCGTAGAGCGAGGAGCCGGCCTTGACGGCGAAGATGCCCTCGATGTCGGGCGCCGAGACGCAGGCGGCATAGGAGCCCACAGCCTTGCGGTTGGCGCGCAGGATGGCCTGCAGCAGGCCGTCGACCCGCGCCGCCGGGTCATGCTTCCCGGGCTGGGCCAGCTGTTCGTGGTAGTAATGCTCCACCAGGTGCACCAGCATCTCGCCGTCATTGTCCGAGGCGACGCGATGGCGGGCATCGGCCAGGAACTCCTTCAGGCTGTCGGTGTTGGAGAGGTTGCCGTTGTGGGCCCCCAGCAGATGCTGGCGGCAGCTCACTTCGTGGGGCTGGGCGTTCTCGTCGGTCACGGCGCCGTAGGTGGCCCAGCGCACCTGGCCGATGAACTTGCAGCCGCCCAGGCTCTCCAGGTCGAGTTCGTGGATGACCTTGGAGGGCGAACCCACCTTTTTCTTCAGGGTGATGCCGCCGTCCTCGTTGAAGAAAGCACCGCCGGTGGAGTCATAGCCGCGGTACTCCAGCTTTTTCAGCAGGAACGAGCCGACCGCGCTACCATTTCTTGCGCTTCCAGAAGAACAGGAAGCCGATGCCGGAGATCAGGGCCAGCGACAGGACGCCCACGAAAGCCAAGGGGTGGTGCTGCCAGGGAAAAGGGACGTTCATGGAAAAGATGCTGACCACCAGCGTCGGCATCATGATGCAGATGGTGATGATGTTCAGCGTCTTCATCAGCACGTTCAGGTTGTTGCCCACGATCCCGGCCCGGGCGTCCATCAGCCCCGACAGGATGTTGGAATAGATCTCGGCCTGCTTGAAGCACTGGTTGTTCTCGATGTAGATGTCGTCGAGGAATTCCTGGGTATCGGGGTCGATGCCGATCCGGACGGTATTGTTCTTGATCTTCTCGCGGTATTGTTCTTGATCTTCTCGATGACCATGGCGTTGGAGTTGATGGCATTGAGGTAGTAGACCAGGCTTTTCTCCAGGATGAACAGGTTGAGCAGGTACTTGTTCTCCATGGAGGCGTTGATCTTCGCCTCCAGGGAGTCGGAGAGCATGTTGATTACCTTCAAGTGCTCGATGAAATGGAAGATCGAGCGGTAGAGCAGCGAGAGCAGCACCTTGGGCAGCGACAGGCCGCGCACGAAGGGCTTGCCCTCGAACAGCGGGATGTCCTCGGACAGCAGGATGATCAGCCGCTCCTTGAACAGGAACAGGCCGAGCGAGGAGACGCGGAACAGGAAGTTGTCGCAGGCGGCGTAGTTCTTGGGCCGCTTGAAGATCACGGCGACGTGCTCGGGTTCGAATTCCAGGCGTGAGAGCTCGTCGGGATCGAGGGAGGAGTTCAGGGTGTGCTCGTCCAGCTTCAGTTCCTCGGTCAGGTATCTTTTCTCGGCGTCGCTGGGGTTGACGTAGACGAGAATCGGGCTCTGCTCGTTCTGGCTCTCGATGATTTTCCCGCCGGTCAGCTCGTACCGTCGCACCATGCCGCCACCTCCCTGCCCGGGGAACAGCCTTTTTCCCGCGCCGCCGCTCCGCTGAAATGAAACCTCTCAGAGGGCCATTATACCAGCATCAGTACCGCCTGTCGAGAGAAAAAAAAGGGCGGCGTCGCCGCCGCCCCAGAGATCGAAATCCGAACGCGAGTTACTTTTTCTCTTCGCCTGCTTTCTTCTGGCACTCGCCCTTTTCGTGGCCGTGCTTTTCCATGCAACCCTTGCCTTCCATCTTCATGCCGCCCATCATGCAGCCGCCCTTGCCTTCCTTCATGCAGCTGCCCATCTCGGGGAGCTTGGCCTTCTGCTCGTCGCTGAGCTGCGCCTTCACGGCCTGGTAGTGGGCCTGGCACTTTTTCTGCATCTCGGCCATGGCCGCGGCCATTTCGGCCTTGTGCACGGCGTGCAGCTTCTCCAGCTTGGCCTTCTGCTCGGCGCTGAGGTTGGGGATCTGCGTGAGCATCATGCAGCCGTGGCCGGCCATGCAGCCCTTGCCCATTGCTTTTTCCTGATCGCCCTTTTTCGGGCAACCCGGCTTCCCGCAGTCCGGGGCAGCCTGCAACGGCGCGATCACGACCATGGCAACGAAAGCCGCCAGGACCATCACTCGGAAAATCCTTTTGTGTGTCATTCGGGTAAAACCTCCTTTATAAGTTTACCGTTTTTAAAATTACTCTGTGTCTTCATCCGTGTTCCCGCAGCCGGGGCGGGCCGATCCGGGCCCGGTCATGCCTCCCGGCGGGCAGGACCCGGAGGCGGTCATCCCCGGACACAGGCCCCGCTCCAGGCACCCCTCGAATTTGCGCAATTGCTCGGGAGAGAAGACGCTCCGCACCTTGAGCGAATGCAGGACGAATACTTTCTCGATCGCCGCCTGCAGGCGGGCGATCTCGTTCAGCGTGACGTCGAGGTCGGCTTCGCGGACCTCCCGGCGCTGGAGCAAAACAAACAGCTCGCGGCGTTTCTGGCCCAGCGCGTCCTGCAGCGGCTTGGCCTGCGCCAAAACCTGCCGGTGCTCGCCCTCCATGCGCCGCGCCTGCTCGGAGCTCAGGCCGAGGTGGCGTTTCATGGGGCCGGCGTGCCAGCCCGACGCCATACCGTCCTTGGCTTCCCCGTGGATCCTTGGCCAGGCCCAGTGCAGCAGAACCCCGGCATTGACGCCCAGGGAGACCAGCAACAGGGCGATCCAGAGCTTGTTCTTCACTGCGGTTCTCCCTGCAGCAGCCGTTCATACACGGCGGCGAACGAGCCGGCCGGCGCGTCGGCAAAAGCGTCCAGGTTCATGGCCTGGCTGAATGCCGCCATTTCGGCGCTGGCCGCCGGCGCATCCAGTCGACCGCTCAGGAAAAATCCCAGCAGCGCCGAAAAGACCAGCAGGAGGAGCATGGCCGCGCGCAG
>JALOLC010000174.1 GCA_025456175.1 Acidobacteriota bacterium | reverse complement strand
GCGTTCCACCCATGACATCGATATCATCATCTCCATCCGCCCGTCCGACATTCCCGGCATTGTCCAGGCCTTTCCCGCCGGGGAATTCTATCTCGACCATGAAAGCATCGTTCAGGCCCTGAAAAGCCAGGGGATGTTCAATGTGATCGATGTGCAGGAGGGCGATAAAATCGATTTCTGGATGCTGACCGACAGCGAGTTCGACCGCAGCCGCTTTTCGCGCCGACAGCAATTCGAACTGCTGGGAGAGAAAGTCTGGCTGTCAGCGGCCGAGGATACCATTTTGGCCAAGCTGCGCTGGTCGGAACTCAGCGGCGGCAGCCGCAAGCATTACCTGGACGCATTGAAGGTATTTGAAGTTCAGTTTCCGCTGCTGGATATGGAGTATTTGACCGCCTGGGCCGGACGCCTGAACCTTACCGCCCTTTTCGAGCGCTTGACCGGCGAAGCCAAGATCATTCCCTAGTTATTAAAAAAAGGTCTGGAAGGGCTCAGAAAAGGGTAGAGGGTTTAGGGCGCCGGATCATTATCCCGTTTTTCGGCTCCGTTTTTTGCCCAGATGGAGGACAACTCTATTCCTCCAGCTTGCGCACCGCAAAATCCATCTGCGCGTCGGTTCCAGACAATATGTCCTGGATGCCGGGATAGACCCGGAAGTCGGGGGGAAAGCCTGCCGACACGTCATGGTCCGGGACGGCCGCCTCGTAGGTCGTTCGCGCCACGCGCAGCCGCATGCCGCTATGGCTCAGGACGAATTCCCTGGAATTGTCGTGGCAGCGGAAAGTGCCGCCGCCGGTCTCTCCGACAAACTCGGCCAGGGCGTGGTGCCGGACCAGGGAGCAGAAATGACCGGAGGTCGAAAAGCAGCCGCCGTCGATCAGCACCAACGTCTTGCCCTGGAAATGGACGGCATGCGGGGCCGTCTCCGCGAACAAATGGTCGTACCCCTGCGGATGTCGATGATCAGGCGCTTCACGCCGCCGTTGTTCAGGCGCTGGAAAGCATCCGCGAAAAAAGCGCGGTAATCCGGATTCTGCCCGATCACGAAGCTCGGAACGGTCAGAACGGCCAGGCTGCCGTTGATTTCAAGGGCCAGGCGGCCCGACCAGGGGAAGCGGCTGCCGGCGTCGCGGCTGACCTGGGAATAGGCCCTGGCGTTCACCTGGACCAGGGACTCGACACCGCTGCTGGCGTCCTTCACCCGCAGATCGAACCTGGGCACTTCGCCCCAGAAATAATAGTAATACAAGTAAAAACTCCGGTTCAGCCTGTGGATCTTGGCCGAGGTGTTCAGCGCGTCGGCGGAGATCCCGGCCAGCAGGCGCTCGACGACGCCGGGCAAGGCCTCATTGTTGATGGCGAGCACCTCGCTGCCCAGGGCGATGCCCGACTGCGAGCCGTAGTCGGCGTCGACATAGGCCCTGCCGTTGTCCAGGTATATCCCCAGCGGCAGGACCCGGGCGGAGTTCCCCAGGGCGCTGGAAAAACCATCGGAGGGCCTGATGTTCGTGTGGCCGCAATGGGTGCGGGCGACCAGGGGGGCGACGACCCGGTAGAATTCGCCCTCGGTCATGCCGTCGCGCAGGGAGCTGTCTGCGGCGTCGAAAAGACCGGCCAGCGTTGCCGCCGTCTCGTAGCGCAGCCGGTCGGGATGGTTGCTTTCCAGGGCGTTCCTCATCTGCGTGAAATCGGCCCGCAATTGCTCCAGGGAAAAATACCCGTTGAGCCCGTTCTCCGGATCAGTGGTCTTGCACGAATGCGAGAATAGAAAAAGCGTGCCGAGCAGGATCAGCGTGGACTTGATAAACGCGCTTCTTCTATCGGGCATTCGACCTCCAGTTTTGCCGCCGGGGAAGATTGCTGCCATAGCAAATCCGTCTCTTGCTGCCGGTTTTTCCAGGGTTTTATTCTAGCACAGCAGAACAATTCTTACACTCCGCGCCCGACTGAGGAAACTCGCAAATAGATCGGCTAGGAACCCAAGCCTTTAGCCAGCCTTCTCCGGCAGTGGCACGAGAAACCGGCCGATCCTACCAGATGGCGGCGGCGACGGGGTCGGCGCGGCGCTCGCTGAGGCGGATGGCGTCGCTGGGGCAGGCCGGCCGGCAGACGCCGCAGCCGTAGCACTTGCTCTTGTCGATCAGGCAGACGGTTCCGGCCACATCGAACTCGATGGCGCCAAAAGGGCAGCGCTCGATGCAGGCGCGGCAGCCCGAACAGGCGCCGCGGTCGACGGCGGCGACGAACTCGGCGCGGAACATGGCCGGTGCCTTGAGGTTGAGGCTCGAGCGCATGGCCAGGCAGTAGCTCTTCTCGCAGTTGCAGATGGCGCCGATGAAGGGGGTGTGGAAGGTCCAGACGCTGTGGACGAAGCCCTGGCGGTCGCTATCGCCGATGGCGGCCGCCGCCTCCGCGCGCGTCAGGTTCTCCAGGCGCGCCACCTCCCCGGAGCCGAAAAAATCCATGTCCATGCAGTCGGTCCAGGCGGGTGGTCCCATGGTGATGGCATAGCAGAGGCGGCCCTCCTTCCTCTCCTTGGCCCATTTGCAGCCGCAGGCCACGCGGGTGATCGTGCGCGCCATGGCCAGGATCCTGTCCACGTCCTCGAGCGGCACCACCTGGCCGAAGTGCACCGGCTTCATGTCTTGGGTCAGTTTCTGGCGCACGAAAGCGGGGAGGTCCATGCCCCGCAGGATGGTCTTTTCCAGCAGGGTGATCTTGCGGTTGCCGTTGGCGACGACCTGGTCGAGGAAGCCGCCGATGAACTGCCGGCGCTTGAGGTCGCTGAGCAGGTCGCTGGAATAGTTCTTGGCGTTGAGGTACCATGTTTTGCCCTCGCCGTGCTGCGTGCAGAACTCGCACATGCGTCCCCTCCCGGGCAGCTTCCGCCACCGGGGTCACGGTAGCAGGAGCGGTGGCGCTTGTCAATCGCCGTTCGGCCTATTTCCGGCGGAACTCCCTGCTGCCGCGGACGCGCAGGATCTCGCCGAAGAAGACGCGGTGGAAATCCATCTGCGGGTACTGGGCGGCGATCTTTTCAGAGAGGAAATGGCGGTCGTCAAGGTCCTGCCAGTATATTTTCCGGCACTCGATGACCAGGTCGGCCTCCTTGAACGAGGGCGCGGCGACAGCGGCCGACTTCACCGGCGTCAGCCGCGTCAGCGCGATCTTGTCGCCGTCGCGGCCCGAGCGGCTGCCGAGCAGGGCCAGGTCCTTGCGGAATTTGGCCGGGAACGAGCAGAGGGTGAAGGTGTCGAACTCGTTCATGAAACCGAAGGTGTGGCGCGTCGGCCGGACAACGACCTGGACGAAGGGCATTTCCCACATGCCGCCGACGCTGCCCCAGGCGACGGTCATGGTGTTGAAGCTCTGCTTGGTTCCGGCGGTCAGCAGGAACCAGCGCTTGAACCAGATATCCACAGGCGGCAGCACCAGGTCCTTGGGCTTGATGGCTGCGATCATG
>JALOLC010000076.1 GCA_025456175.1 Acidobacteriota bacterium | reverse complement strand
GCCGGGAAGGCGGCTGTCGGCGCCGGTGCGCGGGACGGTCGCCCCGCTGGCGGCCTTCCTGGCCCAGGCCATACGCCGCGCCTTGAAGGAGCCGGAATAGGGCTTGAACGAATCATTGATCTTGGTATACGGTTCACGGTGTACGGTAAAAGGGAAGAATTAAATCCCAAGCACCAAATCCCAAATTCCAAATTCCAATTTCCGAAACAAAAGCCAAGACAAGTGTCCTTTCAAGTATCTTTTCTTTGTTTGGGTCATTTGGTCATTGGAATTTGGTGCTTGAATATAATTCTAACCATGTTTCGTATTACGCGTTATCCCCTGGTGGGGACCTGCGGGCGCGTCACGATGATTCGTTTCTGTGCGCTGGCCGTACGCCGAGATCTTTACTGGAAGGTCAGGCCGAAGGTGATGGAGACGGTGAAATAAATCGGCCGCGGCACGCCGTCGACGATATAGGGCTCGTAGAGCCACTGGCGCACCGCCGCCAGCGCCGGCTCGTGGAAGGCGGGATGGCCGCTGATGATGCGCGCCCGGCTCACGCGGCCGTAGACGTCGGTCTGGGCCTCCACGATCACCACCGCCTGCAGGCGGTTGGCGAAGGCCTCGCGGGGATACTCGGGCTTGACCTGCTTGATCAGCTTGGGCACCTTGCCGCCGCTGACGAAGAAAGCCGGCTCGTTCAGCAGCTCGCCGCCCAGCACCCCGCCCAGCACCCCGCCGACGACGCCGCCCTCCACGCCCCCCTCGACCCCCCCGGGCACGCCCCAGGGGACGCCGCCCTCCACCCCGAAGTCGCTGCCCTCGTCCTCGGCGATCGTGACCGGCACCTCGATGGGAGCGACCAGCCTGCCGAAGAAGACCGGCGGCTTCGCCTCCGGCTTTTCGTCGGCCGGCTTGACTCCCGCGCTCCTTCGCCTGCCCAGGGGAGGAGGAGGCGGCGGCGGCGGCGCCGGCAGGACAGGGGACATGATCAGTACGTTGGTCACCTGGATCTCGGGGAGGTCGCTTTCGGCCAGCAGCAGGGGAACAAGCACTAGGGCGCCGATGGCCAGCAGGTGGATGAGCAGCGAGATGGGCAGGAACAGCCACCTGCGGCCGCGTGCCTGCCTGTCCTGGGGAGCGAGCAGCGATTCATCCAACATCACGGACCTCGTTGGTTCCTGATTGCCTCTGCCGGATCAATGCGATAGCATACCTCATTTGCCAGGAAAAATCCAGCTTGCGGCGCTCCGCTCGTGCCGCGCCCCGGGGAGGCCTCTTCTTCAGGAACCGATCTCGGCGATCAGTGCGTCCAGTTCCTGCCGTTGCCGGGGTTGCAGCTTGGCCTCATATGATTCCTTGAAGCGGGAGAGGACGGCGAGCGCCTCGCTCCTGCGGCCGGAGTTGACCAGGGCATAGGCGAGATTGAAGTAGGCGTTGACCGTGCCGGGCCGCAGTTCGATCACCTTGTAGAAATCGGCGGCGGCACGTTCGTTCGCTCCCAGTTCCATGTGCACGGCGCCGCGGCCGTTGTAGGCTTCGCTGAGGCGCGGGTCAAGGCGGACGGCGCGGTCGAAGCTCTCCAGGGCCGGCTGCAGGCGGGCGCGGTCACGCTCCTGGCGGAACAGGTTGAAGAGGACGACTCCCAGGTTGCAGTGAGCCAGGGCATGGCCGGGATCGAGGCGCGCCGCCTCCTGGAAATAGGCCAGCGCTTCGTTGAGGGCGCCGCGGCGGGTGGCGATGGCGCCGAGGTCGACCCGGGCGGAGACATGGCCCGGATCGAGATCGAGAATCTGCCGCAGCAGGTTCCTGGCCTCGTCCAGCCGGTTGTCCGCGACCAGGGCGGCGGCGCGTTTTTCCAGCCCGGCAACGCGCTCGGAGGCGGTGGGTACAGCCTGCGATTCCATCTGCGCCAGGAGCTCAGGCAGGCGCGTGTTCTGCGGCTCGATCGCCAGCGCCCGGCGGTAGTGGCCGGCGGCCTCGGCGCGCCGGCCCTGTTCCCGGGCCATGTCGCCCAGGAGGATCAGGGCGGCGGCGAAGCGGGGATTCCTGTCCAGCAGTTCCCGGCAAAGCTCCTGGGCCCGGGCAACCAGGCCGCGGCTGGACAGCTCGGTCGCCAGGATGAGCTTGAACAGCTCGTGGTCGGGAAAGGCGGCGCTGGCCTTCTCCAGGACGGCCAGCGCCTCGGCCGCGCGGCCGGTATTTTTTTTAATGGAGAATTCCAGTTCGAAAAATCCCGGCAGCTGCACGCCGGGATTGGCGGCGACGAGGCGCTCGAGTTCAGCCTGGACCCGGGCATGCTCCCCGGCCCTGGCCTTCTCCTTCAGAAGCTCGACCTGGGCGTACAGGCCGTAGCCTTGCTTGGGATCGATCATGTCCTTGGCTTTCGCCGAGGAGGCCGAGATGTATCCCAATGTCTTCAGGCTGTCGACGTCGGCAGCGGAGAGCTCGCGCCGGCCCGCCCCGGCACTGGAAGAATGGTCCAGGAGGAAGCGGCGCAGCTTGCTGTCCAGGCCGCGGGCCAGGATGTTCTTTTGCCTGTGGCGGTTGACCCGCTCCGCGGGATCGGACCCGAGGTCATAGAGCTCGGGCTCGATCAGCGAGATGTACTTGTGGTTGCCGGCGATCATTCCCGTGATCGGCGCCCAGTTGTTGGCCTCCATGCCGAAACGGCTTTCGAAATAGATGTCGCGCGGCTGCCGTTCCCCGCGGCCGGCGGCCAGGCCGTGGAAGCTCACACCCTGGACCTTCTCCGGAACGGCGATGGCCAGGTAGTGCAGGAGCGAGGGCAGCACGTCGGCCAGGCTGACCCGCCCGGCGACCTGCCGGCCGCGGGTGAACAAAACGGGATTGTAGAGAACCAGGGGGACCTTCAGGCTCTCTTCGTAGCAGAACACGCCGTGGCCGAACTCCTGGTGTTCGCCGAACGCCTCGCCATGGTCGCCGACAACGACGATGATCGTCCGCTCCAGCAGCTTCTTGGCTTCGAGGAGGCGGATGATCTCGCCGATATGCAGGTCCACGTAGGCGATCTCCCCTTCATACGCCCGCCTTTCCGATCCGCTGAAGCGGGCGTCCACCTCGGCATGGCGCAGGTAGGGGTGGTGCGGGTCGAAAAAATGCAGCCAGCTGAAAAAGCGCTCCCCGTGGGTTTTTTCCAGCCAGGAGGAGAATTTTCTGGTGATCTCGTTGGCCGGGATCTCGTCATGGAAATTGAGCGCCGCCTGGCTCTGGCGAAAGGTTTCATCGTACACCTCGAAGCCCTGGCCGAGCCCGAACTTGGAGAGCAGGGTGAACGAGGCGATGAAGGCGCTGGTGCGGAAGCCCCGGGCCTTGAGGACCTCGGCCAGGGTGGTCTCCGTGTCCGGCAGGAAATACGTGCCGTTGTTGCGCACGCCGTGGGCCGGCGGATAGCGGCCGGTGAACAGCGTGCAATGGGACGGCAGGGTCAGGGGCACCGCAGCGTAGCAATCGCGAAACATGACCCCGTTCTGGGCCAGGCGGTCGATGTTCGGAGTGGCGGCTTCGCGGTTGCCGTAGGCGCCGATGCTGTCGGCCCGCGTGGTGTCCAGGGTGATGAGCAGCAGGTTGAAAGGCTCATCGGCCCTGCCGCCGCAGGCGGCAGAAAAGGCGGCGGCGAGAGCCAAGGCGGCAATGGCGGCCAGCGGGAGGCGCGAGGTCTTCATGCCGGGATTGTAGCACGGAGCCGGGCCGCTTGCCAAACTGGCGAACGGCTTCGCCGTCGTTATTGCTGCAGGTCGATCGGCGAGACCAGGGCGTCGACCTGGATCGACAGGATGGGCGTGTTCTCAAAGATCCGGAATTTCTGCACCTTCTCCTCCACGATCAGCGTGCGCGTGTATTTGCCCTCGGCGCTGGCGACGCGGACGGCGACGGGAAAGACGAAATCCGTGTCCTCCTGGGTGAAGGTGATCTCGGCGCTCTGGCCGCTGACGGCGACCTGGTAGCGCACCCGGGGCAATCTCCGCGAATAGATCCAGCCGTTGAAGAATTTCAGCAGCCGTTCTTCGCCCCCGCTGACGTGCTGGATGAAGCGCGAGCTGACCAGGCTCTGGAACTTGAAGTCGGCCAGGACCTGGCGCAGGCGCAACAGCAGCTCCTCCTCGCCCAGCATTTCCTTGAGCATCAGGAAGACCAGCGCCGCCTTGTTGTAGACGATGCTCTGGAACGTGTTCAGGTCCTCGCTGAGGTTGGCGATGCGCCGGCCGTAGATGACCGGGCCGGCGGCATTCTTGCGGAACACCCAGCGCTTGGACCCGGCCACGATCCGGCGGAACGAATTCGCCCCCAGCGTGTTTTCCAGGTAGAGCAGGGTGGCGAACTGCGCCAGGCCCTCGGTCAGCCACTGGTCCTGGTAGGTCTTCCAGGAGACGAGCCCGCCCCACCATTGATGGGCCAGCTCGTGTATCAGGTTGTCGCGGTTGAGGTCATTGAACACCACGGGGCTGTCGCTGCGCAACCGGCGGCGCATGCTCACGTCGTCGTCGATGAGATTGCTGTCCATGAGGTTGAAGATGACGTAGCCCTGTTGGCTCCAGCCGCCGTAGTCTTGCCAGCGGCGCAGCAGCAGGTTCACCTCCGGGACCTCCAGGGGTCCGAACTTCTCCACCAGGAAATCGACATAGCCCTTGATCGCCGCAGGAGTATACGACTCCCTGAGCTTCAGCTTCGGGTTGCCGAAGACCTGGACCGGCAAGGCGCCGTCAACGGTCGCGAGCTTGGCGAAGCTGCCGCAGACGAGCGACACCCCCTTGCTGCCCGGGCTTTCGAAGACGAATTCGTTGCGCTCGCCGACTTTGCGCTGCGAGCGCAGGCTGCCCGAGGCCAGGCACAGCATGGGAGCGGGCAGCGAAATCTTCAGCCGGCTTTTGAAAAAATGCTGGCCGGGGTTGGGGTAGAAGTTCTGATCGCGGTCAAGGATGAAGTAATGGTCGATGTTCTTGGCCAGGCGATTGCCCGCAGTGATCCGGGCCAGATCGCCTCCTTCATTGTTGGAATCGATGGCTCCGACATAGTAAAAGGAGAACTTGTTCAACTCTTCCCCAAGCAGGTAGTAGGTGTCCTCGCGGCGGAACAGCTGCAGGTCGTACTGCGGCGACCTGCCAAAGCCCTTGACGACCAGCCCGGGGGCCAGGCTGACGGTCTTGACGTTCGACGGCTCCTTGAAATTCAGGACCGAGGTGGCTGAAAGGAAGCCGGCCTGGGGGTTGATGAAAAGGCTCAGCTGCAGCTTCTCCAGCTCGTCGACCCCCGCTTGCGAGAACTTGAAGCCCTTGACGGCGTTGTAGCTCAGGTAGAACTTGTTTTCCGGCAGCAGGACCAGGCTGGTGTCGGGAGAGTTGCCGCTGTTGTAGATATAGCGGAAGTACGACTTGCCCGGCTTGCGATGGAAAAAGACCGTGTTGAAGTCGGACGCGAAGGGGAAATACCACAGCTCGTTGAAGATCGAAACCGGCATGCCCCAGCGCTCCTGGAAGGCCCGGTACAGGGAGGCGGACTCCTCGTCAAGCGGCCCGGAAGCCGTCTCCGGCTCGGGCAGCCCGGCCAGCAGATTCTCCGGGTTGCTGAAGACAAAAATCCCGGTCCGGGCCTCCTTGACCAGCGTGTCGCTTCGTTCCAGGTCCTGCAGGGTCAGCCGCTCCTCCTCGGAATCGGGCCGGATGCGGAATTCCCATTCGCCGCTGAAAAGGAACACGTTGCCCATGGGCATGCCGCGGTAGATCATTCCTTTTTTAAAATGGATCTCGGCGTCGCCCATGCGCAGCTTGCGGTCGACGATGGCGTAGCTGGAAAACGAGCTGATGAAGTACAGCGGCTTGATGGTGCGTTTCAGCGCCAGGCGGCGGTAGGCGCCGTCCTGGCGTTCAAAGCTGAGCTCGCCGATCTCGGCGACATAGCGGAAGCGGGCGAAGAACATCAGGTTGTCAGGTCGCAGCAGGGTGAAGCCCACCCCCTGGCAATCCTGGAAATACTCGGCCAGTTGCCGGTGCGTGTCGTCGCTGAACAGGGCGGCCAGGGCAGGCCAGTCCTTCTGTTGCACCGCCTTTTCCAGGGGTTCCTGGGCGAAAATCAGGGCGGCCGCCGCTCCGAGCAGGAACATGGCCAGGAATCGTTTTTTCATGACGTGTATTGTAACTCTTTGTAAGTGAAAAAGAAATATGGTAGAATATATTGCAATTGAATATAATCAGGTGCAGGCATATGAAAAAGAAAAACTCATTGTTTCCGGCAACGGCGGTGCCCGCCCTGCCCAGAAGGATCGCCCTGGGCCTGGCGGGAGGCATTCTCCTGATGCTGGTGCTGCCCGGCTGCTCGTCCGGGGGCCGGTCCGTGCACAGCCTGCTGCCTGAGGAAAAGCAGTTCCTCTCCGAAGTCCGTTACATCATCAGCGGTAAAGAGAGGAAGATATTCAGGAATACGCCGGCAACGGAGCGGGCGCAATTCATCGAGGAGTTCTGGAAGACGCGCGATCCCGATCCCACCACCGAGGAGAACGAATTCCGCGACGAGTACTACCGCCGCATCGACGAAGCCAACCGCCTGTTCCGCGAAGGCAGCCCTGGCTGGCTGAGCGACCGCGGCCGCATCTTCATCCTGCTGGGCGAACCGGAGCGGCGCGACGTCTACCCCAGCGGCTACAGCTTTTACCAGCCGCCGGTCGAGATCTGGTTTTACGGCGCCTTCCCCATCGTGTTCATCGACAGCCAGCGCGAAGGCATGTACAAGCTCGACCCGACCAGCGCCCGCCGCATCAGCATGATCAACGTCGCCCAGATGCAGTTGAAGCCCAAGGGCATCGAGCGCAACGTGCGCCTGTTCACGTTCTCCCTTGCCGCCGAATCCCTCGGCCCCGGCCGCGCCCGGCTGCTGCTAGAGGTTCCCTACCGGGTGACCAACCTGGTCCTGAACGAGCAGACCCGCGTCTATGAGACACGGCTCAAGCTGGCCGTGCTTGTCCGCGATCCCGAAGGAAGAACGGCCCTGGAAAAGGAGGAGCTGCGCACCGTTTCCGTTTCCGATGCCATGCTCGCCGGGCTGGGCAAGAACATCACCCTCGAATTCCCCCTGCAGCTGCCGGCCGGTCCGTACACCGTGCGGGTCACCCTGGAAAACACCGCCGACAGCAGCCAGGCACAGAAAGAAATTCAGGTCAAACTATAACGTGTAAGGAGAGTCAAAATGAAAACAAAGATATCCATCATCCTGGCACTGGTCATCCTGCTGTTCGTCGCCTTGCCGCTGGCCGCCCAGCAGCAGTACTTCATCCCGCCCCAGGTCACGGCGGCGATCGACGCCGGACTGCCGCTGAAACAGGGCCGCAACGACATCCCCTTGGCCTATCTCAAGACCCTGTATCTTCCCGCCCAGCAGAACCAGCTCTACCCCATCTTCCTTTTCCAGATCAAGAACGCCGACCTGGGCTTCGCTGCCGCGGCGGACAACCCCGCCCGGCTCAAAGCCAGCCATCTCATGTTCACCCGCGTCTACCGCCAGGCCAACGGCGCCGCCGCCGAGGTCGTCAAGGAGCGCAACATCCGCTTCGACCTGGAGGAGGCCCAGCCGACATTCCAGCCCGATGCCGTGAACTATTATTCGATCGCCGGAGACATTTTCCCGTCCGGCACCTACCTGCTGGCCCTGGCCCTGGCCACCCCCGATTACACCAAGATCACCACCACCTATATCGAGTTCACCCTTCCCGATTTCTCGCAGCTGAAAAGCCAGCTGACCGCCACGCCGGTCTTCTCGGTCGCCAACCTGCAGATGCTGTCCAGCGCCGAGACCAAGATGATCGTCCACAGGAACTCCTTCGTCTACAACACCCTGATGCTGGCGCCGAAAATTAACAATGAATTCAAGGCCAGCGAGGGCCTGGACCTTTTCTATTTCGTCATCGGCGGCAAGCCCGACAGCGCCACCGGCGCCTTCAACCTGCAGATCACCTACACATTCAAGAGGGACGGCAAGGAAATCAGCAAGCTGCCCCCGCAAACCGTCAGCAGCCCCATCATCAGCCAGCCCATCGCCCTTACCTTTACCGAGGTGACCAAGGACGCCAAGGGCGCCGTCACCGAGCGCCTGGAAAAGCCGCTCGCGCCCGGCGACTATATCCTGGAGATCGAAATGCTGGACACCGTGGCCAAGGCCAAGGGCTTGCAGGAATTCAAGTTCAAGATCAGCGAATAAGACCCGCTCTTTGTTCCCGCATCGTACGGCAAGAACCAAGGGATCATTGTGTGTTTCAGCCGCCAAAATTCTGTTTTTTGAATGATTATTCAATTATTTGAATATTCCGCTGCTTTTTAAAAATTCCCTTGCGCGCCAAATAATATGACCGCTCTGTTCGCCCGGGAAAATCATTGATTATCAAGCCTTTGGGAATCTCCCAGCCGGCTGCCGGCGCCGGCGCCACGAAAGTTCGATTTGGCACGATTCTTGCTTCTATATTAATGTTTTGTCTGAAAATTAAAAGGAGGACAAACAGATGAATGCAAGCAAACGGTTCCTCGTGCTGGCTCTCAGCCTGCTCCTGTGCGCAGGACTGCTGACCGCCCAGCAAGCTACGTCCAAGATCTTTGGCGTAGTGCAACTCGAAGACGGCTCGCTGGTCCCCGGCGTCAACGTCGAGGCCACCAGCCCCAAGCAGGTCGGCAAATCGA
>JALOLC010000173.1 GCA_025456175.1 Acidobacteriota bacterium | reverse complement strand
AGGTCGATCAGCCTGGCCAGGTTGCTGGGATGGCCGACGTTCATGGCGCTGGAGATGCAATTGCGCGAAGGTTCAATTGCGTGGTACAAGCCGCTGTTTACGTACTTGGGAAATTCATCGTTTTCATTGGTGGCAATGATTAGGCGGTGGACCGGGAGTCCCATGCGCAGTGCCAGGACGGCGCCCATCATGTCGCCGAAATTTCCCGAGGGAACCGCAAAAACGGCCCGCTCAGCGGGATGGAGGCGCAGCCGGGAGTGAGCGTAGAAATAATAGACGGTCTGCGGCACCAGCCGGCCGATATTGATGGAATTGGCCGAGGACATGGGCAGATGGCCCAGCTCGGGGTCGGCGAACGCCTCCTTGACCAGCGCCTGGCAATGGTCGAACTTGCCGTCGATGGCGATGATGCTCACGTTGCGGCCCAGCGTGGTCATCTGCTGGCGCTGGCGCCGGGTCACTTCCTTTTCCGGGAACAGGACCAGCACCTGGATATTGTCCAGGCCGTAGAAGGCGTTGGCGATGGCGCTGCCCGTGTCTCCGGAGGTCGCGGTCAGTATCAGCAGCCGCCTGTTTTCCAGGCGCAGGTAATGGTGGATCAGCCGCCCCATCAGGCGGGCGGCGAAGTCCTTGAACGAGGCGGTCGGGCCCTGGTCCAGGCGCAAGACATGCAGGCGGTCCCGCACCGGCTCCAAGGGGACGGGGAAATCGTAGGCGTCGCGGCACAGCGCTTGCAGGTTTTCTGTTGGGATCTCCCCCTGCAGGAACTTGCCGCACACCATGCTGGCGATGCCGGGGTAGTCCATGTCGGCAAAGGCGTCGATTTCCCCAGGAGCCAACACCGGGATACGCTCGGGCATGTAAAGCCCCTTGTCGGGCGCCAGCCCCTTCAGCAGCGCCTCGCGAAAGCTGACGGCCTGGGCGCGGCGGTTGGTCGAGTAAAAGAGGATGCGTGTTTCCATGGTCACCCCGGCGCAATGTAATGCTTTTTGCCCTGCCTGTCAATACGGGAAGGGGTCGAGACGGTTTGACTTTTAATTTTCAGTATGCTAAGGAAGTGCCCGTGGCCAGGCCCGGTTTCAGCGGCTGATGAGCGGCGCGGGCTGAACCCGGCGCCGGCCATGTCGGCAAATCCATTCAGGGAGACGAGCATGAGCGATTCGGCATCCCCGGGCGTGGAGCGCTACGTCAAGATCGGCCAGGAATACCTGGCCCAAAGAAGCGAACTGCGGGCGGCCATGCGCCGGGCGCGCTTCGACACCATTGCCGTTCACGGCATGTACTCGGTCGAGGAGGCATTCCGCAGCGGGCAGGGCGGGATCATCGAGCCCATATTCCCCTCGACCTCGCAGGGCTACCGCGACAGCGACGAGATGGAGGCGGGGCTTTCCTACCGCATTCCCACCTGGTGCTATTCGCGCATCATTAATCCCACCAACTCTTACCTGGAGGACACCCTCTCACTCCTGGAAGCCTACGGCTGCCCTTTCGACGCCTCGGCGTTCTGCACCTCCTCGGGCATGGCGGCCATCAAGCAGGCGGTGGAGCCGCTGCTGGTCCTTCCGGAAAAAGGCGGCGAAGAGGTTAACTTCGTCTCCTCGGCCCAGGTCTATGGCGGCACATTCCAGCTGTTCAACGTGCGCCTGAAGGAGCGCGGCGCCATGGTGCGCTGGGTGGCCAAGCCCTGGGAGAACGAGGAGTGGGAGAAACTGGTGGATGAACGGACGCGCTTCCTATACACCGAGATGCCCTCCAACCCGCAGCAGGCCTGCTCTGATTTGCAGGCGCTGGCCCGGCTGGCCAAGCGCTTCCAGATCCCGCTGATCGTCGACAGCACCATCGCCACGCCGGCGCTGATGCGGCCGCTGGCGCACGGCGCCGACGTCGTGGTGCACTCGCTGACCAAGACCATCGGCAGCGGCGGCGCCTCGCTTGGCGGCGCCATCATCGCCCGCCACGCCATCACCAGCCGGCACCTGGCCGCCGAAGCCACGGCCGACTACGCGACCTGGCTCAAACTGTGGCCGGGCCGCGATTCGGGCCCCTGCATGTCCCCTTATTCGGCCTTCTTCTTCCTCAACGAACTGCGGACGCTGCGCCTGAAGGTGGAGAAGTTCTCCGAGAACACCGTTGCCGTGGCCGAGTTCCTCGCCGGCCATCCCCGGATCGAGACGGTCGATTACCTGGGCCTGAAGGGGCACCGTCTGCACGCTTTGGCCGCCCGCTACATGCACCTGGCCGACAGCGACCGTCCCATGTTCGGACACCTGATGTCGTTCACGATCCAGGGCCATGCCGCCGACGCCCGGCGCTTCTTTGACGCCTTGCAGCGCATCTTCCGCGCCACCGACCTGGGGCGCATCAAGTCGGTGGCCACCATCCCGGCCATCTCCACCCATTCGCAGCAGGGCGGGCCGGCATCCCGCCCACGATGGTGCGCCTTTGCGTGGGCGGCGAGCATCCCGACGACATCATCGCCGACCTCGACCAGGCCCTGAAAAAAATATGATCGCGATCGTCTGTTGCCGCGGGCGCCACGGGCACCCATGACCCGCGGAAAGAAGGGGGCCCTCCTGGCCGTGCTGCTCCTCATTGCGGCATCGCTCTCCTCCTGCCGTTCCCGGAGCGACAAGGATGGCGTCGCCGCCGTCCTGGAGAAGGTGACCGCCAGCGTGGAAGACAAGGACGTGGACCGATTGATCGCCTGCCTGGGGGCGAACTACATGGACTTCGAGGGGCGCGACCGTATTGCCACCCGGGCCATGGTCGAGGAATACTTCAGCCGCTACCGCGGCATCAAGGCCAAGGTGCTGGCCTCGCGCATCGCGGTCGGTGAGGGCGGGACGG
>JALOLC010000075.1 GCA_025456175.1 Acidobacteriota bacterium | reverse complement strand
GGTCGTTCCCGAGGAGAAGCTGGCGATTTTTCCCGGATTCATCCTGCATGAGCACCATCTCGCTCCCTATCCCTACGGCGAATATGCGGAACTGGACGTTCTGCGCTGGATCGCGGTGCTGGAGGAGATCCTGGAGGGCGAAAACGCCGTGGAAAAAGTCTTGTGCGACATGACCGGGCTCTGGACCAGGGAGCGCGCCCATGAGCACCTCGATTACATCCGCAGGCTCTGGAACAGCGTCAGAACTGCGGAAGCCGCCGGCAAAGACCTCGCCGAGATCCAGGAGCAGCTCTCCCTGGAGCGGGAATTTGCCTTTGTTAAAAATATGAAGGTTTATCGGGAGCGCGGCGACCAGTGGGTGCGGCCGCAGCATCAGGCGCATCTCCGGGTTTTCTTTTTGCAGCATAAGAAGCTGGCCTCCGAGCTCCTTAAAAACGCCGCCCCGGACGCGCTTGATGAAACGATTGCCAGGCTCAGAAAGCTGCATGAGAAGGAGAGCGGGTTCTATTTTGACGAGGGATCATTCAATTTTATCGGATATGGCCTGATCAATGCCGGAAAAATTTCGGAGGCCTTGAAAGTTTTCCAATTCAACGTCGAGCTCTTTCCCCGATCCGCCAATGCGTACGACAGCCTGGGCGAAGCCTACATGAAGGCCGGGAACCAAGGCCTCGCCCTTGAAAATTATAAGAAATCCTTGGTGTTGAATCCCAACAACGACAATGCCAAAAAAATGCTGGCAGAGCTGCAGCCTAAGGAGAAAAATTGAAACAGCTTCTAATCTTTGGTTGCCTGCTGGCGATTGTTGTTTCCAGTCATGCCCGGGAACAGGGTGTTCCCAAGCTCAACGACCCCGACCCGGGCCAGAAGCCGCCGGAAGCTGCGGCCGAAATTTTCGCCCCCGATGTCATCAGCCTGCCGGGACGCGTCGAGTTCTGCCTGGCGCTCAACCCGGATGAGAACGAGGCCTTCTTCGCCGTCCGCAAGGGCCCCGGCCAGTGGGAGATCCACAAGACCGCGCGCAAGGACGGGGCCTGGCAGCCCTCGGTCATTGCACCCTTTTCCGGGGTTCACAGCGACCTCGAGCCTACGTTCAGCCCCGATGGCCGGCGCCTGTTCTTCAGCTCCAACCGGCCGCTGGAGGGCCGGGCCGACGCCGATGGGTTCAACCTCTGGCTGGTCGAGCGCCAGGGCAATGGCTGGTCGCCGCCCCGTCCCCTGCCCGGCCCAATCAACGGGCCGGGCGACCAGTGGCGGGCCAGCCAGGGCCGGAGCGGCAGGCTGTACTATTCGTCCATGGGGCTGTGGAGCTGTCCGTTCGTCGACGGCAATGCCGGCCAGCCGGTGAAGCTCTTTGATCCCCAGTCGCCGCAGGGGCTGATCGGCGGCCATGCCTTCGTCTCCCCCGACGAGGAGTATCTCCTGACCGCCTGGATGGACGGCCCCGGCCATTGCGGCGGCTGGGACATCTACATCAGCTTCCGCGACGGGCAGGGGAACTGGTCGCCCTCGGTCAACCTGGGAGACGCCGTCAACACCCCCGCCGGCGAGGACTTCCCGCTGGTCTCGCCCAGCGGCCGCGACCTCTACTTCTTCCGCCATCAGAAGACCGAGGACGGCGAGGAGAGCGGCGACATCTTCCGCATGGACGCCGGCTTCCTGCCGGCGCTGAAAGAAAAAGCGCTCGCCACAAGCAAGTGAGCGAAGTAACCGCCTGCAGGAAGGCGACCGGCTCTTGAAATGGAATCCTGCATGATGTAATCAAAACGCATATTTCCCGGAGGTGGCCGATGCAGTTTGTAGTGATCGCCTATGACGGAACGGACGAGAAGGCGCTGGAACGCAGGATGGCCGTCCGGCCGGAGCACCTGCGGCAGGCGGAAAAATGGCACGAAAACGGCAAGTGGCTCTACGCTTGCGGCATCCTGAACGAGAAGAACGACCTGATCGGCTCGATGATCGTCTGCAACTTCGCCTCCCGGGAGGAGCTGCAGCGGGAATGGCTCGATCATGAACCGTACGTGCTGGGCAGGGTCTGGGAGAGGATCGCCATCCATCCGGCATTGGTCCCCTCCTTTTACCTGAAAAAAAATGGATAAGCGCGCGCCAACCGGCTCGCCAACAAATCCCTGACAAAATCGGAGGAGCAATGAAGACGAATCGCCGCGTGGGCCATCTGCTTCTGGCGGGGGTCATCGCTCTCAGCGCGGCCAAGGCGGGCGCTGCGCCCAGCAGCGGCCGCGACAAGCCCGGGCAGCGAATCGCTTTGGTGACGTACGCCGCCAGCGAGGAGCAGGCCCGGTCGGTCAGGGCGTTGGTGCGCAGCATCAGGGAGCGGGGCGGGGCCTGCAAAAGTGTCCCGATCTTCATTGTTGCGCCCGACCTGGGAATCATTACCCTCGATTGGCTGATGGGAGATAAGGTCGAGATCCTGCCGCTGGAGATGGAGCGGACATTCCTGGAATACCCACTGGCGCTGAAGGCCTTCGCCGCCGCCCAGGTGGAGAAAAAGGCTGCCGCCGTGGGGATCGACACGTTGATCTGGCTCGACCCTGGGGTGATCGTGCTGAAGCCCCTCGACGCGCTTGATCTGAAAAATGACTTCGATGCCGCCGTGCGGCCGGTCACCCTGGCCAACACCATCGGCATCCCGCCGCAGACAGCGCCCAACGATTATTGGCAGCCAATCTACAAGGAAACGGGATTGGACTACAATGCGCTACCGGCCTTCGAGACGATCGCCGACTCGGTCAAGATCCAGCCTTACTTCAACTGCGAGGTCTTCTCGTTCAATCCCAGGTTGGGGATCGCCGCGGAGTGGGCCCGTTTGCTGACCCGATTCCTGAAGGATAACGATCACCAGAAAAGCGTTTGTACCACATTCTTGCGCAAGCTCTTCCTGCACCAGGCGGTGCTCAGCGCCGTGATCGCCTCGCGGATCAAGCCGGAAAGGATCAAGCCGCTGCCGCTAACCTGCAGCTACCCCTTCAGCCAGCACGACAGGCTGCCCGCCGCGAAAAAAATCTCCTCGCTGGACGAGGTGTCGCTGGTGATCTTCGACCGCACCTGGCAGCAGGACAGGAAGTGGCTGGAGCGCATCCCCGCCGGTGAGACGCTACGCGAGTGGCTCTTGGCGATTTATCAGGAATACCTGAGCGACTAGAGTTATCCTATGAATATGAAGCTGCTGCACGTGGTGAAGCGCGGCGAATGGCGCAACTGGCTCAAGACCAACGGCAGGAAGGAAAGGGAGGTCTGGCTGGTGTTCTACAAGCGGCATACCGGCAAAGCGCGCCTCGAGTACGACGACGCCGTCGAGGAGGCGATCTGCTTCGGCTGGATCGACAGCACGATCCGGCGCCTGGACGACGAGCGCTACGCCCAGAAATTCACCCCGCGCAGGCCGGGCAGCAACTGGTCGGACCTCAACATCGCCCGAGCGAAGAAGATGATCGCCGCGAAGCGCATGACCCCTGCCGGATCGGCCTTGTTCGCTCCGGCCCTGCTCCGCCGCAAGCCGGCGCCCAAGCAGGCCCGGCAGGCCGAATGCCAGCTCCCTGAAGCCATCGCCGCCGCCCTGGCTGGCGATGAAAAGGCCTGGACTTTCTTCGCCAGCCTGGCCCCCTCCTACCGCAGGCTCTATGTCGCCTGGGTGTCCGCCGCCAAAAGGGAGGAGACCAGACAGAGGCGGCTGGCCGAGATGCTGGCCACCTTGCGCTCAGGCCGCAAGCTGGGAATGAAATGATCCCGGCCTGACCGGCCTCTGAACGGAAATTGCCGTCATGCATTTTTTGGGGGGGAAAAAATAAAAATATGTTGTATATTTCTAACTTTATGTTATAATTATATCACAATAGTTTAAGGAGGATTTATGAAGAAAACGATCATCATTTTCGTGATCAGCGCCCTGCTGCTGGCCTCCATCGCATTATGGGCGCTGAAAGGCAAGGTAGCGGGCAACACCCGGGAACTACTGATGACAGGGGCCGTATTCATCCTGGTCGGCTTCGCCCTTTTCCTGGGCCTGTCCCGGGTGGGCAGCCATCTGCGCAAGGAACCCTCCGAGGATGAGATGTCCAGAAGGGTGATGACCAAGGCATCTTCCCTGGCTTATTACATCTCCATCTATTTGTGGCTGTTCATCATGTACATGAGCGACCGCATTTGGCTGCCGGCGCACAGCCTGATCGGCGCGGGAATCATGGGCATGGCACTGGTGTTCCTTCTCTGCTGGCTCTATGTGAAGGTGGCGGGGATCAGGAATGAATAACCGCATCCGGGAGCTGCGGGCCCGGCTCGACCTCTCCCAGCTCGAGCTGGCGCAAAAGGTCGGCGTGCGGCGCGAGACCATCGTCTTTCTCGAAAAGAACAAGTACAATCCTTCCCTGCGCCTGGCCCACGACATCGCCAAGCTGTTCCGGCTGCCCATCGAGGAGGTCTTCCTGTTCGACGAATGAGCCGATGAAGCGATCTCCGCCTTCGCCATTTTGGCCGGAAGCGCCGCGATGGTTTCAAATCCTTGCCGAATCAAGTACAATCAAGCGGCGGCGAATCGACGGCCCGGAGCGGGAGGAACATGAAGGGCAAGAAGGACCATAAGCGGGCGAGCCGGCAGCGGCAGGCCGGGACCCTCATCAAAAACTTCATGAAACGGGGGATCGAGGGCGTTTATTTCGACACCAGCGCCGAGGCGGTGCAAGCCGTTTGCGCCATGATCCCAGCCAACGCCCTGGTCGGCCTGGGCGGCTCGGAGACGCTGATCGAGTCGGGGCTGCTCGACGCCCTGCGCCGGATGGACATCCGTCTCCTGGACCGCTACCGCGAGGGGGTCTCCAAGGCCGAGGTCGACGAGATGCGCCTGCAGGGACTGCTGGCCGACGTCTTCATCATGAGCAGCAACGCCGTCACCGCCGACGGCAGGCTGGTGAACATCGACGGCACCGGCAACCGGGTGGCGGCGCTCATTTTCGGCCCGAAAAAGGTGATCGTCGTCACCGGCATGAACAAGGTCGCGCCCGACCTGGAATCGGCCATCGCCCGCGCCCGGAACAGCGCCGCGGCGGCCAACAGCCTGCGCGTCGGCGCCGACACCCCCTGCGCGCACACCGGCTTCTGCCAGGACCCGCACTGCCATCCGCCGCAGCGCATCTGCTGCCAGACGGTCGTGACCGAAGGGAGCATGGTCCCCGGCCGCATCGCGGTGGTCCTGGTCAACGAGGAGCTGGGGTACTAAGGAGCACCCATGGGCGGAGCGCCGGAAGTGAAAATCCGCGGCATGTCCGCGGCCGACATCGACTTCGCCTCGGGCCTGGTCCACGCCGCCGGCTGGGCCTCCGAGAGCATGGACTCCTTCTCGGCCTTCCTGGCCCACGATCCGGGCGGCTGCTTCATCGCCGAGGTCGGCGGCGAAAGGGGGGGCGTCTGCATCGCCACGAAGTACGAGCGCCACGGCTTCATCGGCGAGCTCGTCGTCAGCAAGCACCTGCGCCTGCTGGGGCTCGGCCAGCTTCTTTTCCAGAGGGCCCTCGACTACCTGCTCGCCGCCGGGCTGGAGAGCATCGGCCTCGACGGCGACCTGAACGCCGTCTCCTTCTATGAAAAGATGGGCTTCCGCAAGGTTTGCCGCTCGCTGCGCTTCCGCGGCAAGTTCAGGGGCAAGAAGCACGCCCACGTCCGCCCCCTGCGGCCCGAGGAGCTGGACCGCCTGTGCGGACTGGACCGGGACTTTTTCGGCGACGACCGCTCCTTCTTCCTGCGCCGGCGGCTGGAGAGTTTCCCGCGGAATTGCCTGGTCGCGGAACGCGACGGGGAGATGCGGGGCTGGATCATGGCCCGTCCCGGCGACAACCTTCTGGCCGTCGGCCCCTGGGCCGCCATCGTTCCCGAGGAGGCCGCACCGTTGCTCGAGCACCTGGCCAGCGAGCACGGCTCCGAGACGCTGCGCCTCGGCGTCCTGGACAGGAATGCCGGGGCGGTCCGCCTGCTCCGTTCCTGGCCTGGTTTTCAGGAGGGGATCCACTCCTGGCGCATGGTCCGCGGCCCTTCCGAACGCCTCGGCGACCACCCGGCGCTTTACGCCATCGGCTCCGGAGCCAAGGGCTGAAGGGCCTTACCCGATGCCGGATCAGCCGATCGCCGTTCTTGCCGACATCCGCAACAACCGCAGTGGCAGGGAACTGATGTCCCGACTGGGCCAGCGCCCTGTGCACCGATGGGCCTTCCTGAGCGCAAAAGCCGATGAAATCCGCGATTGCGGGAACTTTGTCCGCTGAAAAACGTCTTAGAAGTTGCAGTCATCAGGAGGAGCACGATGAAGAAATTCAATTTTTTGATTTTGTCCCTTTTGGCATTCAGCTTCATTATCCCGGCCCAGGTCCAACCGCAAAAGTTGGGCGCCGAGGAAAAGAAGGCCGTGGTGGAAGCGGTGGTGACCGTCTTGCAAAAGCAATATGTTTTCCCCGATACGGCAAGCAAAATGGGCGACCTGATCAGGAAGAGCCTGAAGGCCGGGAGATACTCAGCGCTCGACGATCCCCGGGCTTTCGCCACGAAGTTGACCGAGGACCTGCAGTCGATCAGCCGCGACCGGCACCTGGGCGTGCGCTACGCGCCGGAGCGCATCCTGGAAATGCGGACACCCGACGAGACCAAGAAGAAAGCGGCCGAGGAACAGCGAAAAAAAATCAACCGCATGGAGAACCACGGCTTCCGGGAGGTCAAGTTGCTGGAAGGCAACGTCGGCTATTTGAAATTCAACTACTTCAGTGCCGCCCAGGAGGCGTTCCCCGTGGCCGTGGGTGCCATGGCCTTCCTGGCCAATTGCGACGCCCTGATCGTCGACCTGCGCGAGAACGGCGGCGGCAGCCCGGAAATGATCCAGCTTCTGTCCAGCTATTTCTTCAGCGGCGAGCCAAGGCACTTGAACTCCTTCTATTACCGACTGGACGAAAAGACCGAGCAGTATTGGACGCAACCCTATGTTCCCGGTATCAAGCTGGCCGAGACCGACCTCTATGTCCTGACGAGCAGTTATACGTTCTCCGGAGCCGAGGAATTCACCTACAACCTGAAGAACATGAAGCGCGCCACAATCGTCGGCGAAACCACCGGCGGCGGCGCCCACCCGGTGCGCATGGAAATCCTCAATGACAATTTCGCCATCAGCGTCCCTTTCGCCCGGGCCGTCAATCCCATCAGCAAGACCAACTGGGAAGGGACCGGCGTCGAACCCGACGTCAAGGTTCCGGCCGCCCAGGCGCTGGCCAAGGCCCAGATGCTGGCCTTGGAAAAGCTGACAGCCAAGGAAAAAGATAAGCGCATCCAGGCCGGCTATCAATGGGCCCTGGACAGGTTGAAAGCCGAATTGAACCCGGTCATCCTTACCGAAGAGATCCTGAAATCCTATGCCGGCAGCTACGGCCCGCGGAAGATCACCTTCGAGAACGGCAGTCTGTTCTACCAGAGGGAGAACCAGGCTAAGATGAAAATGATCCCCATGGCCGACGAGTATTTCCGCTTCACTGAGATCGAATATTTCCGCTTGAAGTTCGTAAAAATAGACGGGCAGGTGACCGGTCTGGAGGGGCATTACAACGACGGCAGTATCAATGCCACTCCCCGGGATAACTGATCCAAGGCGGGTGCCTGGTCACTGGTCGCTCGCCGCACCCACCGGTTGCGCGGCATCGCAGCCTGGGATATAATCCGCAACCAGTGGATACCCCAACCCCATGAACAACGACATGCTCAACACCATGCTGGCCATCCTTTTGCCCATCGCCTTCGGCTGGCTGCTGAAGAAGGCCCGCGTCTTCCGCGAGAACGAAGTCGCCGCCCTGCGCAAGTTCGTCGTGCGCGTCGCCCTGCCCTTCCTCGTCTTCCAGAACCTCTACCGCGCCGACGTCGAGAGCCTGCGCCAGGCCCTGCCCGTCATCGCCGGCTTTGTCGTCCTGACCGCCCTGTACACCGCCGCCGCCCTGCTGGTTTCGCCGCTGGTGAAGGCCAGCGACGAGCAGAAGCTGACCTTCGCCTTCTCGGTGTTCGCCGGCAACTACGCCTTCCTGGGCTGGGGGGTGATCGCCTCGTTTTTCGGCGCCGCCGCCCTCACCCGCGCCGTCTTCTTTTCCATGTTCTTCTGGCCGGTGTTCCTGAGCTGCGGCTTCCTGCTGCGCCGCCGCTTCTGCCTTGTCTGCGAGCGCGGCCCGGGAGGGAGCGCGGGGTTCTTCCGGGTCCTGGTGCGCCACGCCGGAGTGCCCATCGGCACCGCCGCCGCCGCGCTGGCGTTGAACATCGCCGGCGTGCGCCTGCCGGCGCCGCTGAACGACTTCATCGCCCAGTTCGCCGCCCTGGCCATCCCGCTGATCCTCTTCGCCATCGGCCAGAACCTGGTCCTGCTCATGCCCGCCGCCCGGCTGCGCCTGGTCCTGGCCGCCTCCTTCTTCCGCCTGGCCGGCGGCTTCGCCCTGGGGCTGGCGACCGTGGCCGCGATCTGCCTGCTCTTCGACGTCGACATCCTGAGCCGCCGGGTGATCCTGCTGCAGGCGGTGATGCCCACGGCGACCATGGCCACCTTTTTCGGGGAGTACGTGCCCCTCGACGAAAAGCTGCTCGCGGGGATCATCGCCGTCTCCACGCTGCTCTCCTTCGTCACCCTGCCGCTGTGGGTCATGGTCATCAACGCCATCGCCCGCTGAAGCGGCAGCGTCCTGCCGCGGAGACTTCCCAGCGTCTTGCTCAGGGTGTACAATGGATCCGCGGCGATGGCCGCAGGCGGGGCCGGGCCCCGGGGAG
>JALOLC010000074.1 GCA_025456175.1 Acidobacteriota bacterium | reverse complement strand
CGGCGGCATGGAGAAGGTGTTCGAGATCAACCGCAACTTCCGCAACGAGGGCATCTCGCTGATGCACAACCCCGAGTTCACCATGGTCGAATTCTACGAACTGTACCGCGACGCCGGCGACTTCATGGACCTGAGCGAGCAGCTGCTGCTCGACCTGGCCGCGGAGCTGCTCGTCGACAATACCCTCGAGTGGCAGGGGCACAGAATCGCCCTGGCGCCGCCCTTCCGGCGGGTGAAGTTCATGGAGGCGATCGCCCAGGCCTCGGGGCTGGCGCTCGAGCAGCTCTGGGACGAGGCCGCGGTCCGCGCCCATATCGCCGCGCGCTTCGCGGAGGAGGCGCTGCCGCCCACCTTCGGCAAGATGCTGGAGCTGCTGTTCGACGCCTACGTCGAGAAGACCCTGATCGAGCCCACGTTCGTCACCGGCTACCCCAAGATCATCTCGCCGCTCTCCAAGGCCTCCCGCGCGGATGCCCGGGAGACGGAGCGCTTCGAGCTCTATGTCGCCGGCATGGAGATCGCCAACGGCTTCTCGGAGCTGAACGACCCGCTGGAGCAGCGCCGGCGCTTCGAGGAGCAGGCGCGCGACCGCGAGCGGGGCGACGACGAGGCCCAGCGCATCGACAACGGCTTCCTGCAGGCGCTGGAGCACGGCATGGCCCCGGCGGCGGGCGAGGGGATCGGCATCGACCGCCTGGTCATGCTCTTCACCGGCGCCGCCTCGATCAAGGAGGTCATCCTGTTCCCGCTGCTGAGGCCCAGGGAATGAAGTTCGCCTGGTTCATCGCCCGGCGCTACCTGGCCAAGGGCCGGAAGAACTCCTTCATCTCCATCATCTCCGCCGTGTCCATCCTGGGCATCGCCATCGGCGTGGCCGCGCTCATCATCGCCCTGGCCCTGATCAACGGCTTCCAGGGCGACATTCGCGACCGCATCCTGAACGCCTCGGCGCACATCATGGTCAGCGACCGCTTCGGGGAGGGCTTCGCCGATTTTCACGCCCAGAAGCGCCGGCTGGAGAAGGAGTTCCCGGGAGTGCAGGCGGTGATGCCCGTGGTGTACGGGACCGTCCTGGTCAAGGGCGGCACCCGTGACGTCTCCGGGGCGGTCTTTCGCGGCCTGGACCTGGAGCGCCGGGACCTGGAGCCCTGGCTGGCCAAGCTCGATTTCGGCCGCCTGCCGCAAGGGGAGCGCGAGGTGCTCCTGGGCCGCGAACTGGCCCTGAAGCTGAACCTGTTCGCCGGCGACAGCTGCCTGGTCGTATCGCCCCAAACGTCGCTCTCCCCCCTGGGCGTCATGCCGCGCTTCAGGAAATTCCACATCAGCGGCATTTTCCGCTCCGGGCTGTTCGAGTTCGACAGCGGCACCGCGATCTCCGGCCTGGCGGCGGCCCAGAAGCTCTTTTCCCTGCCCGGCCAGGTCAGCTACCTGCAGGTCAACCTGCGCGACATCTTCAGCGCCGAGAGGGTGGCCGACGCCATGCGCGAGCGCCTGGGCGCGCGCTACGCGGTGATCACCTGGATGGAGCTGAACCAGTCGCTGTATTCGGCCCTGAAGCTTGAAAAAACCGTGCTCTTCTTCACCCTGGCCCTGATCATCGTCGTGGCCGCGCTGAACATCGTGGCCGGCCTGATCCTGATGGTCATGCAGAAGATCAAGGACATCGGCATCCTCCTCTCCTACGGCACGACCGCCGCCCAGATCCGCCGCATCTTCTTCCTGCAGGGCGCCGTCATCGGCCTGCTGGGCACGGCCCTGGGCTGCGCCCTGGGCCTCGGCTTCTGCTTCCTGGCCAACCGCTACGAGCTGATCCAGGTCCCGCCCGAGATCTACCAGGTGCGCTTCGTCCCCTTTCACATCGGTTGGCTGGACCTGGCCGCTGTGATCGCCGTCTCCCTGCTGATCAGCTTCCTGGCCACCCTGATCCCTTCGCGCAAGGCGGCCGCGGTCTCGGTGGTCGACGCCGTCAAATACGAGTAAAAGCCGGCAAGAGACAAAAAAATTAAAAGCAGTTGAAAAAGCTTTTTTTTTGGTTATAATCCAGCCATGACCATCGTAACTGGCTGCGGAGGGAACGCATGACTCGACTCCTGACTGCTCTTTGCGCTCTCGGGATGATGCTTGTGGCCACGGCGGCGCTGGGCGCTCAAACCGGCCCGCCGGCAGTGGATTGGCAAGGTCTGCAAGAAGCCTGGACCGCCTATTTCAGCGCTCCCAGCGAGGAAGGCGCAGCCAAGGTATTCAGCCTGCTGCCGGCGCAGAAGATAGCCGACATCAAGGACAGCTTCGAGGTCGTCAATTCCTTCTTCGAGCGCCTGGGCATACTGGAGGGGGAGATATACTCGGGAAATCCCAATGCCGTCAAGCTGGGTTTCCGTCTGTACACGATCGCCTACGGAACCCTGGAAGCGGGACTGAACAGGATTCTCGGCAGCCTGATCGCCTTCAATCCCCAGCTCTTCCTGGAGGAACTGCAGGCCCGGCGGGATCTGTTCCCCACGCTGAACCCGCTCCTGGGCAGCTACCTCCGCGACATGGCCAATGACCCGGTCGCCATGGAGCTTGAGAAAAAGCTGCGCATCCAGTCCCTGGAGACGGTCGAGGACAAGGCCCTGAAGTCGCTGCGCAGCGAGTGCATCAAGATCCTGAAAAAACTATAATTGGCATCTCGGTCGTAAGGTACACGGTTGAAGGTAGACGGTAAAAGCATGGTGCCGAACCGGATCGGTGCATTGCATTTCTGCAAGCCGTACACCGTATACCGTACACCATTTTTATGCGCTTGTTCCCCTCCCGGCTTGACTTTTTCGGCGATTCGGCTACACTGAGGCTGGCGTTCCAGCCAAAGGAGCAACCCATGCAGGTCAAGATCGCTTCCAGTCACCTCAACGGCCTGGTCGTCCTCGATCCCGACGTGTTCGAGGACGAGCGCGGCTTCTTCATCGAGGTCTTTCGCGCCGACCAGTTCCAGGCCCTGGGCCTGCCGGTCGACTTCGTCCAGGACAATCACTCGCGCTCGCAGCAGGGCGTCGTGCGCGGGCTCCATTTCCAATGGCAGCCGGCCATGGGCAAATTGATGCGCGTGACGTTGGGCAGCGCCTTCCTCGTGGCCGTCGACATCCGCAAGGGCTCGCCGACATTGGGACAGTGGTTCGGCATCGAGGCCTCGGCCGCGAACAAGAAGCAGGTCTGGGCGCCGGCCGGGTTCGCGCGCGGCTTCTGCGTCCTGTCCCCGGCGGCCGAGATCCAGTACAAGTGCACCGGCATCTACAACAGCCAGGCCGAGTCGGGGATCCTGTGGAACGATCCCGCCCTGGCCATCGACTGGCCGGTGAAGGACCCCGTGCTCTCCGCCAAGGACCAGAAAGCGCGCACGCTGGCAGAGTGGCTGGCCAGCCCCGAATCCGACCACTTCACCTACCATCCCTAGGAGGAAATCCGCATGAAGATCCTCATCGCCGGCGGCGCCGGCTACATCGGCTCGGTCCTCATCCCCAAGCTCCTGGAGCGGGGATACGAGGTCAGCGTCATCGACCTATTCTGGTTCGGCAACCACCTGCCCAAAGAAGTGCACATCGTAAAGAAGGACATCTTCGACCTGCAGGCCAACGACGTGCGCGGCTACGACCAGGTGATCTTCCTGGGCGGCCTCTCCAACGACCCCATGGCCGAGTTCTCCCCCAGCATGAATTTCATCTTCAACGCCGCCGCCCCCGCCTTCCTGGCCTACCTGGCCAAGGGGGCGGGCGTCAAGCGCTTCATCTACGCCGGCTCCTGCTCGGTTTACGGCTACACGGTCAACGAGCTGTACGACGAGACCCAGCCCGCCGTCTCCAACTACCCCTACGGCATCTCCAAGCTCCAGGGCGAGCAGGGGGTGATGCAGCTGCAGGACAAGGATTTCTCGGTGATCGCCTTCCGCCAGGGTACGGTCAGCGGCTACAGCCCGCGCATGCGCCTGGACCTGGTGGTCAACACCATGTTCAAGTCGGCGGTGGCGGCCAAGGTGATCACGGTGAACAACCCGGCCATCTGGCGGCCGATCCTCAGCATCCAGGACGCCGCCAGCGCCTACATCCGCGCCATCGAGGCCAATGACGGCATCTCGGGCATCTTCAACATCGCCTCGGGCAACTACACGGTCGGCGAGCTCGGCGACCTGGTCCAGTCCGGGCTCAAGACCCATCTCCAGGCCGAGGTGCAGCTGAAGATCAACCACGTCCAGGACTTCCGCAACTACAAGGTCAGCATCGACAAGGCGCGCCGGGTCCTCAGCTTCCACCCCAAGCACGACGTCGAGTCGATCATCAAGGACCTGGTGGACAACCTGCCCAAGTTCAAGGACTTCGACAACCCCGCCTACTACAACATCCAGGTGTTCAAGGCCCTGGACAAGAAGGGCTGAGCGGTTCCAAGGGAGCGAAAATGAAGACCGTGGTGATCGGGGCCGACGGCCAGCTGGGTTCGGACATCGTCGAGGTTTTCCGCTCCGGCGGCCAGGAAACCGTTCCCTTGACCATCGCCCAGCTCGACGTGGCCGATGCTTCCCGCGTGCAGCCGGTGCTTGCCGATGCCGCCCCCGACGTCATCGTCAACACGGCGGCCATGCACCACGTGGAGAGGTGCGAGGCCGACCCGGCCCGTGCCTTCGCGGTCAATGCCCTGGGGGCGCGCAACCTGGCCCTGGCGGCCAACGCCCTGGGCGCCCGCCTGGTGCATGTCAGCACCGACTACGTCTTCGACGGCGCCAAGCAGGCCCCCTACCTGGAGAGCGACTGCCCGCTGCCGCTGAACGTCTACGGCAACAGCAAGCTGGCCGGCGAGCTCTTCGTGCGCTCACTGGCCGAAAAGCATTGCGTGATCAGGGTTTCCGGGCTGTACGGCAGGAGCCCCTGCCTGGAGAAGGGAGGGCTGAACTTCGTCGACCTGATGCTCAAGCTGTCACGCGAGCGGCAAGAAGTGCGCGTGGTCGACGATGAGGTCCTGACCCCCACGGCGACCCGCGACGTGGCGAGCCAGCTGCTGCACCTGCTGCGGCAGGGAGCAGGCAACGGCCTCTATCACTGCACCGCGGAGGGGAGCTGCTCCTGGTACGAGTTCGCCGCCGAGATTTTCCGTCTCAGCCGGAGCCCGATCCTGCTGAGCAGGGCCGCGCCCGGAGAATTTCCGGCAAAGGTCCCGCGGCCGAAGTACTCGGTGCTGGAGAACGCCAACCTGAAGAGGCTGGGATTGAACATCATGCCCCCCTGGCCGGAGGCCCTGGCCGGCTATTTGCAGGAGAAGCACGGCATCGGCGCTCAGTAGCGCAGGATGCTCTTTTCCTCGATCTCGGCGACGATGCGCTGCTGGGCGGCGAACAATCTCCTTTTCAGCGGCGAGAAGCCCTTGCCGGCCGTCTCGGCCGTCAGGATGCCGGCGAACTTGCCGAAAAAGTCGGCGCTCAGGATGCGCAGGTTGTACCCGCTCCAGTAGAATTTCCTGCCCAGCGGCATGCGAACCTTGAAGAAGGCGAGAAAGGTCCGTTGCAGGCTGCGCAGGAGAATGGCCCAGAGCACGCCGCGCAGCCTCCTGACGTAAAAAATATTGAATTCCTTCACGCTGAGATAGGAGTCGTAGCACATGCGCCGGAACATGTAGCCCGCCTTGACCTTGTGCCAGTGGTAAAACTTGGCATCCTTGACCTGGGCGAAGCGCCGGCCGCTGCGGATCAGCGCCCGGGCGAACAGCATGTCTTCGCCGTAGGGAACGGGGGGGAAGCCGAGGCGCAGCAGGGTCTCGCGGTCGATGCAGGAGGCGCAATTGTCGAAGTTGCAGAGCCGCCGGCGCAACTCGGGCGGGAACTTCTCCCAGCAATAGTCGGGAATGGGCTCGACGATGTCGTCAAAGCCCTTGTACCAGTCGTTGTGCAAGTAGGCATCGACCGGGTCGTGCCATTGCGGGTGGATCTGCCAGACGCCGTAGGCGGCGGCGACCCGCCCTGCCAGCACCGGGGCCGTCAGATTCTTCAGGAAGTCGCGGCCGATGGGCACGATGTCGTCGGTGAAAAAGACCACCGCCTTTCCCGCGGCCAGGCGCGCCGCCTGCAGGCGCGTGCCGCTGTGGCTGAACTGCCCCAGCGGCACCGGAATGACCCGCAGGGGAAAGCCGGAGAGCGAACGCAGGTATTCGCCGGTGCCGTCGCGGGAGTCGTTGTCCATGAAGATCAGTTCAAGCGGGGGAGGGCCTTCCTGGGCGCGGATCGCCTCGACGAGGCGCTCGACCACTCCCAGCGAGTTGCGGGTCAGGATGACGACCGAAAGTACGGGCGCCGGATTCATGGATTCACTCCGCCATTCCCGGCTCGAGCGGGTTTCCCGCGGCGTACGCCGTTGCCAGCCCGCGGAACAGTTCGCGGACCCTGGCGCTGAATACGGCCCGGCGGAACTCCTCCCCCCGGCAACGGGCCTGGGCGCCGATGCGCCGGCGCAGGTCCGGGTCGGCGCCGGCTTGCCGCGTGCGCTCCAGCAGCTGGGTGGTGCTGGCGAAGCGAAAGCCGGAGACGCCGTCCTCCACGACCTCGCGCTGGCCGCCGCCGTCGAAGACGATGGGCAGGCAGCCGTTCTGCATGGCCTCGACCGTCGACATGCCGAAATGCTCCACCTCGGCGGGGTTGCTCCGGCCCAAACCGCAGAAGTGCCAGAAGATGGCGGCGCGGGCGTATTCGCGCTTCAACTGCGCCAGGGAGACGTTCACCCGCAGTTCCACCGGCAGCCCGGGCTGCGCGTCCAGCATGGCGCGGATCCTGTCCAGGTATGGATTGGGGGCGGCGCTGCCGCCGCAGAGGACCAGCTTCCAGCCACGCAGCGCCTCGGGCGTCCGCGCCCGCAGGCAGGAGAAGGCGGAAATCATCTCGGCCTGCTGCTTGCTGCCGCCGCTCTCGAAGCGGGCCACCGACAGGATGACGTTCTCCTTGGCGGCCTCCTCGCCGCCGGGCTCCATGTCCACCGGCGGGTAGATGTGGCGTCCGGCGCAGAGGCCCCACTTCCTCTCGATCCAGCCGGCGGTATAACGGCTGTTGTAGATGAGCTGGTCGTAGTGCTGGGCATAAAAATAGGGGCCTTTCGGCCGCTCGGGAAAATGGCAGACGAACAGCGACACGTTGGCCAGGGGAAAAACCATCTCCAGCATGCTGTTGTTGACGAAGAAGTCGTAGTTGCCGCTTTCGCGGCTGACGGCCAGGAACGGGTTCTCCGTGCGCGCCGAGACGCGGTCGGGATTGACCGCCTCCCCAGGGGGGAAGAAATCGAGGGGCATGATCTTGACGCGGCAGCGCGCCAGGTCCAGGTCGTACCAGGCCATCAGGTCGTCCAGGGTGACGGGCCGGTGGGCGAGCAGGGTGATGTCGAAGTCGTCCTGGAGGGCCTGGGCCATGGTGCAGCCGTATTTCTCCCCGCCGCCGATCAAGTGCAGGGTGTGGTCGTATAGGGCCAGGCTGGGCTTGCGCCAGCCGCCGACGACCTCGCTGCGCAGCAGCAGGTTGTAGGCAGCCTGGGGGCCGGAACGGGCCGCCAGGGCGGCGGCAGCCCGGGGAACGGCGGCCAGGGGGAGGCACGACGAAACGCGGCCTGCGGAGCTAATCATGCCGGGAAGGGAGGGCCTGCGCGCAGGCGTCCGGGCTCTCGCCCCGGTCCTGTTCCAGGCGCTTCAGCCTCTCCTCCAGCCGGCGCAGGCGGATAAAGGAGGCGAGATGGAAGGCCACCAGCCCCTCGTTGAAGCGGTTCTGGCGCACGAACAGCAGGTTGGTGTAGGGGCGCAGGAGCTTGAGCAGCAGCCTCTTGGCGAAGACGATGGCGGGGCCGAGGAAGCGGCGGTGGGAAGCGATCGCCGCGGTCGGCCGGCAGTCGATGTCGTCGTTGAGGAAGGTGAGGCGCTTGCCCATCTCGTTGTCCAGCTCGCTGTCGGATAGCGACCAGAGGTCGATGGGGAAGTGGTGCTGGAGCGGGCCGCCGGCCAGCTCCTCAAGGGAGGCGGCATCCTTGGCGGCGCGATAGCGCTCCTTGAGAGCGGCGATCTCCTTTCTGATCTGTTCTTCCGTGTCAGCGCCCATGGCATTTCCTCAAGCCATCATACCACGGGTTGCCGGCCGCGGACAAGGAATGCCGCTGCGAATCGATACAGAGGGTCAGCCGATCTTCTTTTCATAGATCGCGTAGGCCTTGGTGACCTGGGCGTTGATGTGGCGCAGGACGCGGTTCATGGGCTCGTTGCTCTCCAGGATCCAGGACATTTCGGCCTTGAATATCCCATGCCGGTAGGCGTTTTCGGCGGTCATCTTGTAGAACGCCAGGTCAATGCCGAGATTACGGTATTCCTTGAGCACGCCCATCAGGGTGACGCGGATGGCGTCGATCTTCTTCAGGTTGCGCAGCAGGCGCAGCCAGTTGCAAGGAAGCAAGCGGCCGTTGAGCGGGCGCAGCGCCTGGTTGATGTCGGGGAGCGATAGCGAGAACCCCACCGGCCTGCCCGCCTTCTCGGCGAAGAAGATGAGGTCGGGCTTGAAGACCGGTTTCATCTTTTTCAGGTCCTCCAGCCCCTCGGCGAGGGTGGCGGGCACGAAGCCCCAGTTGTCGGACCAGGCCTGGTTGAAGATGTCGATGATTGCGGCCATGTCGCGTTCGGCATGTCCGGGGTCGAAGGTGCGGAAGCAAACGTTGTTCTCGCGCAACCGCTCTTGCAAACGCTCGACGGCGCGGGGGAAGCGGATGGTCTCCCGCGTGACTTCGTAGGCGAAGAATCTCATGACCTGGGAAAACCCGAGCCCCTCGAGCAACTCCCGGTAATACGGGGGATTGTA
>JALOLC010000172.1 GCA_025456175.1 Acidobacteriota bacterium | reverse complement strand
TTGTCTTCACTATCACTACCACTAACACTAACACATTCTTTTTTACCACATCTTGCCGGTCGCCGGCTGGTAGTTGAAGCCGCGGCTCCACATGTATTGGTTGAAGGTCTGCTGCTGGATGTTCATCAGCACGTTGTGCTGGAACATGGCGCCCACCGGGTCATCGCCGTTGCCGGTCGGGCGGCCGGGCGCTGGGGACTCCCCAGCGGTGACGGAGACAAGGCGTTCCAAGGCGAGCCGGCGCTGGGAAGCGTCGCCATGGACGACCAGGGTGCGCAGCACCAGCCACAGCCCCGGCGCCGTGGCCACCTGGGTCTTCTCGGCAGCGGAGAAGCGGGGCCAGGCGCGCAGCAGCTCGCCGCGCACACCGGCCACGTCGGAGGCGGCCAGCTGCCCGGGGAGAGCGGAAGCGTCGCGGCGCAGCAGGCGGGAATAGGCATGGAGCTCGCTGAAAGCCGTCGCGGCCATTTCGGTCAGCGGCGGGTCGCCGGCAGCGACGGTCCGGCCGTGTTCGGCCAGGCGGGCGCGGATCATGGCCACCACCGGGTCGGCTTCGGGCGAATCCCTCAGCCACAGGCGGGTCGTCTCCTCGAGAGTCTGCCGCATCGTCTCCAGCTCTTTCCGCCCGGCGCGCATGATCCAGGCCACGACCTGCGGGTATTGGCCGAACACGTTCTTCTCTTCCTCGCTCTTGGCCGCCCACCAGGCGGGGCTGAACGATTCAAGGATGAGCCGCTCCTGCGCCGCGGTGAACGGGGCGCTCAGGGCGAACTCGAGCACGAAGAGAAACGAGCGGCGCACGCGCTCCAGATTTGTCTCCGCCGCGGCCGGAATTTTCGCTCCCGACTCGGCAGCCAAGCGGCGGCTGAGCTCATTGATCACCCTGGTCTCTTCGGCCTGGCTGGCGGCCAGCTTGGGATGGACGGTGCGGCCGGGAGTGATGATCATCTGCGTGGCCTTGCCGCCGCTTCCGCCAAGGAACAGGATGTCGCCCTGGCGGGCGCGCGTGGCCGGGATCTCCTCGGCCGCGGCCAGGTCGACCAGGCGGTCCCTGTCGTACACGACCAGCCGCAGCAGCTTGCCCTCGTTCTCCAGGTCGCGCAGGATCAGCTCCACGCTGCCGCCGGTCGGGCGCAGCTCGGTGATCAGGTACGCCTTGTCGGCGGCCAATAGCAGAGCGGCTTGGGACAGGGTTAAAAATATCACGGCGATGAGCAGTTTGCTTTTTATCATTCGCTGATTCTAGGGAGAGAATGGAGAAGAGTCAAGGAGAGATGGAAAAATAAAAGTAAGAGAAAAACTCTCGGCGTACGGCAGACGGTACACGGCAAGAAAAGGCAAAAGTAAAAAGGCAAAAGTGAAAAAAAGCGCTTACCCGGTGCTTGCTCCTTGTCACGCGTCACTTTCTTCGTGTGGCCGTTGGAATCCAATTCTTATCGCGTCACGCGTCACACGTCACGCGTCACGTAGTTCCATTTCTTTTAATTGTATTCGTGGGCGCTAGGATTTTTAATCTTACCTCATCACTTGTCACCTGCCTCGTTTGGATCATTGAAGCCGTTTCCAAGGCGGGGATTGCGTTCGTCAGTGGGTTGGAGTATATTTCGCCAGCATAATGGCCCCGTTGAAGAATTTTATTTATCTGGCGAGGACCTTGTGGCTACAACCGCGCATGGCCCGGGTCTCTCCGGCGCTGAACCTGTTTTTCCTCCGTTATATCGGCAAATTCCGCATTAAACACAGCGCCGGCCACTGGACCGTTCATTCCCACCTGCCGCCCCTCAATCACCCGGCCTTCGGCCGTTTCATCAGCCGCCACCTGCTGGAGCGGACCGCCGGCCCGTCTCACGCTCAGATCGGCCTGACCAACGCCTGCCCGCAAGCGTGCGCTTATTGCTACAACCGCGAACGCCGCGGCCAGACCATGGACACGGAGACCATCCTGCGCGCCGTGCGCGAACTGCAGGAGCTCGGGGTCTGCTGGCTGGGGCTCACCGGCGGCGAGCCGCTGCTGAACCCGGATATCGCGCGCATCGTCGCCAGCGCCGCCGACGGCTGCGCGGTCAAGCTGTTCACCACCGGCAGCACCCTGACCCGGGAAAAGGCGCGGGAATTGAAACAGGCCGGTCTCTTCTCGGTCTCGGTCAGCCTGGACCACTGGCGGCCGGAGATCCACGACCGCAACCGCGGACTGAGCGGAGCGTTCGCCACCGCCCTGAACGCCATCCGCCTGTTCCAGGAAACGGGCGGCATCCAGGTCGGCGTGTCGGCGGTGGTCAGCCGCGACATGATCGGCGCCGGCCAGGTGGAGGAATTCCTGGAATTCCTGCAGGGGCTGGGCATCGACGAGTCCTGGCTCTGCGAGCCCAAGCCATCGGTGGCCGCGTTCTCCTCGGCCATTTCGAAAGCCGGGAGCATTTCGGCTGCAACGCCGGGAACAAGATGGTCTACATCGACGCCTGCGGCGAGGTCAGCCCCTGCGTGTTCACGCCCATGACCTTCGGCAACATTCGCGACCGTTCCCTGAAGGAAATCTTCATGGCGATGAAATCCCATTTTCCTTCCGGAGATCTCTGCTTCATCAACCGCAATTTCCCGCTCGTCCGCGACGCCGCCGGCGGCCGGGGCTTCCTCGATCCCGCCTCCTCGCTGCGAGTGACGGACAAGGCCGAATTCGGCAAACTGTCCGGCTTTTTCAGGCTCTATCTCCGCGGCCGCGAAGGAGGACGCAGATGAAGGACCGGGGATTGCTTTTTTATCGTTTGGCGAGCCTGGCCATGGCCGCCTGCTTCGGAAGCGTGGGCGTGGCTTTTTTCGCCGCGCCGGAACCGATCCTCGAATGGTTCAACCGCCTGTCCGCTCCGCTGGGCCTGAATCCCGCCCCGGTCCAGGCCGGAAGTTTTTTCCCCATCCTGGCGCTGGCCTACATGGTCCTCGTCACCCTGCTGGCCGGGCTGATGTTCAGGAAGCCGGGGAATCCCCTTTTCCCGCTGCTGCTGGCCCAGGGAAAGCTCGCCAGTTCCATCCTGTCAATGATCTTTTTTTTCGGGCGCGCCCCCTACCTGATCTGCCTGGCCAACGCCGTCGTTGACGGGGGCATCGGCGCTCTGGCGCTGTGGCTCTCCCGCCTGCAGAAACGCCGCTCCGCCCCATGGCCAACCTGACCCTGAGGCTGATGCTGGGAGGCCTGCTCCTGGCCGGCAGAAACAAAGGATTGCGCGACCTGTTCCGCCTGACGGCCGAGGCATTCGGCCAGGAGCCGCCCGATTTGCGCGGCCTGTCCCGAGACAAAATCCTATTGAAATACGCGCGCTTCACCCGCGCCGAGGCTGAAAGATCGCTGGCCAAGGGAACAGTTCAAGCGGTGAGGGAAAAGCTGCACATCGGTTCCCTGCGCCTGGGCCAGGACCTGCGTTCCCGGCTGCCCATCCGTAGCCGCGTCGACGCCGCGGCCGCGCTGCGAACCCTATATCGCCTGCTGGCCATCGACCTGGCGCTAGACGCCCGGGGAGAGGTGACGATCCGCCACTGCTCGCTCGCGGACCACTACACTCCCGAGGTCTGCCGCTTCATGTCGGCCATGGACGAGGGCATCGTCGCCGGCCTGAGCAACGGCCGGCTCGTCTTCACCCGGCGCCTGACCGAGAACGCCGATCGCTGCCTCGCCCGCATCGAATGGGAAGGGGAAAATGAATAGCGCCGTGGTGATCGGCAGCGGCGCCGGGGGCGCCATGTGCGCCCGTGAGCTGCAGGGAAAATTCCAGGTCACCGTGCTGGAAGCGGGCCGGGAGTTCCGCCCCTTCGGCTTCAACCTCGGCCTGGTCGCCAAGCTCAGGGGGACCGGGCTGCTGTTCGACGCCCGCACGATTGAGTGGGTATTTCCAGCCATGAGGATTCACAAGTCCGGGGCTGGGATGATCCTGGCCAGCGGCCATGGCAGCGGCGGCACCACCACCCTCAGTACCGGCAATGCCCTGCGCCAGGACGGGGCCTTGCGGAAGCTAGGGATCAACCTGGACGAGGAGTTCGCCGAACTCTCCCGCGAAATTCCCGTGTTTTCCGGCCATCAGAAAATATGGCGCCCGCTCACCGCGAGTTTTTTCACGATCTGCCGGGAGATGGGGCTCGACCCGCAGGCCTTGCCCAAGATGGGCAACCATTCCCACTGCCGCAGCTGCGGCCGCTGCGTATTGGGCTGCCCGCACGGCATCAAATGGGACAGCCGGCAACTCCTGGCCCAGGCGCAGAAAAACGGCGCCCGGCTATTGACCTCCCATCGGGCGGAGCGGATCGTTCACGACCAGGGCCGCGCCCGCGCCGTGCTGGTCCGGCATGGCCTGAGAAAAAAACTGCTCGCGGCCGATCTGGTCATCCTGGCCGCCGGCGGCCTGGGCACGCCGCGCATCCTCCAGGACTCGGGCATCGCCTGCGACGACTCGCTGTTCGTGGACCCGGTCCTCTGCGTGGCCGCCGAAATGGAACACTGCCGCCAGGACCGCGAGCTGCCCATGCCTTTCGCCGTGCAGATGAACGGCTATATCATTTCGCCGTATTTTGACCATTTGAGCTTCTTCTTCAACCGGGAATGGCGCCATAAGGCCGGGAACATCTACAGCCTGATGATCAAGCTGGCCGACGAGAACCGGGGCGGCGTGAGCGGGGGGCGCGTGCAGAAAACACTGACCGCCGCCGACCGCGAACGCCTGGAGGGAGCCGTGGACACCTGCGCCGAGATTTTCCGGCGGGCCGGCGTGGACAAGAGCCGCCTTTTTTTTGGCACCCTCAACGCCGGGCATCCCGGGGGGATGCTGCCCCTGACCGCGGCGCAGTCCAAAACGTTCCACCATCCAAGGCTGCCGGAAAACCTTTTCGTGGCCGACGCCAGCCTCTTCCCCGAAGCCTTGGGCAATCCTCCTATCCTGACCATCATGGCCATGGCCAAGCGCGTCGCCAGGCTCTGCCGCCAGGCCGGATA
>JALOLC010000008.1 GCA_025456175.1 Acidobacteriota bacterium | reverse complement strand
TAGCGCAGCCCGGCACGCACGAGCTCGAGATAGCGGCGGCGAGGAATGCAGCGGGCGCCCCAGGCAGCCAGATGCGGGGCCGGCACCTGGCAGTCGATGACGACGCAGTCCATCCTGGCCAGCGTCGCGGCCAGGACGGCCAGGGCGGCCTTGGAGGCGTTGCTCTCGAAGTGGAACATCGACTCGGCGAAGAAGCAGCGTCCCAGGGAGACGCCATAGAGACCGCCGGCCAGCTTCTCGCCGCGCCAGACCTCGAGGGAATGGCCGTAGCCCAGGCGATGAAGATCGACATACGCGGCCCTCATGTCCGGGGTGATCCAGGTTCCGGGCTGGCCGGGGCGCGGCAGGGCGCAGGCCTCGATCACGACGGCGAATGCCTTGTCGAATGTGAAGCGGAAATCGCCGCGGCGCAGGACTTTTTTCAGGCTGGCCCCGGCGTGAAACTCTCCGGGAAAAAGGACACAACGCGGAGCGGGCGACCACCACAGGACAGGCTGGCCCTCCTCGTACCACGGAAAGATCCCCCGGCCGTAGGCGCGCAGCAGGCGCCGCGGCGACAGGTCGCCACCGAAAGCCAGCAGGCCGCCGCGCCCGGCCCGCTCTACCGCCGGGAAATCGCCTCGCTCGCCCAGCCTGGTTACCGGCATGATCGTTCTCCGTTGCCCATGCTCCATAGTAGCAGAAACATGGATCCAAGGGGGAATTATTTGACATTCGCCCGGACAACAGCTATAAATTTACTTCACTCTATTCTCTCAGGAGGGACATCCCCATGAAAAAAAGACCTCTGGCCATCATCGGCATCCTGGCGGTATTCGCGCTGCTGGCAATGGAGCCGGCCGCTGCCCAGGCCCAGCAGAAGGACAATCCTTTTTTTAAGGCGTACACCACGCCGTTCCAGGTGCCGCCGTTCGACCGCATAACCAAGGAGCACTACCTGCCCGCCTTCAAGGAAGGGATGAAGAAGCACCAGGCCGAGATCGACGCCATCGCCCAGAGCAGGAAAGTGCCGACCTTCGCCAACACCATCGCCGCCATGGACCACGGCGGCATCTTCCTCAGCGACGTCGGCGCCGTCTTCTACGCGCTGCTGGGCGCCGAGACCAGCCCCGACCTGCAGGCCATCGCCCGCGATGTGTCGCCCCTGTTGTCGGCGCATCAGGACAACATCAGCCTGAACGAGAAGCTGTTCGCCCGCGTCAAGGCGGTCTACGACGGCCGCGCGAAGCTCGCGCTCACCCCGGAGGAGAGCTTTCTCCTGGAGAACACCTACAAGGGCTTCATCCGCAGCGGCGCCCTGCTGGACGCCGCCGGCAAAGCCCGCCTGCGCCAGCTCAACGCCGAGCTGTCCCTGCTGGGGCTGAAGTTCGGCGAGAACCTGCTGGCCGAGACCAATTCCTCGCGCATCGTCATCGACTCGCCCGAGGGGCTGGCCGGCCTGCCCGAGAGCGTGCGCGCCATGGGCGCCGACGCGGCCAGGCAGCTCAAGCTGGACGGCAAGTGGGTCTATACCGCCCAGGTGCCGTCGCTGACCCCCTTCCTGCAGTACTCGGCGCGCCGCGACCTGCGCGAGCAGCTGCACCGCGCCTATTTCATGCGCGGCGACCGCGGCAACGAGAACGACAACAAGGAGATCGTCAAGAAGATCATCGCCCTGCGCGCCGAGCGCGCCAAGCTGCTCGGCTACCCGACCTACGCCCACTTCGTCCTGGAGGAGCGCATGGCCAAGGACCCGGCCACGGTCATGACCTTCCTGCAGAAGCTGTGGTCGCCGGCGCTGCAGCGCGCCTCCCAGGAAGCGGCCGAGATGCAGGCCATCATCGACCGCGAAAAGGGCGGTTTCCAGCTGGCCTCGTGGGACTGGTGGCATTACGCCGAGAAGCTGCGCCAGGAGAAATACGCCTTCGACGACTCGGCCCTGCGCCCCTATTTCGCTCTGGAGAACGTGATGCAGGGGATCTTCACCCTGTGCGAGAAGCTTTACGGCCTGCAATTCGCCAAGCTGGACAAGCTGCCGGTCTATCACCCGGAGGTCAAGGTTTACGAAGTGAAGGAGTCCGATGGCCGCCACGTCGGCCTGCTCTACATGGACTTCCACCCGCGCCCAGGCAAGCGCGGCGGCGCCTGGTCGGGTGGCCTGCGGCGCGAGTATTACGAGAAGGGCAAGCGCGTGGCGCCGATCTCCACCATCGTGTGCAATTTCACCCGCCCCGCCGCCGGCGCCCCCTCGCTGCTGAGCATCGACGAGGTCAGCACGTTTTTCCATGAATTCGGCCACGCGCTGAGCACCCTGTTCGCCGACGGCGTCTACCGCGGCCGCAGCGTGCCCCGCGACGCCGTGGAGCTGCCCTCACAGATCATGGAGAACTGGGCCCTGGAGCCCGAACTGCTCACGCTTTATGCCCGTCACCACCAGACCGGCGAAGTGATCCCGCCGGCGCTGGTGGAAAAGCTGAAAGCCAGCAGCCTGTTCAACCAGGGGTTCGAGACGGTCGAGTACCTGGCCGCCTCGCTCCTGGACATGGCCTGGCACACGGTGAGAGGAGGCGAGATCGTCGACGTGCGCAGCTTCGAAGCCGGGGCCTTGAACGCCCTGGGCTTGATCCCGGCCATCGAGCCGCGCTACCGCACCCCCTACTTCAACCACATGATCTCGGGCTACGCGGCCGGCTATTACAGCTACATCTGGTCCGGGGTGCTCGACAAGGATGCCTACGAGGCCTTCAAGGAAAAGGGGATTTTCGACCGGTCCACGGCGACCTCCTTCCGCGAGAACATCCTGGCCAAGCTGGGCACCGAGGACGCGCCGACGCTGTACAAGCGCTTCCGCGGCGCCGAACCGAAAATCGAGCCGCTGCTGCGCAGCCGCGGTTTGCTGTCCGAGGAGAAGTGAGCGGAACGGCGATAAAATAACCGATCCCGGTTCTGATCGCACAGAGCGGGCAGAACCCGAGCATGGGTCGGGAGTGTTTCTCAAGGCTGTGTTTTTTCACGGAGGCATTCTGCGCTATAATCGCTGTCTCATGACAAACTGGTTGCGTTCATTGCCCCTCCTCTACCTGCTTATCCTGCTCCCCGCCTGCTCGGCCACGCCGCGGATCGAGAACGTGCTGCTGATATCACTGGACACGACGCGCGCCGATTTCCTGGACCTGGGCCAAGGCGGCCGCGCCTGGACCCCCGAGCTGCGCCGCTTCGCCGCCGGCTCCTGGGTTTTCGCCAACGCCTATTCACCCATTCCCCAGACCCTGCCTGCCCACCTGGCCGCTTTCAGCGGGCAGCTGCCCCACCAGCTCGGGGTGTTCGGCAACGAGTCGGTCTACGACGGCCGCCAGCCGTTGCTGCAGCAGGTGCTGCAGCGCCGCGGCTGGGACACCGCCGGGATCGTCTCCCTGGGCACGCTCTCGGCCGCCACGGGCTTCGCCCGCGGCTTTCGTCACTTCTCCGAGCCGCCCGAGGGTGGCGAGCACTTCTTTATCCCCGCAGCGCAGGTGACCGACATGGCCGTCACGCGGCTGGAGCATTTCAAGAACAAGAAGTCCCTCCTTTTTGTCCACTATTCCGATCCCCACACGCCGTACGCCGCGCCGGGAGCCGAGGGCCGTTTCACCATCGAGCTCGACCAACAGCCCGTCGCCGCCTTCAATGCCTATACCGGCGCTTTCGTGCGCCTGCGCCTGGCGTTGGCCCCGGGAACGCACCGGCTGCGCCTGCGGTCGATCATCCGCCGCCTGCAGGCGCAAAACGGGACGCTGCAGGAGCTGCAGAATTTGGAATACTCCGCGGAGCACTACGGCGGCTCGCACCTGCTGCGCGGCTCCGAAGGCAGCGCGTTCATCCGCTGCCGCGTCCCCGGGGAGATCCAACTTTTCCAGGTGATCCCGATACTCACGGCGCGCGCGGCCCTGGAGCAGTACCGGCGCGAGATCGAGTATCTTGACCGCCAGCTGGGCCGGCTCTTGCGCGCCCTGGAGCGCTCCCCCGCGGCCGGCCGCACCGCCGTGGTCATCTTCGCCGACCACGGCGAGGGACTGGGCGAGCGCGAGGGCTACTGGGGCCACGCGCGCTACCTGAACCGCCAATTCATCCATGTGCCCCTGATCGTGCGCTTGCCCGCTGAGGCTCCCCGCCGCTTCGCCCAGCCCGTGGGCCTAACCGCGATCGCCCCCTGGCTGCTCGAGGCGCTGGCCATTGAGGCCTCTCCGCTTCCACCCGCCGGCGTCTCCTTGAGGGACCTGCGCCGCCAGCGGACCGGGGAGAGCCCGCTCGTCTCCTTCACCTTCGCCCCGGCAGCGGTCCTGGACCGCTGCTCCGTGATCCGCTGGCCTTTCCAGTTCATTCTCAACCGCAACCCGAAAACGGGCGAGGAGACCCGCGAGTACTACGACCTGCGGCTGGACAGTTCCCGCAAGCTCTCCGCCATCCCGCCCGGCGTCCTTTTCCGCCAGGAACCGATGCTGCGACGGCAGTTCGAGGAATCCCTCACCCTGTGGCGGGCCGCGTTCGCCCGCCGCGGCCTGCGAACGGGGGCTCCCGCCCGCCGCCACCTCGAAAAGCTGAAGGCCCTGGGCTACGTCAACCTGCCATGAGCCTCCCTTCCGGTGACCGCTCCACACGCAATTCCTGGGACCGCTGGGAACCGCTCTTCCGCCTGGGGATCATCCTGGCCGGAGCGGCGCTGCTGGCCTGGTCGGCTTCCTGCGCCTACTCCTGCTCACCACCACGGGCATCTTCCTGGGATCGCTGGTCTGGCGCACCTGGTTCTGGTTCCGCTACCGGCCGCAGGACTCGCACCAGGTGAGCGAATGGCCGCCCCTGACCGTCGTTCTCCCCGCCTACAATGAGGGCGCCGCGGTCTTCTCCACCGTGGCCTCGATCGTTGCCAGCGACTACCCGGCCACGCGGCTGCGGATCATCGCCGTGGATGACGGCTCGCGGGACGACACCCACCGGCAGCTGCTTCGCGCCCAGGGGTGTTTTCCGGGAAGAATGGAAGTCATCCGCTTCCCCGAGAACCGGGGCAAGCGCCGGGCGCTCCATGAGGCCTTCCTGCGCTGCGATACCCCGATCGTGGTCACCGTGGATTCGGACACCGAGGTGGCGCCCGACGCCATCCGCGAGCTGGTCGCCCCTTTGCTGCTCTGCCCGCGCCTGGGAGCCGTCACCGGCCGCATCCGCATCCTCAACCGCGAAGCCAACCTCCTCACCCGCATGCTCGACGTCAACTTCGCCATGGCCTTCGATTTCACCCGGGCCATCGAGTCGACCTTCTCCAGCGTCTTCTGCACCTCGGGGGCCTTCTCCGCCTATCGCACCAGCGTGCTCCGCCGCGTGATGGACGCCTGGCGCGACCAGACATTCCTCGGCCGCCCCTGCTCGTACGGCGAGGACCGCAGCCTGGCCAACTTTTTCCTGCGCCTCGGCCAGGGCACCGCATTCCAGCGCACGGCGGTCGCCCGCACCCGGGTCCCGGAGACCGGCGGTAAAATCCTGAAGATGCTCACCCGCTGGGCACGGAGCAACATCCGCGAAAGCATCGTGTTCACGACCCTGATGTTCCATCGCAACCGCCAGGGCAACCGCATCTGGCCGGTGCTGGAGTTCATCAGCACGTCGGTGCTGGTCCTGCTGCATCTGGTGTGGTTCTACGCCATTCTGGCCAGCGGCCTGGCCAACGGCGAATTCCTCATGCGCGCCCTGGCCTCCACCGTGCTTTTCGGCTTCCTCTACATGCTCTACTTCATCCGCATCGAGGGCGGCCGGGAGTTCCCCTACGCCCTGGCCTTCACGCTGTTCTGCAGTCCGCTGATGGTCGGCATCTTCACGGTGGCCGGCTTCACCCTCACTACCCGCAGCTGGTCGACGCGCTGAAGCAGCGTCCAAGCGGAAGGCGGCCGATTGACAGCCCCGCGGCAATCTCATACAATGGTCTCCGAGCAGGAGGGGCCATGAACGCATTCGACCTGGCCATGCAGATTGAAAAAGACGGCGAGGCGTATTACCGGCAGCTGGCCGCGAAAACAACGAACGCCGGCATGAGGGAAGTCCTTGGCCAGCTGGCGGCGGACGAGGCCAAGCATTTCCTGGTCCTGCAGAAACTGAAAGAGTCGTCCAAGGTGGAGCTGGAGTCCACCCCCATCCTCAGCATGGCCAAGAGTATTTTCCACAAGCTCAGGGAAGAAAAGAACTGGGACGACCTGCCAACCACCCAAATCGACCTCTATCGCAAGGCAAAGGAGATCGAGAGCCAGAGTTTCCGTTTCTACATGGAAAAAGCCCGCGAAAGCACCGATCCCAGGGTGCAGAAGATGTTCTTCCTCATCGCCGAGGAGGAGAAGCGCCACGAATTCCTCCTGGAGCACGTCCTGGAGCTGGTCTCCCGGCCGCAGACCTGGATGGAAAACGCCGAGTTCAATCACCTCGACCAATACTGACGGGCGCCACACCCGCCAGCGGAGGTTCTTCTCAACGCATGCGTCTGAGCAGAACCGCGATTTTTTGCGCCAGCGCCATGGCGGCGGGCGGGTCGTAGTTGCCCACGACCGCCACGGTCCAGCCGGGGACCGGATCCATGTCCAGTTCGGCGTTGATGCCCGGCGCGCCGCCGGCATAGGCCTGCGGGCCGGCAAACCACTCCTGGCCGAGAGACCCCAGCAATTTTCCCGCCCGCAGTGCCCGGGAAAAGCGAAACAGGTCCAGCGCGGTCGAGTAGCCGCCGCCGGCCGAACTTCCCCGCGCCGGCCGAGTGTACATATTGTTGCGCCGGGGCTCCTTTTCATGTTCAGCGTCGTCCCAATTCCGGGTATAGCCGCTGGCCACATTTTCCAAGGGCACATCGGCGTCGAAATGCCCGGTCGCGGTCATGCCGGCCGGGATGCAGATATGCTCCCGGACATAATCGTAATAACTTTGTCCCGACGCCTTTTCCACGATCAGCCCCAGGACGACGTAGCCGCCGTTGGAATAGCGCCGCTGGCTGCCCGGGGGAAAAAGCAGCGCGTCCGAGGCGAAAAGCTGCAGGTAGTCTTCCAGGATGCGGATGCGGTTTTTTGGGGTATCCTCGTATTTCTTTCCGAAAAAATCACCGATTCCCGAGGTCATGTCCAGCAGTTGCCGCACCGTGACCCTGGCCGCCGCGTCGCGGTTGGGATAAGCGGGCAGAAATTTTCCGATCGTGTCCTCCAGGGAGAGACGCCCCTTTTCAGCCAGCTGGCCGATGGCCACCCGGGTGAATAACTTGTTGATTGACCCCAGGTTGAAGCGCGTGTCGGGACGGTTGGCGGCCCCGTATTCCAGACTGGCCATGCCACGGGCTTCATGCAGCACCACCTGCTCGCCCTGGGCCACCAGCACCACCCCGGAGAAAAGGTCGGCGCGCGACCTCTTGTCCAGCTCGGCCCGGATCCGCGCCAGGACCTCGTCGCGGCCCAGGGACGGGCCCGCCAGCTCTGCCGCGTTCTCAGGGTCGATCGGGGCGCCCAGGATCGAGGCGATGCGCCCCTCGGCGTCCTTCACGAACTGGAAGGTGAACTCCAGCAATTCCCCCTGCCCGTCACGCACCAGGAAACCGAGCGCGTCTGCCGCGCCAGGGAGCAGTTTTTCGGGAGTCAGCCGTTTCGCTTCTTTCTTAAGGCTGCGGTAGCGGGCCATTCGCTGCTCCAGCGTGGCCCGCTTCAGCGCCTCCAGGCTGAAATTGTCTCTCAGGAAGGCGGCCATGACAGCCTCATCGGCCGCGTTGAAGGCGGCGAAGTACGCGGCAACGCGCCGCCCCTGCGGGGTTTGCGGAAAGGCAAAGGCATCGTCGCCCCTGGCCGCCAGCGCCAAGTAAATGAAAATGGCGAAGAAGGCAACAGCTTTTTTCACGGATTTCATCGGTACCTCCTCAGGCAGATAGGACGTTGCCGGAACCGGATAAGTTCCAGCAATGCCATTTCTTTTACTCGCGGTTGTTGGTGAACAGGGTGATCAGGCGGTTGCGGATGGCGATGTAGAGCGGCGGCACCTGCTCCATCAGCCCGCGGCAGTAGCGGGTGAGGAAGGCCCTGGCCCGGCGCGGATCGGCGCCATGCAGGCGCAGGGCCTCTTTTTCGATCTTTTCCTGGTCGGCAAAGATCCTGTCCTCGAACGGCCGGCGCAGGGCCTGGACCTCGCGGGACGCGTCCTGGAAGCGCAGGTTGCAGAGGTTGTCGACCATGTCGATGGTCCAGCGCGCCGAGCGGTCGCTGTATTTCTCCGGGTCGAATTCCTGGTAGCTCGGCCCCGTGTCGGTGCAGCCGGCGTAGACCGGCACGTAGGGGCTGATGTAGGGATTATCCTGGTAGACCCAGTACACGCCGCCGACGGCGGCGGGCAGCCAGGAACGCAGCTGGCAGACCATGCCGTAGTGCCCGCGGTGGCGGGCTACCGGGCGGCGGTTGCTCAGCTTGAGCAGCGCGCGCAATTCACTGCCGGGGAACGGCGTGGCCAGGGGGCTGACCTTGCTGCCGCCCTTGCCGTCGCTGACCAGCCACTGCGGCTGGGCGGTGAAATCGTAGATCGTGCCGGCAAAGACCGAACGCTGGAAGGCGATCACGTCGGCCAGGGAGATCTTTTTTTCCGGGACGGCGGAAAAAGGGTATAGCGAAAGGGGCTCGACGATCTGGTGATAGGGATTGATCGTGGCCATCGGGTTCTGCTCCAGCTTTCTTTGAGGCCACTGGGCCCGGCTGGGCATGAAGGTGCTGTAGAACAGCCAGAAGCGGCTGGTGGCAAACTCCACCGGCAGCGGGGCGTAGACGTCCTGCCAGATGAAGGGCCTGCCGGCGGCCGGGTCGTACCAGCCGCGCTCGATGGCTTCGCGCATGTAGTTGGCCGAGACCATGAAGTTCTCCCTGTCTTCGGCCCGGATCTCCTTGATGATGCTCCAGTTGGGGATGACCAGGGCCTGGTCGTCGCCGAGGCGCTGCGCGGCCCAGATGGCCCCCGGCTTGCCGCTATCCGGCGTCCAGCCCGGGCCGACGCCGAAGATCTCCATGACCCAGGCCTCGTCCGGGTCGCCGATGACCAGGTCCTCGGCGCCGTCGCCGCTGGAAGGGAGAAAACCGTAGGTCTCCATGAGCGCGCCGATGAGCTCGACGGCGGCGCGCGCCTTTTTGCAGCGCTGCAGGGCGAAGATCTCGGCCTGCTCGACGGTCATGATCTGCTTGCCGTTCTCGCGCGTGGCCACGAGCTCAGGGCGCTGGTTGATGGTGCTCTCGGCAATGGCCAGCTGATGCTCGTTCATGTGCGGGTAGGCCGAGTGGATGTAGGCGTAGGTTTCCGAAACCTGCGGGATGGTTCCCAGGACCTCGCCGTCATCGCGGAGCGGCCGGGACGGGTCCTGGATGCCCCAGTGCACCGGCGCCTTGGCGTTCGGCTCGTGCCTGGCCGCGGGCACGACGAAGATGCGCGAATCGGGGCCGGCGTCGGTGTGGGAGAGGATCACGGAGCCGTCGGCGGAGGCCTTCTTGCCCACCGCGATCACGGTGCAGCCCTCGTCGTCGGCGCCGGGGAGGCACGCCGCCAGGATAAAAACAGACAATCCTATGAGCGCCAGTGCGGAGATTGGTTTTTTCATGAGCCTATTGTAGCAAAAGTGTTGGTGTTGGTGTTAGTGTCAGGAAGAACCTTTTTAAGTTCTATCGAGATTTCGGTTTATTGCCAGTTGCTAACACGACCACTACCGCCAACATGTATCGTTCGCTATTATCTGAACAGGATGTCGGTCACCCGCGGCAGCTTCCAGAAATCACGGTCCACCCGTTCTTCGATCTTCTCCACCAGGATAGCCGCATCTGCCAAATGCGGCCGGATGAACTTGGTGCAAAATTGAGCTCGCGTGCGATCATCTCCTTCTTTCAGTTTGTCATTATCCTCATCCAGCAAAGATACCATTTCCATTGACCGGTTGATCTTTTCAGTGAATTTGGCGATGAAAGCAAGCTGCTTTTTTAGCATGGCCGGCTTCTTGGCCAGAATTTCCCGGGGAAACTTGCGGATCGCTTCGAGAAGCATAGCTTGGTTCTTAAGCGCCGCCGGAATAATATAGACACGCAAAAGATTACGGGCGACACGCAATTCCATTTCCACGGTTTTGACATAGATTTCGATCTTGATATCGGCTCTAGCCTTGATCTCTTCCCGTGAAAGTATGTCGAATGTTTCGAACAAACGTATGTTTTTTTCTTCCTGCAAACGGTCAACCGTCTCAGGTACCGAAACCGGAATGAACAACCCCCGCCGGCGGGCTTCCCTATGCCAATCTGAGTTATAGTTATCTCCGGCAAAAATTATACCCGAGTTTTCCCTGATGATATGCTGCAGTTTATGAACCAACGCCTTTTCGTCCCGAGTCTTCTCTATGGCCTTGTATACTTCCGTCAAACCGGCGGCTACAAGCAGATTGATCACAGAGATCGGAAAAGCCATTGAAGCCGATGATCCGGGCATCCGAAACTCGAACTTGTTGCCGGTAAATGCCACGGGTGAAGTACGGTTGCGGTCAGAGAGATCATGGAGAATCGCCGGCACGAATTCTTCGAAGCGTACCATTTTCGATTTACGAAATCTACCGGTAATGAAGGCCTGGGGATCATCGATCACTCCTTGCAATTCATCGCCCAAAAAGATAGAAATGATGGCCGGGGGCGCTTCATGGCCACCCAAACGCAGCTCGTTTCCTGGGGAAGCCAGCACCGCCTGCAACAGATCATGATAGCGGTTCATACCGCAGATAAACCCGGCTAAAAAACTCAAAAATACCAGCCGTGAGTTTTTATTATCGCCAGGAGTGAACAAGTTCCGTCCCTGACTATCCATTAACGACCAGTTAATGTGTTTGCCGCTGCCATTAAAAAAAGCAAAGGGCTTCTCATGCAACAAACAGACCATGCCATGATTACGGGCGATACGAATCAACAGGTCCATTAACAACTGGTTATGATCGGCGGCGATGTTGGCTTCCTCGTAAAGTGGAGCAATTTCAAATTGGTTGGGAGCCACCTCGTTATGGCGGGTTTTAACCGGAATGCCCAGGTTCAAAGCCTCTTCCTCCACATCCTCGAGGAAGTGCAGCACCGCTTCGGGAATGGCGCCAAAATAATGGTCGCCCATCTGCTGCCCCCTTGGGGGTCGGGCGCCGAAAATCAGCCGGCCGACGGTTTTCAGGTCGGGACGTTGCTGGTAGTCCTTTTCATAGATCAGAAAAAACTCCTGCTCGGCGCCGACCATGTTTTTCACCCATTGGGCCCGCAGGTTGAACTTGGTGAGTATAGTAAGCGAAATATCATTGATCAACCGCAACGAACGCAGCAGCGGTGTTTTTTTATCCAAAACACAACCATTGTAACCATAAAAGACCGAGGGGATGAAGAGGACGCAATTCTTGCGGCTTTTGACCGCGAAGACCGGAGAACAGGGATCCCAGGCCGTGTAGCCGCGGGCCTCAAAGGTCGAGCGCATACCGCCGTGCGGGAATGACGAAGCATCCGGCTCCCCCTTGATCAGGTCGCGCCCGGAAAAACAGGAAATGATCTTGCGGTTACCCTCCCATTCCAGGAAGGTATTCTGCTTGCCGGCGGTCAATCCGGTCAACGGCATGAACCAATGCGTAAAATGGGTGACACCCAGATGCTCGGCCCACTTTTTGATCGCATGGGCCACCGCTTCCGCCACGTCGGCATCGAGAGTTTTTTTCTGGTCGACCGTACGGTTGAACTTTTTGAAAATCTGCGGCGGCAGGGTCTGTTGCAGTTTCTCCAGGCCAAACACATGGCTGGCAAACTTTTCGTTCATTTTTCCTTCCCTATCCCAATTAAATTTCTGCGGTTTTCCCCACGACAATCTTCTAGGATTTCGGCGAGTCGAAATCGTTTTATAACCGATTTCTGCATAGATGTCAAAAGACAGCATATGAGGCGCGACAACCGCGGCCCTACCTGATCGCATAAAACCAAAAAATAAGGACAACTCAAATACAAAAAAGAGGTATGCAAAAAACAAAACAAATAATGAAAGCCGGCATATCGCGGATAATTTGTCTTGATGGGCGGATTATCGCAGATAATTTGACTTGCCGGGCAGATTATCATATCATTGGTGTATGAATAATAAAAAAATCCTGCCCAGATTTTTAAACATCAAACTGCCGGCGGGACAGTCCGCCTTTTTGTGGGGAGCGCGCAAAACCGGCAAAACCACACTTCTACGCCAACAATTCGCCAACGCTTTTTGGATTGACCTACTCGACTTCGATCTTTTTTTGCGTCTGAGCCAAAACCCCAAGGAACTTCGGCAAATGATCGCCGCCCAAACACGAAAAACAATCGTTATTGACGAGGTGCAAAAGATTCCGCAGCTGATGGACGAAATCCACTGGCTTATCGAAAATAAACACTATCAATTTATACTTTCAGGTTCGAGTGCCCGTAAACTGAAACGCGGCAACACCGGTCTTTTGGGAGGCCGCGCCTGGCGCTATGAGTTATTCCCATTAGTAAGCAAGGAAATCGGCAGCCAATTGGACTTGGACAAAGCGTTATGTTCAGGTCTCGTTCCTGCCCATTATTTATCTTCCGATTTCCACATGGACCTGCAAGCATACATCAACGATTATCTGAAAGAGGAAATCCAGGCTGAAGCGCTGACCCGCAATCTCCCCGCTTTCAGCCTTTTCCTTAAATCCGCGGCCTTGACCAACGGTATGCTGCTGAACTATTCCAACGCCGCCCGTGAAGCGGGTGTTTCGGCTAAGATTATCCGTGAATATTATCAGATCCTTGAAGACACTTTGCTGGGCAAACGGCTACTCCCCTGGAAACAATCAAAAAAACGGCGACTGATCGATACGGCCAAGTTTTATTTTTTCGATGTCGGCATTGTCAGCGGCCTCTTGAATTACCGTTCGCTCACTCCGGGCACGAATGAATACGGCCGGGCTTTTGAGCATTTCATCCTGCAGGAGTGCTGGGCTTACAACCATTACAGCCAAAAAAATCTGGAACTGTCATTCTGGCGGACAACCAACGGCGCTGAAGTCGACCTGCTCATTGGCGATGGAGAGGCGGCAATCGAAATCAAATCATCCGATCACGCGGGAGAGCGGACCAAAGGGCTGCATCTGTTCAGCCAGGAAGAAAAATGCCGCCAGTATTTCATTGTTTCGCGGGATCCTTTCCCCAGGAAACTCCAAAACGGAATTCAAATTATTCCCTGGCAGCAATTCTGCGCCAGGCTCTGGCAAGGAGACATTTTCTAATGATTGAAAAGATAAAGGAACTGGGCAGGGACACGGCGATCTACGGCATTTCCACCATCATCGGCCGCTTTCTCGGCTTCCTGCTCGTCCCCTTCTATACGCATTTCATCTCGCCCGGGGACATGGGCATCTATACCAACGTTTACGCCTACCTGGCGTTCCTGAATATCGTGTATATCTACGGCATGGACGCCGCCTTCATGAAATACAGCTCCCTGGCCGAGCCCGGGGAAAAGAAGATCACGTTTTCCACCGCCTATCTCGCCGTCGTCATGAGTACCCTGATTCTGAGCGCGGCGCTCTTGCTGCTGCGCCATCCCTTCGTGGGCCTGATGGAGGTCCCCGCCGGATACGCCCGCTTGGTCTACTACACCATCTTCATCCTGCTCTTCGACACCCTGGCCCTGATTCCCTTCGCCAACCTGCGCCTGGAGCGCAAGGCGAAAAAATTCGCCTTCATCAAGCTGGGCAACATCCTGCTCAACCTGGGGCTCAACCTCCTCTTTTTCGTCAAGTTCCGCATGGGCATCGAGGCCATCTTCGCCGCCAACCTCATCGCCTCGGCCGCGACCTTCCTGGCCCTGCTGCCTGAGACCTGGGCCCGGCTCGGCCGCAGGATCCAGGGGCCCCTCCTGCGGCGGATGCTGCGCTTCGGCCTCCCCTACCTCCCCGCCAGCCTGGCTTCGATCATGATCCAGGTCATCGACCGTCCCATCGTCCTGGCCCTGACCGATGCCGATACGCTTGGGCTCTACCAGACCGGCCACAAGCTCGGCATCTTCATGATGCTGGTGGTCTCCATGTTCCAGTACGCCTGGCAGCCGTTCTTCCTGAACAATGCCCGTGAGAAGAACGCGCGGGAGATGTTCGCCAGGGTGATGACCCTCTTCGTCCTGGCAGCGAGCCTGCTGTGGCTGGTCGTTTCCCTGTTCATCGACCTTGCCGCCGGCTGGGAGTTCGCCCCCGGCCGCTCGCTCATCGCCGGGCAATTCCTCCCCGGATTGGTCGTGGTGCCGATCATCCTTCTGGCCTATCTCTTCAACGGCATCTACGTCAACCTGCAGGCCGGGTTCTATATCGCAGAAAAAACCAAGTATTTCCCGCTGATCACCGGCGCCGGGGCCCTGGTCAACGTCCTGGCCAACCTGCTGCTCATCCCGCGCCTGGGCATCAGCGGCGCTGCGCTGGCCGTACTGGCCAGCTACCTGGTCATGGCCGCCGGCCTTCACTTTGTTGCGCGGAAATTCTATCCCATCCCCTATGAATACGGAAAACTGGCGAAGATCCTGGGCGTCGTTGCCGTCACCGGCCTGTCCTATTATTTCCTCTATTATCGGGTCGGCCTGGAGACGTGGCACCGCTTCGCCCTGCTGGGAGGATTCGTCGCGCTGCTCTTCGTCCTGCGCGTCGTGAAGAAGGAGGACCTGGGGCGACTGCGGGCGCTGCTCCCGGTCAGGAAATAGAACGCCGCTTATTCTACTTCATTGCAAGAAGATCTCTGATCTCAGTGACAAGTGACAAGCAACGAGTGACGAGAAATACCCATCGATCGAAATAAAGACGTTTTTCTTCCTTGTCACGCGTCACGAAGGTTCGTTCAAACCCCGTCACTTGTCACTCGTCACTTCTTTTTCTTGCGGCCCAGGATGCCGCCGCTGAGGAACAACCCGGCGCCCAGCACGAAACCGAAATTGTACCAGCCGCCGTTGTTGTGCACTTCATAGAGAGCGACCTTGCTGCTGAAAAGGGATACGATGAACGTGATGGGGGCGATCAGGCCGTGCCACAAACCCTGCCAGAAGCCGGCTACTTTCCCCTCGGGATTGGCCGTCTTCGCCAGCCGGTTCGGCCCGGGAGCGCACGAAAACAGCAGAACGACAATGAAAAACAACACGATGAACTTTTTCATTTCCGCCTCCGGATGGCATTGAGCCGTATCCTGATCGCCATGATAATGACAATGCAGGCGAAATGCAAATCAGCGCCAGGCGAGATATGCTCCTGGGCTCCTCCATATGAAGCTCTTCGGAAGTGATTGGACGGAGACAAATTGAAAAAAGGGGCCTAGGAGCAACCTGGCAAGATTGATCCTGCGCTGCGTTGTCCTATCCGACGTTACAATCCATTTAAAACGACCGGCTGCCAGATCCATGATTCGCTGATCGCCATCCCGCGTTTTGGACCGAGTTGACAATCCTTTCCCGGGCTTCTAGAATGGGTGGGCCACTGAATGTTCAGAGGCGACCCACATGGGCACAACAAGGGAAAAACCGGCATCCGGCATGGCGAAATGGCTGGGCGGCGTACTTGCCCCGCCCCGCTGCGGCGACGAGGAGAACGATCGGCTCGCCAAGGTCTTGAGCACGATCCTCTGGTTCGGATTCATCGCCATCGGGCTGACGGCCATCGCCGCCCTCGCGGCCAGGGAGCCGGGGAAACCGGCGGTGATCGCCGCCGGCGCCGCCGTGTTCCTGCTGCTGCAGATCCCCCTGCGCCGGGGCCGCGTCCGCCTGGCCATTTTCCTGACCTTCCTGTTCGCGCTCTTCCTCATTTCCATCGTGCTCTACATCGGCGGCGGCATCCACGACCTGGGAGCATTGCTCTATCCGGTGATCATTGCCGGCGGCGGCCTGCTGCTGCGGCCGAAGGAATTCCTGGCCATCGTCGTGCTGTCCTGGCTCTCGGCCGTGGCCATCATCCTGTTGGAGATCAACGGCTGGATCCACTGGTCGAGGCCCTTGGACACGAGCATCTTCGCTCTGCTCACGATCACGGCTTTCTTTTTGCTGGCCGCCGTCCCGGTGCGCCTCTTGGCCAGCGATCTCATGCACCATATCGCCCTGGCCAGGCGGAACGAGCGGGAACTGCGCGCCAGCAACGAAATGCTGCAGCGCGAGGTAGACGAGCGGCTGCAGACCGAAGCGGCGCTGCGCGAGAGCGAGACGCGTTTCCGCCTCCTGGCCGAGTCGACCATCGAAGGGCTGTGCCTGAGCGAAAACGGCGTCATCATCGACGCCAATTCCATCCTGGCCCGCATGCTCGGCTGCGAGGCCCGCGAGCTCATCGGCCGCCCGCTCAGCGAGTTCATGGAAGCGGAATCCGCCGCCATCATCCTCGCCCAATCCGATTCGACCGCTTCCTTTGAGCACCGGGTCAAGGGGCGGGACGGCAGGATCATACCGGTCGAAAGCCGGAGCAAGACCATCCCCTACCGCGGACGCGAGGTGCGGGTGCTGACCTGCCTCGACATCTCCGAGCGTCAGCGCAGTGAGGAGGAGCACCGCATCCTCGAAGCCGAGATCCGCCAGAACCAGAAGCTGGAAAGCCTGGGCACGCTGGCCGGCGGCATCGCCCACGATTTCAACAACATCATCTCGATCATCAGCGGCCACGCCGCGCTCCTGGCGGACAAGCTGCAGGGCCAGCCCACGGCGCAAAGCGCGCTGCATACGATCCACGAGGCCGCCGAACGCGGCAGCGCCATGGTCAGGCAGATCCTGACCTTTGCCAGCAAATCCGAGGCCGATTTCCGCGCCCTGCGTCTCCAGGAGATGGTCAGCGAACTGGTCAAGATGCTGCGCGTCACCTTTCCCCGCACCATGGATATCCGCTTTTCCTGCCCGAGCGAGCTGCCCCCGGTCTGGATGGACCCGAGCCAACTGCACCAGGCCCTGCTCAACCTGTGCATCAATGCCCGTGACGCCATGGCCGGCACCGGCAGGCTGGAGATCGGCGCTGACCTGATTGACGGCAGCGCCATCGCTTCGCGCTTCCCCGCCGCAGCGGGCAAGCGCCTGGTCCGCATTTTTGTCAGCGACACCGGGGTGGGCATGGATGAGAAGACCCGTGACCGCATCTTCGAGCCCTTTTTCTCCACCAAGGGGCGGGGCCGGGGCACGGGGCTGGGGCTGGCCGTCGTCTACGGGGTCGTCCAGGCGCACAAGGGCTTCATCGAGGTCGACAGCCAGCTCGGCAAGGGCTCCTCATTCTCCCTTTTTTTCCCGGCATCGGAGCGCCAGGACCTGCTGGCGCCCCAGGGCGGCCAGGAAGCCCCGCCCGTTACCGGCGGCAGCGAGACCATCCTGGTGATCGAGGACGAGGAAGACCTCCGCGAACTGTTTTGCTCGGTGCTGCATGACTATGGTTATCACATCCTGGTGGCCCGTGACGGCCTGGAGGCCCTGGAGCGCTACCGCCGCCATCGCGGCGACATCCAACTGGTCATCACCGACATGGATCTGCCCAAGATCAACGGCGCCGCCGTCAGCCGCTCGATCCTCAGCGACAATCCCGGCACCAGGATCATCCTGATATCGGGCTTCGTCGAGGCGGCGCTGAAGGAATCCATCCTGGCCAGCGGCGTCCGCGAGTTCGTGGCCAAGCCCTACACCATGCCGGAGATGCTGCAGGTGATCAGGAAAGTTCTGGATCAAGAATAGTGACAAGTAACCAGTGACGAGGAACAGCATCAAATCAATCGTTCACCCGTTTTCCTTTTCTTTCTTGTCACTTGTCACTCCTCACTTGTCACTTCAGTTCGCTTCAAGCCCTGCAAGTGGCGAGCCAGTCTACAAGGGATAAAATCGCTGGAGTAGGTCACTTTTTCCTGAGCGAACTCCCCCTGCGTTAATATCGTGATGAAAAACGGGATGCGCTCGTATACCGGGGAATAGAGGTAATAGCGGAAGCGCTGCGCGGCACCTTGCGGCGTGTGATATTCAAAGCAATGAAAATCTTCAAAAAAGGTAACTTCCGTCATGGCTTCACCTCCCTGGTGAAAGGCGTTTCCACCTTTCCCGGCGGGGCGCCGGGAAGGTTGGCACGGGTTCATCGAGCCGGGCTCTCAACCGTTCTGCATGACTCAGTCATCCCTGTCAAAGAACTCCCCCAATCTATAATACAAAAAGAACTTTTTGTCTACAACAATTCTTGGCAAGCAGCAGACAATCCGCTTATCTTAACTTTTCCTGCTTCCGATCACCAGGATAACACCGGCCAGCACCAGAAACCCGCCCAGCGGCAGGGAACTGCCGTAAATGCCGCTGTAGAAGGCCGTGCCCAGTCCGAGCAGGACGAACGCGGGAACGAGCAGCCCCGCCCGGCGCTCGATCAGGAACAGGAACAGGAAGCCCAGCCCCGGACCGATCAGGTAGTTGGGCCAGGAGGTACCGGCTGCCGCCCAAGACGAATGGGCCAGCCACAGGAAATGGCCGCAATAAAAGGTCAGGATCGTGATCGGAATCACGGCCCCGGCCGCGGCCCTGCCCTTCTCAATCCATTGGATGGCCAAGGGGATCACCGGGATCAGCATAAAGAGAGGCCAGGTGCGCCGGATGTCCAGAAAATGGTAGAAATTATTCAGCAGGAACAGCACGCCCAGCAGGACGAGTACGGCCCCACCGGCCAGTGCCGCCATTCTTGCCCGCAGATCCTTGGTATCGGTCATGTTGCCTCCTGGTTCATTAAATGAACGAGTTCCTGGGGAAATAAGTTCATTTGCCTGGTGAAAAGTGAATAGTGAAAAGTGAAATGCAGGGTAATTTTCACCGAAATCTTTCAGCCCCTCTTTCTTTTCACCATTTACTTTTCACTGTTGCTTGCTGGACGGCTGGCCGTCGCTGTCGATGACGAAGACTTCGCCATAGCCGAGTTCGCGAATCGGCGGCTCGATCAGGGTCCGATCGCCGACCACCACCCAAACCAGGTTCTCGGGATGGATGACCTTGCGCGCGGCGCGGTCCAGGTCGGCAACCTGCAGCTGGAGCACCCGCTGGGGATAGCGCTGGTAATAATCATCGGGCAGCCCGTAGCGCACCATCTCGACCAGGGACCCCTCTACGGCCGCCATTGTCTCCCAGTAGCCCGGCAGCTGCAGGGTCTGGCTTTTCTTGGCATTGGCGAATTCATCCTGGGTGATCGGCTTCTGGCCCAGCATGCCCTCAAGCTCCTTGCGGATTTCCACCATCGTCTCCCGGGTCTTGTCGCCCTGCACCGGGGCATAGGCGATGAACGGCTGCTGGCCGCGGGCGCCGGACAAGAAGGAGCCGGCGCCATAGCTCCAGTGCTTCTCCTCGCGGATGTTCATGTTCAAGCGCGAGACGAAGTCGCCGCCGAGGATGAAGTTCATGGTCTCCATGGCGATGCGCTCGGGATCGGCCGAGGAAGGCGCCAGCTGGCCGGCGATGACCACCGACTGGGGTGAGGCGGGCTTGTCGATGATGTAGACGGCCGGCCGGGCGCGCGGGACAACGGCGGCGATGTTCTTCGGCGGGATCGGCCCCGGGCGCCAGCCCTGGAACAGCCTCTCCAACCTGGGCTTCATCTCCCCGACCGTCGTCGCGCCCACAATCACCAGCGTGGCATGGTCGGGCTTGAACCAGGCCTGGTGGAAGGCGACCGTCTCCCTGCGGGTCAGCCTGGCCAGCGAGTCCTCGTAGCCGGTGCCGCTGAAGGGGGTACCGTAGGCGTGCCCGGATCCGTACAGCAGCCTGGGCAGGACGCGCAAGGCCATGGAGAACGGCGAGCTCTTTTCCTGCTGGATCTGGGCGATCTGCAGCTTCAACAGCCGCTGGAAATCGGCTTCCGGGAACTGCGGGTCCAGGATCACGTCGGCGTAGATGTCCAGGGCGGCATCGAGCTTCTCCTTCAGCGAGGAGAGCGACACCACGGAGGTGTCCAGGTCGGAGCCAGTCCCCAGCCCGGCGCCGAGCAGTGCCAGCTCCTCGCTGATCTGCAGGGCGCTGCGCCGGGTCGTCCCCTCGTCGAGCATGGCCATGGCCAGCTCGGCCGTGCCGGCGATCCCCGTCTGGTCGGTGGCAAAGCCCGCGTCCAGGACCAGGTTCAGGCGGACCATGGGGACGGCATGACGCTCGACCAGCATGACCTTCAGGCCGTTGTCCAGGGTGAAGCGCCGGAACTCGGGAAACTGCACGGCGGGCGCCGGACCCGGTTCGGGCAGGCGGCTGCGGTCCACCGTCTCCCGGCCTGCGGCCAGCTCGGGATAAGGGCGGATCTCCAGCACGTAGACGCCGTCGGAGAGCCAGCGGACGGCGGCCTCCCTGATCAAGGCCGGCGTGGCCGCTGCGATGTTCTCCAGGGTGCGGCGGTAGGCGTCGGGGCTGCTGCCGAATACCTGGCTGCGGGCGAGGATGTCCGACTTGCCGCCGAAGCCGCCAATGCGCTCGCAGCCGCGGACGAAACGCGCCAGGCACTGCATGCGCACCTTGTCCAGCTCCTTCTGCTGGGGGCCGGACGCCAGGAAGCGCTTCATCTCCTCATCAATGGCCTGCTCCACCACGGCGATCTCCACCCCGGGCTTGACGTCGGCCTGGATGGTGAACAGCCCGGCGATCTCCCGCGTATCAACGTAGACCGCCACGTCGGTGGCGATCTGGTCATCGTAGACCAGGCGCTTGTACAGGCGCGAGGTCTTGCCCGAGCCCAGCAGCTGCGCGGCCAGCCCCAGCTGGTCGTTCTCGGCGCTGAAGGCCTGGGGCGCGTTCCAGATCTTCATGATCCGGGCCTGGGGAACGCGGTCCTCCACCGCTTGCCGCTGCTCGCCGCTGCGCTTGGCGATCCAGGCCTCATAACGGGCGACGGGCGGGCCGGGCGGGATGTCGCCGAAATAGCGTTTGACCTTGGCCAGTGCCGTCTGGGCGTCCATGTCGCCGCAGATAACGATCACGGCATTGTTGGGACCGTAATGGGTGGCGAACCACTGGTGGACATCCTGCAGGGTGGCCGCCTGCAGGTCAGCCATGGAGCCGATCACCGTCCAGGAATAGGGATGGCCGGCCGGGAAGCAGGCCTTGGCGATGAGCTCCTCGGCGACATTGTAGGGCTCGTTGTCGTACTGGCGCTTCTCGTTCTGCACCACCCCCCGCTGCTCATCCAGCTTGGCCTGGCTGACGGCGCCCTGGAGATGGCCCATGCGGTCCGATTCCAGCCACAAGGCCAGGTCGCAGGCGGGCGTGGGCACATTCTCGAAGTAGTTGAACATCAGGTGCTCGAAGAGATGGGCGAAGCCGGTGCGGCCCGGTTTCTCGTTCTTCGAGCCGACATGGTACCAGACGTTGCAGGCCACGATCGGCGCCTTGCGGTCCTCGTGGACGATCAGCGTCAGGCCGTTCTCCAGGACGTACTTCTGGAACGGGATATCGATATGCATGAAGTCATTCTACCTTACTTCACGTCCGGAACCAATGATCCAGGCGATACTCAGAGAAACAAGGGGAAGACAGAAGCGAGAGAGGGAATCTGGAGCCCAAAAAAGCTCCGCTGACACCTCTTTTTCTTTCACTCTGTCTTCCCTCTGCTTTCCCTCTCTCTTCCCTTGAATCGCTTCTTGATAACCACGGCTTCTTCGCCTACAATGCGGCCGTGAGTGTCCTGCTCAAGTATTTTTTCATCCTGCGGCTGCGCTGCTACCGGGCCTGGAGAAGGCTATTCCGTGCGCCGGCGGCGCCCCCTCCCGCCCTGGTCAAAAGGGGCCAGGACGCCCCCCTGCCCTTCCTCGAGGGAGCCAACCTCCCCTGGCTCTCCTACGGCAACGACTTCGGCGCCAATGCCTGGAGCCCGGCAGGCGGACTGGCCAGTCCCGGAAAGCAGGAAGACCTGCGCCGCCATTTGCGCGCCCTGCGGGAACGCGGCGCCCGCGTCGTCCGCTGGTTCCTTTTCTGCGACGGCCGCGCCGGCATCCGCTTCAGCAGGGCGGGAACGCCGCTCGGGCCCGACGAGCGCTTGTTCAGCGACATCGACTGCGCACTGGAGGCCGTGGTCCGTGAGGAGATGCAGGTGGTTTTCGTGCTGTTCGATTTCCTCTGGTTCGACTCCGCCTCCATGTTCAACGGCGTGCAGACCGGCGGCAGGAGCAGGGTCATCACCAACACCTACAAGCAGCTGGCCCTGCGCCGGCGGGTGCTCGCCCCGCTCCTGAAGCGCTATGGCCGCTCAGCGGCCATCCTGGCCTGGGACATCATCAACGAGCCCGAGTGGGCCACCCGCGGCTGGGGCGGGGGGAGCATCGGGCCCGCCGTCTCCTTCCCGGCCATGCGCCGCTTCATCCGGAGAGTGGCCCGCCTGGTTCACCGCCATAGCGATCATCTCGCCACCGTCGGCCTGGGCAACGCCGCCGGCCTGCCCCTGGTGCGCGGCTGCGGTCTCGACTTCTACCAGGTGCATTGGTACGACCGCTGGGATAGCGTGGCACCGCTGGAACAGCCGGTGGCGGAGCTGGGCCTCGACCGGCCGCTGCTCCTTGGCGAGTTCCCGACCCGCAATTCGTCGCGTTCCCCGGAAGCGATCGTGGCCGCATCCAGGCTGAGCGGCTATTGCGGCGCGCTGTCATGGTCGCTTCTGGCAAAGGACAAGTTTTCGGGCATGCAGGGGATTTCAACCTAGGGATTTGCCAGGGGCATCTCCTGAACACGGTTCCCGGTTCAAGATAGGCGGCAGGCGGCGAACTTTTTGCCTTGCCAATGCGTTTGTTTACTATTGAGGAGGCTGCCATGAAGAAAACGACTTTATTTTGCCTGATATTCCTGTTTTTACTGGCAACGGTCCAGGCGGCGGAGAGCCGGGAGACGCTGACGCTGGATGCGTCGGGCTGCAGGGCCATGCGCATCGATTGCGGGGCCGGCTACCTGAAAGTCCAGGGGAAGGAAGGGCTGCAGCGCATCGAGGTCACTGCCATGCTTCGCGTGAAGGGCATCGGCATGGGCGAGCTTGCGGAATTCAGAAAGGAGAACGTCATACTGAAGCTCGAAAAGACCGGCTCCGAAGCCGTGCTGCTGGCCAAGATCGATGAGAAATTCTTCCTGGACAAGCTTTTCGGCGGCCGGGAAGCCCGCATCGACCTCGATGTCAGCCTGCCGCGCAGCATGAACCTCAGCGTGGAGGACGGCTCGGGGAATGTCACGATCAATTCCCTGGGCGGGAGCCTGGACCTGAATGACGGATCGGGAGACGCGATGCTGGATGAGATCGCGGGTCCGGTGAAAATCGTGGACGGCTCCGGCGACCTGCGGCTGGCCAACGTCAAGGGCGCGGTGGAGATCGAAGACGGTTCCGGCGGCCTGGATCTGTCTGACATTGCCGGCCATGTCGAGATCGAGGACGGCTCGGGCGACATCGAGCTGAAGAACGCCGGCGGCGACGTCGTCGTTGACGACGGCTCCGGCGAGATCGATCTGCGCGGAGTCCGCGGCTCGGTGCGGATCGACGACGGCTCAGGCAACATCGTAATCGACGGCGTGGAAAAGGACGTCACCATCGAGGATGCCGGCAGCGGCGAGGTCGATATCCGCAACGTCAGAGGCAGGGTCAGGAAGTAAACAGCGTTCTCGGCACAGGGTGTAAGGTAGAAGGTGCCAGGTGGAAAGACAGGACAAGAAATCCAATAAGCATCTTCACCTTGCACCTTGCACCCTACACCGAGTACGGGTCACTTCGTCAGCAAGTCCAGCATAGCCACTGCCCTTATTGGCGAGCCGTCGGCATCGGCGATCTTCAACGGCAGGCAGGAGAAGATGAATTCCTTGCCGAGCAATGGCCCCAGGTCGGCCAGATTCTCGATGATCAGCATGTTCCTGGCGAACAGCGCCCGGTGGACGGGCAGGGCGGACGATTCGACCTCGTCGGCCGAGATGGCGTCCACGCCGAAACCCTTGAGCTCCATGGCGGCCAGCCACTGCGCGGCGGCAGGCGCAAGGACCGGATAGGAACCGAAGTATTCGGCCGCGCCCCAGTGCCTGGCCCACCCCGTGTGCAACAAGGCGAAGTCGGCCCGGCGCAGCCGTGGTTCATCCGCCGCGATATCGCCGATTTCAACATGTCGCCCGCGTACGGCCGAGGCGTCCAGAACGACGCCCGGCCCCAGGAAGCGGCCGGCGGGAAAACCGTCGAGGCGAATGGCTCCGGGAAGGATATGGCCGGGGGCGTCGATGTGGGTGCCGGTATGCGAGACGAGGTGGAGCGTTTTCTCGGCAAAGCCGTTGCGCTCGATGGTGAATGACTCTTCCAGGCGCGGCGGCTCGGTGCCCGGAAACACCGGCATGGTCCTGCTGATGAACCGGGTCAGGTCGATTACGTTCAAGGCCTTCCTCCGTCTTGAAAAGAGCCATGGTAGGACAAACGCCGCCGAAAATCAATACCGCGATTCATCAAAGCTTGGCCTACGGTTTACGGTACACGGTTTACGGTCATTGCCATTCACCGCTCTAGTTCGAGGATCGCTGCTGCCGCCCGCCGTCAACCGTCCACCGTATACCGAGTCCTTTCCTTTCTATTCCCTGACCAGCTCCACGCGGCGGTTCTGGGCGCGGCCCAGCTCGCTGGCGTTGTCGGCGACCGGCTTGCCGGCGCCGAAGCCTTTCGTCTTCAGCCGGTTGCCGTCGATGCCCCCGGCCACCAGGAAGGCCTTGACCGAGTCGGCCCGCTGCTGCGAAAGGGTGAGGTTGTGGCCGGCGTTGCCGGTCGAGTCGGTGTGCCCCTCGATGGTCACTTTCCAGCCCGGTTCGCTTTTGAGCACGCCCAGGACCTCGTCGATGACCGGCCTGGACTCGGAACGGATGACGGCCGAGTCGGTGTCGAAGAGAATGCCGTAGACGCGCGCCCGCCCCTCGCTGAGCAGCTTCTTTTTTACCTCGCCGCCCAGCGAGCCCGACCAGTGCGGGCAGCCGCCGACCGCGTCGCCAAGCTTGTCGCCGTCCCAGCGGCCGTGAGGCGCCTGGTCGGCCGCTCCCTCGCGCCACCAGTAGCCGCGGAAACTTCTGCCGTCCGCGGCAAAGACCATCACGGCCGGGCCCTTGGCCTCGCTCTCGCGCCAGGTGAGCTTCATCACCCGCCCCTCGATGGTGCCGTCGAGCAGGCCCTCGTTGGACTCGTAGCAACCCTGCAGCGCCGTTCCCTGCTGGCGCAGGTGAAACTTGGAGTAGGTGGATTCGTAGGTGCCGGAAACGTTTCCCGCCGGCGGCACGGCGGCGGGCCTGACGCCGAAGCCGCGGAAGGCGAACAGTTCGGTCCACGAAGCGTTGCCCTGGTTGTTTTTTACCGTCAGCCGCACCCAGCGGCCGCTGACCGGCTTGGCCGCCCTGAACGACTGGCGGTCGGCCTTGGCCGCCAGGCTGGCCTGCAGGACGGACTGGAAGCCCGACGCCTTGTTCACGGCGGAGACTTCGACCATTACGTCCTTTGCCCCGGCCCCATCCTCGTCGATGCTGGCGGTATCGAACTCGAAGCGCTCGAGCGTGGCCGCCGCCACCATTTCGAATACGAAGACGTTGTTCTTGGTTTTGTTTTCCGTGCAGGCCCAGCCCGACGTTGCGCTGTCGTCGAGCAGCGCCTCGATCGTCCAGCCAGAATAGCACTCGGGTTCCACCACCGGCAGCGTCCCCTCCTGCAGCGACAGCAGGTTGGCCGTCTCCCCCGGGGTCTGGCCAAACGTCACGCCACATCCCCAGGCGATGGCCATGCCCATCAGGAAATAAAAAGCGCTTTTTTTCATCCCCCCTCCTTTTGTAAAGTAATTATTCCCTGCGAAAGATCCGCTTCAGCAATCTGCCGATCAGCGGCAGGACGTCCAGTTCGAGGTCCCTGCGCTCAGGCTCGGGACGGGTATGGAAGAAGGCCTGGTCGATCCTGCCGAACTGCAGTTTCTTCTTCTCCTGCTCGAGCTCCAGCCTGGCCATTTCCAGCTCCTTCTCCCTCTGCACCAGCCCGCCCCCCGCCTTCATCCACTCCATGATCTGGCGCAACTCGCCGCCGTCGAGCCAGAGGCCGTGGTTGCGGCACTGGTCGGCGATGACGCCGCTGCGCGAGCCGATGTTGATGCGGTTCATCAGCCGGCGGCAGACCGGGCAGTCGATGTAGCTGACCGGGTACTCGTGGTTGCGCTTGACGCTCTGCACCTCGTTGAGTCGCTGGGGATCAATGGCATGGACGTTGGTCACCGCCGTCTCCAGGAAAGCCTCCAGCTCGCCGGGATCAAAAAACAGGCCCAGGCAGCGCTCGCAGCGCTCGATCAGGAATTTCTCCTTCAGCCTCAGGTCGACGGTCTGCAGGGGAATATGGCAGCGCGGGCAGACCCGAGCCGACCTGGGCGTCTCGACGGTGAAGCGGTGGACCACCGCCAGGTCAACATCCTGGCGGGTCTTGCAATAATCGCACACCAGCAGCGTTCCGGTCAGTGGCGCCCCGCAGTTCAGGCAATTGGCCATAGGTCTTTACCTTGGAATCATTTTATCCGGGCCGGACCGGAATGGCAATCTCTTCAGTGACGAGTGACGAGGAACCGCAATGACATGAACATCCATTTGAAATTGCATTTTTCCTTGTCACTTGTCACTTGTTACTTGTCACTATAACTCATAGCCCAAGCTTAATTCGAGCGCGACGACCGGAGCCCGCAGGAAACGGCGGTGGCGCGGGCCGCTCACACCGTCGAAAAGATCGGTCACGTCGATCCCCTTCACCGGGCCATAGGCATAGAGGTAGCCCAGGTAGCGGCAGACCAGGCTGGCGCTGAAGAACATGCGCGAGGAGAGCGGAGCCAGAAGGCCGGCGCCGCCGTTGACGCCCACGCCCGCGTAGGTGGCATCGTGCAATACGCCGTTGCCGTCGGCAACATTGTCGCGAACTTTCAGCCAGGGAAAACTGAGCCCCACGTGAAGAAAGGGCCGCAGTCTCGAGGCGCGGTTCAGGAAAATGCGCGAGTGGACCTGGACCAGGCGCGACACGGCTGTGCTCTCCCGCGCCTGGAAGTCGGCGTCGTGTCCGGAGACCAGGTAGGTGACCGCCCAGAGCCCCGAGCGGAAGCGGCGGCCGAAGCCGAAACCCAGGCCCAGGCTGGGCCTGATCCGGGGGAGAAAGAACACCTGGTCGGCATTGCCAATGATCCCCGCTCCGTCCAGGTCAGCGAGGGCGAAGGAAAGATACTGGCTGGTGGCTTCGAAAAAAAACGCCCCCTGATCCTGGGAATCGGCGGCAACGAGCGGCTCCTCCTGGGCCGCCAGGATCAGGGACAAAGGGAGCAGCAGCATGGCAATCAGGGTTTTCATCGGCCACCTTGGAAAGATGCAGAGCCTTCGTTGCCAAGCGCGGAGCGATGAATAAGGCGCGGCGGCGCCAGTTCGAGTTCGTGCCGGCTTGTCCCTGCTTCCTCCTTGCCCGTCACGGCGTCGCTATTCCTCTGCCGGCACCGCGGCCGCCGCTTTCTCCTTCGCCTTCGCGGCGGCGATCTCGACGAAGGCCTCGACCAGCGCGGGCAGGGAGGAGATCTCGAAGCCATGGTTGAACGTGTAGGTCAGCCCCTGGCTGGAGTTCTCCACCACCCAGTACAGCCCCTTGTTGGCGTCGAGAAGCGACGTGATCTTCTGCAGCGCCGACTCCGGCTGCAGCCCGCCCTTGTTCTCGCGCAAGACCTGGGCGACCAGGCGCAGCAGCACCGGGCTGGCATAGCTGAAACCGTTGCCAAGGGTGGGGGCCTTGGTGGCGATGGCCTTGAAATCGGCGCCGGCGCTCAGGCGCGGCGTCTTTTTGCCGAGCATCTCGTCGGCGAGGGCTGGCCGCGAGGCCACCAGCAGCCACTCGCCCTTCTGGACGATGGCCGGCTCCAGGGGGAAGGGGGCGGGCAGCGGCGGGAAGGCGATTTTCCTCATCCCCCCCTCCTCGCTGATTTTGGGCTGCCCCAGGGCGGCCAGCTTGGCCTTGAGGGTATCGAACAGGTAGTTGTCGTTGACGCGCATGAGCAGGGCGAACGCCGGCTCGGGAATCGACAGGGGCTTGCCCTGTGCCGGCAGCGTCACCCTCTTTTCCGGGTCGAGCACCAGCAGGAATCCCAGGCGGCCGCCGTACGACTTGAACAGGCGGTCGGAGTCGATGCCGGCCGCCTGCAGCCCGGCCTTGATCATGGCCATGGCCTGGTCGGCGCCGGGGGCCGGGGCATCGGACTGGCCCTGGGTGCCCATCATCGGGCCGATCCGGCCCGCCCACTCGATCAGCTTGACCAGGTTGTAGTCGGAGATGAGAGCCAGGGCCGTGCCGGCGGGGAGCAGCTCCAGTTCGTCCAGGGGCCGCGGCGCCGGGCCGGTCATGTTCCAGATCAGCCCCTTGTCGCGTCCCGGGCGGTGGTGGAGCACGACGCGGACGCGGTGCAAGCCGGGCCTGACGGCGAAAGAGCTGAAGCCGAGGCCGCTGAGCTCGTCCAAGCCGTAGCCCTTGAGCATCAGTTCCAGCATGCCCAGGCCCTGCCTGGCCTGGGATTGCTGCGCAGCGGGCAGCGCGGTCGCGTTCCGCTTCAGGCTGTCGAGGATGGTCATGGCCGCCTTGCCGACCTCCTCGGCATGGAAGTAGGCAAAGGCTTCGCCGCCCTGGTCCAGCCGGGAGGCCACCTGCCAGAAGGTGTTGTCCACGGCCGAGCGGTCCCAGCGCGGAACGACGAAGTGGATCACCGCCCAGGCCGCGGCGGCGCCGAGCAGCAATCCGCACAAGAGCAAAATAAGGCTTTTTTTCATTCTGCACCTCACCGGGAAGATTATAGACAATGGAATTATTATTTCAAGACCCGACACGCTTTTGAGCTCGGTATACGGTTGACGGCAAACGGTTGACGGTAAAGAAAAAAAGTGAGCTCGGTTCACGACTGACCATGAAATAGTCGGTGGGAGGGAATGACATTCCTCGCTGTCTTGCGCAGTTTGCTTCAGGTATTTACCGTCCCCCCTGAACAGTACGACGTACGGCGAATCTTGTTTTCGTTTCTTGCCTTACACCGTCTACCGTACACCGTGAACCAAGTTCTGACACAAAGCATCCGCTTTCATTGACACCTCCGGGGGATTCGGATAGAATGCAGGCGACGAGCGAGACGCCGATGGCCAGAGAAAATCAATTCAATTTCGAGAGCGATCCCGATACGCAAGCGCAGGAAAATACTGAACTTCGGCCGCCCCGCATGTACCGCGTCCTGCTGCACAACGACCACTTCACCACCATGGAGTTCGTGATCGACGTGCTGGTCGCCGTTTTCCAAAAGCCGGCCCGCGAGGCCCGGCGCATCATGCTTGACGTCCACCGCCGCGGCAGCGGCGTCTGCGGCGTCTACAGTTACGACATCGCCCGCACCAAGGTCGCCCGGGTCCTGACGCTGGCCCGCGAGCAGGAGTTCCCCCTGCAGTGCACCTTTGAGGAGGCCTGAGGCGCGATCATGGACAAGATGGAGATCCAGGAGGAGCTGAACCGCATCCTGGCCGTGGCCTTCGCCGACGCCCGCGGCCGCCGCCACGAGTACCTGACCGCGGAGCACATCTTCTACGCGTCGCTCTTCTTCGCCTCCGGCGCCGGCATCATCGACCGCTGCGGCGGCAACGTCGAGCTCATGAAAAAGGAGCTGGAAACCTACCTGAACGAGCGCGTGCCCAAGGCGGCCAAGGACGATCCCACCCCTTCCCTCGGCTTCCAGGACCTGATGGAGCGGGCGGTGGTGCACTCCCTGGCCGCCGAGAAGAAGCTCCTGGAGATCGGCGACCTCTACGCCGCCCTGCTCGAGGAAAAGGAGTCGTTCGCCGCCTACCTGCTGCAGCGCGAGGGGATCAGCCGCTTCACCCTGCTCCGGGTGATTTCTCACGGCATGGACGAGGGCGGCAGCGGCGCCGCCGAGCCGGCGGCCGGCAGATCCGAGGCCCTGCCCGCGGGCAAGGGCAGTCCAAGGCAGTCCCCTCTCCCCCGGGGCGAGGGGATCCTGCAGCAATTCACCCGCGAGCTGACCGACAAGGCCCGCGCCGGGGAGAGCGAGCCGTTGATCGGCCGCGAGGAGATCCTGGAGCGCACGCTGCAGGTGCTTTGCCGCCGCTTCAAGAACAACCCGATCCATGTCGGCGATGCCGGCGTGGGCAAGACGGCCATCACCGAGGGGCTGGCCCAGCGCGTGGTCCAGGGCAAGGTGCCGCCGGCGCTGAAGGATATCCGCATCTACGCCCTGGACCTGGGGGGGCTGCTGGCCGGCACGCGCTACCGCGGCGACTTCGAGGAGCGGCTGAAGAAGGTGCTGGCGGCGCTGCAGGGCGAAGCGAACGCCGTGCTCTTCATCGACGAGGTCCACGCCATCATCGGCGCCGGCGCCGTCTCGGGAGGCTCGCTGGATGCGGCCAACATCCTGAAGCCGGTCCTGACCCAGGGCCGGCTGCGCTGCATCGGCACCACCACCCACGAGGAATACAAGAAATACTTTGAAAAGGACCGGGCCCTCTCGCGCCGCTTCCAGAAGATCGAGATTTCCGAACCGTCGATCGCCGAGACGTACGAGATCCTGCGCGGCCTGCGCCGCCGCTACGAGGAATACCACCAGGTGACCTACGCCGACGAGGTGCTGCGCGCCGCCGCCGAGCTGTCGGGCAAATACATCAACGACCGCTTCCTTCCCGACAAGGCCATCGACGTCATCGACGAGGCCGGGGCGCTGGCGCGCATGAAGGCTCCCGCCAAGGCGGGACCGGTGGCCATCGCTGTCGATGCCGTCGAGCAGGTCGTTTCCAGCATGGCCAAGATCCCGCGCCGCAGCGTTTCGACGGCGGAGAACCGCGACCTGCAGCGCCTGGAGCAGGAGCTGAAGTCGCGCATCTTCGGCCAGGACGAGGCGGTGGCCAAGGCGGCCTGGGCCATCAAACGCTCGCGGGCCGGATTCCGTGACAATGACAAGCCGGTGGCCAAGTTCCTCTTTGTCGGCCCCACCGGCGTGGGCAAGACCGAGCTGGCCCGGCAGCTCGCCGATGTTCTGGGCGTGCCGCTGCTGCGCTTCGACATGAGCGAGTACCAGGAGAAGCACACCGTGTCGCGCCTGGTCGGCTCCCCGCCAGGCTATGTCGGTTACGAGGAGGGCGGGCTGCTGACCGATGCGGTGCGCAAGGCGCCCTATGCCGTCCTGCTGCTGGACGAGATCGAGAAGGCCCACGCCGATATCTTCAACACCCTGCTGCAGGTGATGGACTACGCCACCCTGACCGACAACAGCGGCCGCAAGGCCGACTTCCGCAACGTGGTGCTGATCATGACCTCGAACGCCGGGGCCAAGGAACTGGGCCGGGCCGCGGTCGGCTTCCAGAACGAACCCGTCTCCGGAGCCGTGGCCATGGCGCTGGAAAAGCTTTTCTCCCCCGAGTTCCGCAATCGCCTCGACGCCGTAATCACCTTCAGGAACCTGGACGAAGCCGTGGTGGCGCGCATCGTGGCAAGAATGCTCGGCGAGTTCAGCCAGCAGCTCAAGGAGAAAGGGGTCGCCCTGCGCGTCAGCCCGGCCGCCGTTGCCTGGGTGGCCAGGCGCGGCTTCTCCCGGATTTTCGGCGCCCGCGAAGTGTCGCGGCTGGTCCAGGAAAAGATCAAGAACCCCTTTGTCGACGAAGTTCTGTTCGGACGCCTGAGGGACGGGGGCCTGGCCCGCATCGACGTCGTCAAGGACGAGCTGGCGATCAAGATCGCAGACAGAGGGCAGGGCAAAAGGCGAAAGGCGAAATAGTGTAAGGGCGGTTCGCGAACCGCTCCTACGCTGCTTTAACTTTTTTACTTTGGCTTTATTGCCATTGATTTTTATCCCTCATCTCCCTATAATGCTTTTCAAACCAAATCCGCCAGCGCCCGGGCTAAAAACGAGGTAAAAATGGACAATGGGGAAACGAAGCAACCCGTCGAGCTGCTGCGCCAGATCGGACTGATCGCCGCCGTCGCCTTCGCCATCGGCTCGGTCATCGGCTCGGGCATCTTCAAGAAGCCCGGCCTGATGGCCGCCCAGCTCGAGTCGCCGCTCCTGCTGCTGGCGGTATGGGTCGTCGCCGGCCTGATGACCCTCTTCGGGGTCTTGAGCATCGCCGAGATCGCGGGCATGTTCCCCGAGGCCGGCGGCCAGTACGTCTACTTCAACCGCAGCTTCGGGGATTTCGCCGGCTACCTCTACGGTTGGGCCGTTTTCATCGTCATCCAGACCGGTTCCATCGCCTCCATCGCCTACGTCTTCTCCGACTCGCTGGGCCATTTTTTCAAGTTCCCGCGCCTGGGGCCGGCCTGGGAGGCCTTCGCCCTGCACATTCCCTGGATGGGCGACATCACTCCCTTCAAGTTCATCGGCCTCAAGGGCAGCACCATCCTGCTCATCGTGTTCCTGACCGTGATCAACTACCTGGGCGTGCGCCTGGGCGCCGCCGTGCAGGTCTTCTTCACCGCCCTGAAGATCGCCGCCATCCTGACCATCGTCGCCCTGGCCTTCGCCGTCGGCAACGGCGACGTGGCCCATTTCACCCAGTCGGGCGTGAACTTCAGCAACGGCGCCACCCCCATTTTCCTAGCCTTCATCGTGGCCATGGCTGGGGCCTTCTGGGCCTACGACGGCTGGATCAACGTCACCTACATCGCCGGCGAGATCCGCGACCCGCAGCGCAACCTGCCGCGGGCCATGTTCATCGCCACCGCCACTTTCATCACCGTCTATGTGCTGACCAACCTGGCCTACTTCTACATCATCCCGGCCAAGGTCATGGGCGCCCGCTACCTGGCCGCCGAAGCCGGCGGCGGCTCTTACCTGGTGGCCACCGACGTGGCCTCCTCCTTCCTGGGCTCCTGGGGCGGCAGCCTGATCGCCGTGGCCATCATGATCTCCACCTTCGGCACGGTCAACGGCACGCTGATGATGTCGGCACGCGTTTACTACGCCATGGCCCGCGAGCGGCTGTTCTTCCGCAAGCTGAGCGCCGTGCATCCCCGCTTCCGCACGCCCGGCCCCTCGCTGGTCGCCCAGTGCATTTGGACCTGCGTGCTGATCCTGAGCGGCACCTTCGACCAGCTGACCGACATGCTGATCTTCGTTTCCTGGATATTTTACGCCGCCGCCGCTCTGAGCGTCATCGTCCTGCGCAAAACGATGCCCGAGCGCGAGCGGCCATACCGCGTGTGGGGTTACCCGGTCGTGCCGGCGGTTTTCATCGTCTTCGCCATGATCTATGTCGTGTTCACCCTGTATTCCGACGTCTCCCACTACCTGAGCGGCCAGGCGCCGCTGATCAATTCACTGTTCGGCCTGCTGCTGGTGGCCCTGGGCATCCCCGGTTACCTCTTCTGGAAGCGGCGCAAGGCAAGGGAGGCGGCATGAAAAAATCAATCAGCGGGTTCATCGTCCTGGTACTGGCGCTGGCTCTCGGCGGCCAAACCCAGCCGCTGACCCGCCATGACGACATGATGGCCATGCTGCGAAAACTGGACGCCTCCAGTCCCCTCGTCTCCATGACGCCGATCGGCAGGTCGGTGCAGAAACGCGAGATCCCGGCCCTGTTTTTCTCCAAGGGGAAATTCGCCGGCCGGCGGGAGCAGAAGCCCATCGTTCTCATCTTCTGCCAGCAGCACGGCGACGAGGCCTCTGGCAAGGAGGCTGCGCTGAAACTCGCCGCCGGCCTGCTGCGCGACGGCCAGGCCGTGCTGGAGAAGCTCGACCTGATCCTGGTTCCCTGCGCCAACCCCGACGGCGCGGAACTGAAGCAGCGGCGCAACGCCAATGGCCGCGACCTGAACCGCAACCATGTCCTGCTCAGCGAGCCCGAGACCCTCGCCCTGCACCACCTGTTCCAGCAATGGTTCCCCGAGATCGTCCTCGACGTCCACGAATACGGCGCGGTGTCCACGTGGTGGGTCGGCCAGGGAGCGGTCAAGAACGCCGACGAGATGCTGGGAGCCTTGAGCAACCTGAACATCGACGCCGCCATCCGCGCCTTCAGCCAGGACGTTTTCTACCCGGCCATGAAGGAAAAAGTAACCCGGGACGGATTCATCTTCTTCCCCTACCTGGTCGGCGCCCCGGTCGAGAACGATCGCGTGCGTTTCTCAACCACCGACATCGACGACGGCCGCCAGGGCCTGGGCATCTACAACACCCTGGCTTTCATCCTCGAGGGCAAGCGCTACGGCAGCGTGGAAAACATGCTCGATCGGCGCACCGCGACGCAACTCAGCGCCATGACCGCCTTCCTGAAGACCGCCGCCGAGCGCGGCGGCGAGATCCTGGCCATGGTGCGCTCCGCCCGCGCGCGGCTTCTCCGGGAGATCGCCCCCGGCGAGCGCGCCCTGGTACGCATGGACTATTTCCCCGATCCCGCTCGGCCCACGATCGCCGTCCCCGTCTTCAACCTGGAGGAATGGCGGGCCGAGGTCCGCGAATGGGGGCGCTTCGAACCGCTGGTCAAGGTCAAGAAGAGCGTCAGCCTGCCCGCGGCCTACATCATCCCGGGCAGCGAAACCGGGCTCGTCGCCCTGCTCCGTCGCCACCAGGTGCAGCTGTTCCGGCTCACCGCCCCGGCCGAGGCTGTGGTAGAGAGATACCGCGTGCTGCATGCGACCGGGCGCATCGAGGAGGAGAGCCCCAAGCCCGAGTTCGACCTGGAGCGGACCACGGCAAAGGTCGGGCTGCAGCCGGGCGACGTGGTGGCTTGGCTGCCGCAGCGCGCCCGCCTGCTGCTGCCGCTGCTGCTCGAACCCGAATCCTCCTGGGGCATCCTCACCGACAGCGGCGGAGTCGCGAGTGAATTCAGCGCCTATGCCCGGGAAGGGGGAACCTGCCCGGTCATGCGCCTCATGGAGAAGCTGGAGTTGTCCCTGGAAGAGATCCACTAGCCCAGACTGGGTGTACGGCAGACGGCAAATAGTGGCCGGCAAGGCCGGCGACCGAGCGCGGTGCCCGGATTGCCCACGCGAGGGTTTATTCAAGAAATTCTGAGCGATTGATTCAGGATTTTCCCTCCCACCTTGTACTTGGATCGGCGAGCCTGCGGATTGACTAATTCACTTTTCTTTTTTACAATCTTCCTTAACCGAGGAGGACGCACATGAACCAAGGACCATCGCTGTGGGGCTGGATCTTCATGGCCACCGCCTGGGGAGTGATCCTGCTGCTGACCATCTACTGCTTCAGCCGCGTGCTGCTGGCCAAGAAGAAAAGAACGGAAAGCGGCGGCCGCGCCCAGTGGGCTTCGCGCATCGGCCTGATCCTGGCCATGGCCGGCAACGCCATCGGCCTGGGGAACTTCCTGCGCTTCCCGGTCAAGGCGGCGGCCAACGGCGGCGGCGCCTTCATGATCCCCTATTTCTGCGCCCTGCTCTTCCTGGGCATCCCGCTGATGTGGGTGGAGTGGTCGATGGGCCGCCACGGCGGCGTCCACGGCCACGGCACCACGCCGGGCATGTTCGCCCTGATGTGGAAGCACCCGGCGGCCAAGTACATCGGCGCCCTGGGCATCTCCCTGCCCTTCACCATCGTCATCTACTACAATTTCATCGAATCCTGGACCCTGGGCTTTGCCTGGTTCTCGGGCACCGGCAAGTACTTCGGCCTGACCACGCGCGAGGCCATGGGCCAGTTCCTGCGCGGCTTCCAGGGCATCGAGCACAACCAGTTCTTCGCCTCCTGGCTGCCGATCATCTTCTTCTTCGCCCTCACCCTTTCGATCAACTATTATTTCCTGCGCAAGGGAATATCCAAGGGGATCGAGGTGCTGGCCAAGATCGGCATGCCGATCCTGTTCGCCTTCGCCGCCATCCTGGTCGTACGCGTCCTCACTCTGGGCACGCCGCCGACGGGAGTCTCTTCGGTCTCGTCAGGCCTGGCGTACATGTGGAACCCCGACTTCAGCCAGCTCAGCAAAGCGACGGTCTGGCTGGTGGCGGCCGGGCAAATCTTCTTCACCCTCAGCCTCGGACAAGGAATCATCAACACCTACGCCTCTTATTTACGCGAGAAGGACGACGTCACCCTCAACGGCCTCTCCACCTCCATGACCAACGAATTCGCCGAAGTCATCCTGGGCGGCACCATCGCCATCCCGGTGGCCGTGGCTTTCTTCGGCGTGGTTGAGACCAAGCTCATCGCCAGCGAGGGCGCCTTCAACCTGGGCTTCCAGTCGATGCCGGTCATCTTCCAGAAGATCCCCCTGGGCCAGGTCTTCGGGGCCATGTGGTTCTTCCTGCTCTTCATCGCCGGCATCACTTCGTCGGTGGCCATGACTTCGCCGGCCGTGGCGTTCCTGGAAGACGAATTCAAGTGGCGGCGCGAAAAAGCGGTCAACGCCGTATTCGCCGTCTTGGCCGCCTGCGCGGTCCTGGTGGTCGCTTTCTTCAAATTCGGCTTCCTGGATGAGCTCGACTTCTGGGCCGGCACCTTCGGCCTGGTCGTCTTCGCCACCATCGAGATCATCATTTTTTCCTGGATCTTCGGCGTCAAGAAGGGCTGGGAGCAAATGCACCTGGGCGCCGACCTGAAAGTGCCGAAAATCTTCAAATTCATCCTGAAATACGTCACGCCGGTATACATGCTGGTGGTGCTGGGCGCCTGGACCTACCAGGAGGCCATCGCCAAGTTTTTGATGAAGGGCGAGGAAAAAAGCCGTCACCCCTATCTTTGGGGCGCGCGCGCCATGTTCGTCGGCCTGATCCTGCTCACCGTGCTCATGGTCTGGCTGGCCTGGCGTAAGCGCAGGGGGCGATCCCAGGCAGGGTAGGATCCCCGCGGACAGGACGGACGGCTACTCGGCCGCCACGCTGACCTCCTTGAAGAGGATGAAGCCGAAGGGATTCAGGCGCAGGTTGCGCAGCCGCCGGCTGCAGGCCAGGACGTGGTTGAGGTAGAACAGCGGGATGAGCGGCATGTCCTCCTGCAGGCGGCGCTGGGCGGCGGAGTAAATCCCGTTGCGCCGCTGGGGGTCCTCCGTCTCCTCCGCCTGGACCAGCAGGCGGGTGAACTCGGGACTGGCCGTCATGATGCTGCGGCTGCCGCCGGAGCTGAAGAGGAAGAGCGGATTCATGAATATCCCCGGGTCGGCGGTGTAGCCCCATCCCAGGGTGAACAGGTCGGGCTCACCGTCCCTCACGGCCTGGATCATCGCGCCGAGTGGGAGCGTGACGGCCTTGACCGTGACGCCGACCAGGCGGGCGTTGGCGATGATCATCCAGGCCAGGTCTTCGAGTCCGAACTGCCCCTCGGGAAGATACAGCGAGACGGAGAAACCCGACCTCCAGCCGGCCTGGGCCAGGAGCTGGCGGGCTTTCCCCGGATTGAAGTCGTCCCGCCCGATCCCGGCGTCATAACCAGGCATGCGCGGCGGCAGCATGCCGGCGGCCGGAACGGCGAAATTCTGGAAGATGCGCTTGACCAAAATTTCCTTGTTCAGGAGGTGGAAGAAGGCCTTCCGCACGGGCAACGAGGAGAAGGGCGGCCGCCGGCAGTTGAAACCCAGGTACTGGGTGCTCAGCTTGGGCTCGGAGATGATCGCCACGTCCTTCCGTCCGATCAGCTCCTCGTATTCCTTGGCCGAGCGGATGAAATTGATGTCGGCGCTGTGGTTCTTGATCTGCGTGAGCCGCAGCGCCGTGTTGGGCTCGTAGCGGAAGATGATCCGGGCCAGCCCGACTGGCGGCTGCCAGTAGCCGGCAAAGCGGTCCAGCACGATGGAGCGGCCGCGGACCCACTCGGAGAGCACGAAGGGACCGGTGCCGACGGGCTTGAACAAGGGATTGTCCATGGCCCCCGGCGCCACGATGCAGGCGCGCTGGTCGACGAGGGCGAGCAGGAACTGGCTGTGGGGCCGGGAGAGGAGGAATTCCACCGTCCAGTCGTCCAGGGCCCGGACATCCTCGATGTACGGGAAGATGCGGCCGAAGGAGGCGTACTCGCCCGTCCGCCGGGCGATCCTCCTTTGGAACGAATACACGACGGCCCGGGCGTTGAACGCCTTGCCGTTGTGGAACTTCACGCCGCGGCGCAGGGTGAAGACCCAGCGCCGGCCGTTCTCCCGCATCTGCCAGCGCTCGGCCAGGCACGGCTCCGCCTCCATCCCCTCCGGGCGCAGGCGCACCAGGTTTTCGAAGACATTGAATATGACCTCCTGGGAATAAAACTCCTCGGCCTTGCCCGGATCCAGGGTGATCGCGTCGGAAAAGCGCAGGTAGACTACCGGCGGCTCCGCCCCGACCAGGGGGATGAAGGCGATCAGGAACAGAAGGAGGCGGCCATGGCGCCATCGGGTCATGCGCAAGTATAATACAATCAATCTCGCCGATTTTCAATGGAATTCCCCGGGAGAATTCCCAAGCTCCCCGCCATGCGGTCAGGAAGCCGGTAAGGGCTCAGGAAGCGCGCCCGTCCACCAGCGAATTGAGGAGCTCGATCTCGGCCGGCCACAGGCTCTCGTCGATCGTCTCCAGGATCAGGGGCAGGTCGTCGAAGCGGGGATCGTTCATCAGCAGGCGAAAGGCCTCGAGCCCAAGCTTTCCCTTGCCTATGCTGTCGTGGCGGTCCTTGCGGCTGCCCAGCTCCGCCTTGGCGTCGTTCAGGTGGGCGGCGCGCAGGAAGCGGCGGCCGATGATGGCATCGAAGCGCCCCATGGTCGCCTCGTAGGCCTCGGCGCTGCGGATGTCATAGCCGGCAGCGAACAGGTGGCAGGTATCGAGGCAGACGCCGCAGCGCTCCGCAGCGCCGACCCGCTCCAGGATCCGGGCCAGGTGCTCGAAACGATGGCCCACGTGGTTCCCCTGCCCCGACGTGCCCTCGACCAGCAGCCCGACCCCGGAGGTTTCGGAAAGTATGGTCCTCATGCCTGCGGCCACGAAATCCAGGCACTGCTCATCGCTCAACTCCCCCAGGTGGCTGCCGGGGTGGAAATTCAGGAAAGGCAGCCCGAGCTGTTCGGTCCGGCGCGCCTCATCCAGCAGCGCCATGACCGATTTATTCCGCTGCGCGGCAGCGGGATGGCCGAGGTTGATCAGGTAGCTGTCGTGGGGCAGGACATGGCGGGGGGCGATGCCCGCGGCAGCCAGGTTTTTCTTGAAGGCGGCGATGCCTTCCGCCTCCAGCGGTTTGGCCTGCCATTGCTTCTGATTCTTGGTGAAAAGGGCGAAAGCGCGGGCGCCGATGCGCCGGGCGTTGAGCGGGGCGTTTTCCACCCCTCCGGCCGCGCTGACATGGGCGCCGACGAATTTCATGGCCGTTGCGCGCACAAATTGCCGGGTAGCCCCGCGCCGCTATTTGACAGCGCTGCGCACGGCCCAGACATAGCTCATCTGGCTGTAGGGAGCGACGACGAACTGCCCGGCGGGCAGCCGCAGCACCCAGGCGCTGCGCGGCTGGTTGCTGACCCCGTCGCAGGTCCAGACGGAAAAATCGGCCAGGCCGGCGTACCGGCCCTTGTCCATCTGCAGCAGCGCCAGTGCTTCCTCGACGGTCGGCAGCCTCCAGCCGCTGTAGCCGGCCGTAACCCGGTTGGCCCACCAGCGGGCCTTGTCATAGGCCATGGGCTTGTCGTAAAGCGACCACATCAGCCCGGCGCTAAGGTCGAGCACCACCGTTACGCCGCCGTGCGGATGCGCCTCGAACTGGGTGGGCGGTCGGGCGGAGAGGCCCGGTAGTGCGGAGAGTTCAGCCTGGCTCAGATTCAGCGGCGTGGAGCGCATCCTGACCTTCTGCGCCTGCCGGATTCGCTGCAGCAGCAGCTGCTGGGCCTCCTCCTGGGCCTTTTTTTCCAGCGCGCCAATCCGCGCCTGGGCCTGGGACGCCGACTCGCTCTGAGGGTACGCGCGCAGAAAGTCCTGCCAGCCGGCGATCGTGTTGGCTTCCCTGGCTTTGGCCAGCGCCTCGATCTCCCTGTCATATTCGCTCTTGACGGTCTCGGTCACTTTCTTGGCCGCCGCCCGGGCTTCGCTCATCTTCAGGGCCAGCTGCTCTTCGAGCTTCTGCAGCGGCTCGGTCACCTTGATCTTCTTGGCCTCCAGGAGCGCTGCCCAGGCGTTGAGCAGATCCCCCTGCTGGTTCAGCGCTTCCGCCTGTTTGAGCTTTTCAGAGAAAGTTTTTTCCTGCTCCGCCTGTTGCGCTGCGGCCTGGGCCGCCGCGTCAGGCGTAACAACCGTCTTGGGCGGGCGCACGCGGCGGGGGAGCGGGCGTTCAACCGCCGGCTCCGGAGCCGGCGGCGGTTCATCGCCGCCGAGATTAAGCTTCCCCGAAAGGGCCAGCCACAGGGCAATGGCGAAAAGCAGCGGCAGGACGATCAGCAGCGCCAGCTTGATGGTGAAGGGTTTCCTTCTTGGCGGCGCCTCCTTCTCGGGAGCCGGCGTGAACATCGAAGCGCGCGGCCGGGGAGCTTCCTCCTCCACAAACGGAGCCGAGGGCGCCCGCTTTTCCTCCACGCGCTCCGCAAGCACCTCGACGCGGCCGGAGGTCATTCGCGAAGGATCATCGGGTTTCGTGGGCGCAACTTCTTCCATAGCGGGCGCGGCACGCTCCGGCAATGCCGCCGCCGGTAAAAGCTCGGGCTCGGCATCGATGGTCAAGGATCCCATGTTCGCGAAGTCGGGCTCGCTGTCACCGTCCGCGGGCTGGCTGTCGGCGGCGTCCGGGCTTTCCATTTCCAGTGACGAGGGACCCACCATGGGTTCGGCGGCAGCGGGTTCGCTCTCGGAGATGTGGACCGGAGGCCCCTCAGGGGCCAGGCGCAGTCCGGGTTCACTGTCGGCGAAAGGATCGCTGATGGCCAGTTCGTTGTCAGCGAAAGGGTCGCCGATATCCACCTCGTCGGGCTCGGGCGAATAATCATACGCTGCTTTTTCCCCGCCGCTCGAAGCCAACTCGTCGGAGATCGTGGGCGGGATGAGCGGGATGGTCGGATCGACGTCATCCCCAGCGGCGCGGGCGGATTCTCGCGGGGGAGCCTTTTCCGCCGCCGCGCTCTTGCCCGCCTCCGTTTCCGGCTTCGACTCCGCCGCCGGGATGCCCATGTGGCGCTGGCACTTGAAGCGGATCAGGTCGATCTCCATGTCCTTGCCGTAGCTCTCGCCGTAGGACTCGCAAAGCTTGACCACGTCGGGCCATTTCCCGAGCTGGAACAGGATCTGGATCTTCTTTTTTAAGGTACTCTGATGTTCGTTTTCCATGGCCCCGCCTCCTGCCGCCCGCAACACATCATCGCCGACTTCTCCTTTCTGATTCCTGACAGCAGCCGTGAGCGACCTTGCCCACTCATTCAGTATCATAAAGAATATGGGCTGTCAACTGCGCCGCGCGGCCCCGGTGATTTGACAGAACGCGGGGTTGAGCGTAAAATTAGTATTATCTTCGAGGCTGGATACCCTGCCCGCCTTGGCAATCAACAATAAGGAATGGCTATGGCACAGAACGGTTCAAACGAACACGATACGCTCCTGGAAAAGGTGCGCCAGACGGTGGTCGGCGCCCCGCGCAACATCAAGGACCCCTCCATCTTCCACAAGCTCTCGCTGGTGCCGCTGCTGGCCTGGATCGGCCTCGGCGCCGACGGCCTCTCCTCCTCCTCCTACGGACCCGAGGAGGCCTTCCGCGCCCTGGGCCAGCACACCTACCTGGCCATTTTCCTGGCCCTGGCCACCTCGCTGACCGTTTTCATCATTTCGTACTCGTACTCACGCATCATCGAGCACTTTCCCCACGGCGGCGGCGGCTACATCGTGGCCACCCACACCCTGGGACCCAAGTCCGGTCTCGTGTCGGGCACCGCCCTGCTGGTCGACTACATGCTGACCATCACCGTCTCCATCGCCGCCTGCGGCGACGCCATTTTCAGCTTCCTGCCCATGGGATTGCACGAGTACAAGATATTCTTCGAGTTGTTCCTCATCCTGCTGCTGATCGTGCTCAACCTGCGCGGGGTCAAGGAGTCGGTGACCATTCTGGCGCCGATCTTCATCGTCTTCGTCGTCACCCATGTCTTCATGATCGGCTACGGCATCCTGTCGCACCTGCCGCAGATCGGGCCGGTGGCGCACGGCATCCGCAACGATTTCAACTCGGGCCTGACCACCCTGGGCGGACTGGGCATGCTGGCGCTTTTCCTGCGCGCCTATTCCATGGGGGCTGGAACCTACACCGGCATCGAGGCCGTGGCCAACGGCATGCAGATCCTGCGCGAGCCCAAGGTGCAAACCGGCAAGAAGACCATGCTCTACATGGCCGTATCCCTGGCCTTCACCGCCAGCGGCCTTTTCTTCTGCTACCTGCTGCTCAAGGTCGCCCCGGGAGAGGGCAAGACGCTGAACGCCATCCTGGCCAATGCCCTGTACGGCAACTGGTCGTTCGGCTATGGCCTGGCGCTGGTCACCATCCTCTCCGAGGGCGCCCTGCTGTTCGTGGCCGCCCAGGCCGGCTTCATCGACGGCCCGCGCATCATGGCCAACATGGCCATCGACTCCTGGCTGCCCCACCGCTTCGCCTCGCTCTCGCAGCGCCTGACCATGCACAACGGCATCCTGCTCATGGGCGGCGCCTCGATCCTGCTCCTGCTTTATACCCGCGGCTCGATCTCCAGCCTGGTGACCATGTACGCCATCAACGTGTTTCTCACCTTCTCCATCTCGCAGCTGGGCATGTCCAAATACTACATCCAAAACCGCCGCCGGGAAACGCAGTGGCGCCGGCATCTGCCCATCCATCTTGTCGGCCTCGTTCTCTGCTTCACTATTTTGATCATTACCAGCTACGAGAAATTCAGCGAGGGCGGATGGATGACGTTATTGATCACCGGCACGCTGGTCGCCATCTGTTTCCTGATCCGCCGGCATTACGCCAACGTGAAGAAGGCGGTGCGCCAGCTGGACGACCTGCTGCTGGACATCCCCACCAGCCGCAAGGCCAACGCGGAGACGCCCAATCCCCAGGAGATGACCGCCATCCAGCTGGTCAGCGAGTTCAACGGCTTCGGCGTGCACACCGTGCTCTCGGTGATCCGCAACTTCCCCAACCTCTACAAGAACTTCATCTTCGCCTCGGTGGCCGTGGTCGATTCGGGCTCGTTCAAGGGGGCCGAGGAGCTGAAGAACCTGGAGGAGGCGTCGAAGGCCACCCTGCAGAAGTACGTCGACCTGGCGCGCCATTTGGGCTTCGCCTCCGACTGGCGCCATGCCGTGGGCACCGACGTGGTGGAAACCGCCACCCAGCTGTGCAAGGACATCAAGTCCGAATTCCACCGCTCCACCGTCTTCACCGGCAAGCTGACCTTTCGCCGCGAGAAGTTCTACCACAAGATACTGCACAATGAGACGGCCTTCGCCATCCAGCGCCAGCTGCACTGGGACGAGATCGCTTCGGTGACGCTGCCGATCCGCATGGACCTTTAGGGCGGACTTGGGACCCGGCGGCTTGGGTCGCCGAACGTCAGGACAGCTTGCTTTCGGCCTTCTCCAGCAGCTCCAGCACTTCGACGGCAGACGCGGCCTTGAGCAGGTCCCCCCGCAGCCCGTTCTCCTTGAGCAGCTTGGACAGGCGGGCCAACACCTTCAGATATTCCCCCGCCTTGTCCTCCGGGGTCCCGAGCAGGAAGACCAGCCGCACCGGTTCGCCGTCCTCGGCGCCAAAATCGATGCCGGCACGCAATCTTGCCATGACGATGACGATCTTCTTCAGAGTCTTGGAACGGGCATGGGGGATCGCCAGGCAATGACCGATGGCCGTGCAACCTTGGTTTTCGCGCTTTTTCACAGCTGCCAAAAATTCATCGCAATCATCGATCAGCTTGTTTTCGACCAAGCGGACAGCGATTTTGGTTAGGGCCTCGCTTTTGTTCGGAGCAGGCAGATCCAGCATGATGAGTTGGGGATCGAGGTATTGAGAGAGACGCATCGGGTTCCTTTGTAGGCTTTATTATACAGCAATTCGAGGCAAAAAAACAGCCCCACGCGCGGCGAAGTGGCCGTGCTCAGCGGATCTTTTCGATGTCGTCCACTTTGCCTACCACGACCATCACCTGGCCATCCTTGACTATGAAGTTGGCCGGCGGCAGGGTAAAGACCTTGTCGGTCAGAATGTCCTTGATGGCGATGACCATGACGTTGTATTGAGAACGCAGCTGCAAATCGGCAATGCTCTTGCCCAGGAAGCTCTCGGGCGGCGCCATCTCGGTTATCATGTAGTTTTCGGAAAGCGGCAGGTAGTCGAAGACGTTCGGCGAGATGAGGCTGCGCGCCACCTTGATGGCGATCTCCTTTTCGGGGATGATCACATCGGTGGCGCCGACCTTTTCCAGGATCACCTGGTGCTCCTCATTGGGGGCCTTGACGATGATCGACTTGACCCCCATCTGTTTGAGGTGCAGGGTGATCAGGGTGGCCGCGGCCAGGTCCTCGCCGAAGGAGATGATGACCGTATCGTCCTCGTGGATGCCGATCTGGTCCATGATCCCCCTGTCGGTGCCGTCGGCGACGATGGCCTTGCTGGCCAAATCGCGGACCTGCTGCACGGCCTCCTTGTTTTTGTCGACAGCGATGACATCGAAGCCCTTGTCGGCCAGTTCGCGCACGATGTTGTTTCCGAAAATTCCCAAACCGATGACAACGCAGCGTTTCATGCTTCCTCCCTAACCGACCATCACCGCTTCCTCGGCGTAAACCAATCCTCGCTTCGACGATGACCAGGCGTAGGCCATGGTGAGCGGCCCGACCCGGCCGATGAACATCAGCAGGGTGAGGGCCAGCTTCTGGATGTCGTTGAGTCCGGGCGTGACGTTCATGGACAGACCGACGGTGCCGAAAGCCGACAGCGTTTCGAAAACGTATTCAACGAACAGGCCGCGGCTGGACTGCAAGTCGGTCCCCGGGTGTCCGGCGGCCAGCAGCAGCACCGAGGCGATGACCAGCACCGACAAGGCCGAGGCGATGACGATGGCGACGGTGCGCACCAGGATCTCCGCCGGCACGGTGCGGTTGAAGATGGTCACGCCGTCGCGTCCCCGCAGGCGGTTGAAGATCATGAGCATCAGCAGGGCGAAGCTGGAGGTCTTGACGCCGCCCCCGGTCGATCCCGGCGAGGCACCGATGAACATCAGCGTCATCAGCACCAGGAGGGTGGCATTGGTCAGGGCGGCGACATCCACGGTGCTGAAGCCGCAGGTGCGCGCCGTGACCGACTGGAACAGTGAAGCCAGAAACCGGCCCGAGCCGCCGGTGTCCTTCAGGACGTTGTTGGACTCGAAAAAATAAAACAAAAGGGCGCCGCCGACGATCAGCGCCGCGGTGGTCAAAATCACCACCTTGGCATGCAACGACAGGCGCTTCTGCCGGCCCCGCCAGCGATTGCGCAATTCGTATATGACGATGAATCCCAAGCCGCCCGTCACAATCAGGACGATGTTCACCAGGTTGACCATCCAGTCATCGCGGTAATTCGCCAGGCTGTTCGAAAAAAGCGAGTAGCCACAGTTGTTGAAAGCCGACACCGCGTGGTAGATTGCGCGATGGAAAGCCTGCCCGGGAGGAAAATCGGCAAGGAAACGGATGAACAGCAACAGGGTGCCAATGGCCTCGATGGCAAAAGTACCGGCGACCACGAAGCGCAGGATACGGAAGAAGTCGCGCCGCGGCGTATGCAGAAAGGTGCTCTGCAGCAGTTCGCGGCCGCGGAACGAGAGGCTGCGCCCCATTTGTCCGAAAAACACCAGCGAGAAGGTGATGATGCCCAGGCCGCCGATCTGGAACAACAGGAGGGTGACGATCTGGCCGAAAAGGGAGAGGTCGCGGCCCACGTCGACCACGGTGAGCCCTGTGACGCAGACGGCGGATGCCGAGGTGAACAGGGCATCGACGAAGCCGAGCGGCTGGCGGCTCGCGGCGGCAGGCAGGAACAGCAACGCGGTGCCGGCGAGAATGACCAGCAGGAAGCTGATGACGAAGCTGCGCGCCGGGGTCAGCGTGCGCGCCAGGAAGCGGCGCAGAGGCAGCGTCGCCCTCACCGTGCCTCCTGGGCATTCGCCGTCATCGTTCCCTCCCCGCAGCCGGCGCCGGCCGTCAGTACTCCTGCGGCATTTCCTGCAGCTGGGCGAAGGTGAACACCGGCCCGTCCTTGCAGACGAAGTGCTTGCCGACGTTGCAGCGGCCGCATTTCCCCACACCGCACTTCATGCGGTTCTCGAGGGTGGTGAAGATCTTCTCCGGGGCGAAGCCCAGTCGGGCCAGCACCGGGAAGGTGAACTTGATCATCACCGGCGGGCCGCAGACGACAGCCACCGTATCGCGGCTGGCGGGGGCCAGCTTGTCCAGCACGGCCGGCACGAAGCCGATCTCGCCCTTCCAGTCGGGAGTCTGGCCGCCCGGATCGACGGTGGCGACCAGGCGGACGTCGGGTCGCTTCTCCCATTCGGCCAGCTCGGATTTGTAGACCAGGTCGGCGACCGTGCGCGCGCCGTAGACGATGGTGATGTCCCGGTAGCGGTCGCGCAGGTCCAGCACGTTCCAGATGACGCTGCGCATGGGCGGCAGGGCGATGCCCCCGGCGATGAACAGCAGGCTCTTTTTCTCCCACTCGTCGATGGGGAAGACGTTGCCGTAGGGGCCGCGGAAGCCGATGGTTTCGCCGGCCTCCAGGTCGGCCAGGGCGCCCGTCACCCGGCCGGCCTTGCGGAAGGTGCACTCGATGTACCCCTGGCGCGTGGGCGGCGAGGCGATGCAGAAGGTGCACTCCCCCTCGCCGAACACCGAGTACTCGCCGAATTGGCCGGTGCGGAAGGTGAATCCCCTGCCCTCCCGCTCATCCTGGAACGCCAGGCGCAGGGTGCGGACATCGGGAGTCTCCTCGGTCACCTTGTCGATGCGCATCAGGAAGGGCTTGAAGACATCGGCTGTCGTCATGGTTTCGCCTCCGCGACGGCCCGCAGGTGCTCGAGGATGTTCATGTCCACCGGGCAGGCGCGCGAGCAGCGGCCGCAGCCCACGCAGCCCAGAACGCTCTGGCGTTCGGGCATGTAGGAAAACTTGTGCATCAGCCGCTGGCGCCAGCGCTGGCTCTGCAGCGGCCGCGGGTTGTGGCCCGAGGTGTGCAGGGTGAAAAGCCCAAAGCCGCAGGAGTCCCAGCAGCGCAGCCGCCGGCCATTCTCGTCCTGGATGTCGAAGCAGGCGCAGGTGGGGCAGACGTAGGCGCAGGCGCCGCAGCCCAGGCAGCGCAGCGACTGCTCCACCCAGAAGGCCTCATCGTCAAACAAGGCTTCCAGGGCCGGCTTGACCTTGTCCAGGTCGAATGCCTTCTCCACCCTGGCCAGGCGGCTCTCCTTGTCCTTACCCAGCGCGGGCTGGAATAGAGTCCCGGCGCCCTGGATCGCCTGCCGGCCCTTCTCGCTGATGACTTCGGCCAGGTATTCCCCGCCGCCCATGTCGGTCAGCAGGATATCGCTCCCGGTGGTGGCCCCGGGGCCGCCACCCAGCGAGGTACAGAAGCAGTATTCGTCGCAGCGGTTGCAGGCGACGCCGACAGTGGTCAGCGCGGCCAGGCGGGCCGAGAACAGGGCGTCAGCGGAATCCCAATTGAAGATGGCGGCCAGGGCGGCCAGGGCGGCGGCGTCGCAGGGCCTGAGGCCGAAGACCACCGTCGGCTTCAGGGCGGCCAGGTCGCGCTCGCGCAGTTCCACCCGACCGTCCCGGCTTGGAAACGAAAAGAGCTCCTCCACCCGGGGGAACAAGGCGCCTTTGGGCGATTGCCCGGTCTGCACCGGATCGAGGCTGACCTCGCCGGGCGTCTCGACCTCGGCGAAGTCGACCTTGTCGTTGCTCTGTTTCGGCGCCAGGATGCGCCGGCCCTCGCCGAGCCATTGGGCAAAAAGTTTGGCCAGGGCCTCGCGGCCGATCAAGCGGGTATCCTTTTCCATGGAATTCATTGGATGAAGTCCTCGGGATCGTTGGGCTTGAACGTCGACAGGGCGTTGTCCCCTTTCGCGGACCTGCCGCTGCGGGAGCCGAAAACGGTGAAGACCTCGCGGATCAGCCTGCGGTTCAGCAGGTGCAGCGGGATGTTCACCGGGCAGGCGCGGCCGCAGTCGCCGCAGTCGACGCAGCGGCCGGCCAGGTGCATGGCGCGCATGACGTTCCACTCCAGGTTGCCCAGGTCGTGGGCCGGCACCGGGATCCACTGCGGCTGGTTGCACTCGACCGTGCAGCGCGTGCAGTAGCACAGGGGGCAGGCGGCGCGGCAGGCGTAGCACTTGAGGCAGCGGGAGAACTGCTCCTCCCAGAAGCGCCGGCGCTCCTCCAGGCCCATGGCTTCATACTTTTGGAGCTCCTCCTTCTCGGCGGCGCTCCAATCGCCGTCCCGGGCGGCCACGTGCGCCTCGATGGCGGCGAACGTCGCCAGCGGCACGACATCGTCCCCGCCTACGGCCAGGGCCAGCAGCTCGCCCTCGGCGATCTGGTTCTCCGCCGCCAGCTGCAGGATGGCGCGCAAGGCGGCGGGGGTGGCGACCAGAGCCGCCTTGCCCAACTTGCGCACCTCGGGCTTCGAAAAATACACCGCCAGATTCTGCTGGCAGGAGTCGTCAAAGACCAAGGCATCGGCCTTGGCGGCCTCGCGGACGAAAACCGCCCGCGCCCTGCCTCCGCCCCCGCTGGCGTAGCCGATGATCACCTGGACCGTTTTCGTTGCCAGCAGCTCGCGCGCCTTGCTCCGCAATGCCTGCATTCCGGCCTCCTAGCCCACGCCCTGGCCGCGCAGGCGCTGGTAATCGGCAAACGGCCCGAGCCGGCGGATGCGATCGGTGGTCTCATTGACCAGCTGGGCCCACTTGGCCCCCTCGGCGGCCGAGACCCAGGAGAATTGCACGCGGCGCACGTCGATGCCCAGGAAGTCCATGAGGCCGCGGAAGACGACCCAGCGCCGGCGGGCGTGAAAGTTGCCGCTGCTGTAGTGACAGTCGTTGGGATGGCAGCCCGAGACGATGATGCCGTCGGCGCCGCCGGCGAAGGCCTTGAGCAGCAGCATGAAATCGATGCGGCCGGTGCAGGGGAAGCGGACGATGGAGACCTGCGGCGCGTACTTCATGCGGCTGGTTCCGGTGAGGTCGGCGCCGGCGTAGGTGCACCAGTTGCAGACGAAGGCCACGATCTTGGGATTGAAATCAGCCATCGCGTTCACCTCGTTCCAGCAGGGCCAGAACCTCGGCATGGACCTGCGCGTGGGAGAAGCCCTGGATGTCGATCGATTTGGTGCGGCAGAAGGCCACGCAGGTGCCGCAGCCCTGGCACAGGCCCGGGTTGACCTTGGCCACGGTCTTGACCACCTGCCCGTCGCGGCCGCGGAACTCCTCCTTCTCGATGGCCTGGTAGGGGCAGGCGCTCTGGCAGAGGAAGCAGCCGACGCAGGAAGAATAAACCGGCGGCGCCTGGCGGTCGACTGGGCCACCGACTCGGGGATGTCCTTGGGCGCCTGGCAGGCGCCGGCCAGGAAGATGCCGGCGGTGTTGGTCTCCACCGGCCGCAGCTTGGGGTGGGCTTCGGCGTAGAACTTGTGGGCATCATAGCTGACGTGCAGCTTCTGGGCCAGTTCCTCGGCGCCGGCGTTGGCGACGCCGGCGGTGGCCAGCACCACCAGGTCGGCCTCGATCTCCAGCGGCCGGGCGCCGAGCAGGGTGTCGACGCCCTTGACCACCAGCCTGCCGTTGCGCTCGTAGACGCGCGAGACGCGGCCGCGCACGTACTGCACTCCGTCCTCCTCCATGGCCCGGCGCACGAACTCCTCGTACATCTTGCCGCCGGCGCGGATGTCCATGTAGAAGACATAGGGCTTGCCATGGTGCACCTTGTGGCGGTAGAGCATGGCGTGCTTGGCTGTGTACATGCAGCAGATCTTGGAGCAGTACTCGATGCCCTTGGCTGGGTCGCGCGAGCCGGCGCAGGCGATGAAGACCACCGTCTCGGGCACCTTGCCGTCCGACGGCCGCCTGATCTCGCCCAGGGTCGGCCCCGAGGCCGAGGCCAGCCGCTCGAACTGCAGGCCGTCGATGACGTCCTGGTGCTTGCCGTAGCCGTACTCGGGGAAGAAGTCGCCGTGCTTGATGTCGAAGCCGGTGGCCACGACCACGGCGCCGACCTCGGCCTCGACGATCTCGTCCTCCTGGCCGAAGCGGATGGCCTGGGTGGGACAGACTTTCTCGCAGAGGCGGCACTTCCCCGTCCGGTAATAGGTGCAGTGCTCGCGGTCGATGACCGGCTTGTTGGGCACCGCCTGGGGGAACGGGACGTAGATGGCCGGACGCAGGCCCAGCCCGGCGTCGAATTCGCTGGGGATCTTCCTCGTCGGACACTTCTGCATGCACAGGCCGCAGCCGGTGCACAGCTTCTCGTCGAGGCCGCGCGCCTTGCGGCGGATGCGCGCCTTGAAGTTGCCGATGAAGCCGTCCAGGCTCTCCAGCTCGGAATAAGAATGGAGGGTGATGTTGGGGTGCTGGGCCACCTCGACCATGCGCGGCGTCAGGATGCACTGCGAGCAGTCGAGGGTGGGGAACGTCTCCGATAGCTGCGACATGTGGCCGCCGATCGACGGCGCCTGCTCCACCAGGATCACCTTGTGCCCCGAGTTGGCGATGTCCAGGGCGGCCTGGATGCCGGCGATGCCGCCGCCCAGGACCAGCGCGGTCTTGGTCACCGGCACCTTGATGGGCTCGAGCGCCTTGTTCTTCTTCACCTTGGCCACCAGGGTGCGCACGATGTCCAGGGCCTTCTGCGTCGTGGCTTCGCCCTTCTCGTGCACCCAGGAGCAGTGTTCGCGGATGTTGGCCATCTCGCAGAGGAAGGGGTTCAACCCCGCCTCGGCGCAGGCGCGGCGGAAGGTGGGCTCGTGCATGCGCGGCGAGCAGGCGGCCACCACCACGCCGGTCAGGTTCTTTTCTTTGATGGCGTTCTTGACCAGCTGCTGGCCGGGGTCGGAGCACATGTACTTGTACTCGACGCTGTGGGCCACTCCCGGGATCCGGGCCGCCTCGGCAGCGACTTTCACGACGTCGACGGTGGCGCTGATGTTCTCGCCGCAGTGGCAGATAAATACGCCGATGCGCGCCATGTTACGCCCCTCTCTTGGCTGAAACCCCCGGCACGGGGGATTCAGCCGGGGCGAATTTCACTGCAACCTTGTGCCGTTGCAGGCCCAGTTTCTTCGGAGGCAGCCCCATGGCCAGGCCGAGTACCTGGGTGATGTAGATGACCGGGATATCGTATTTCTTTCCGGCTCGCTTCTCGATGTTGGGCCGGCGCAGGTCGAGGTTGAGATGGCACATGGGACAGGCGACGATGACCGCCTCGGCGCCCCGCGAGACGGCGTCCTCGAGGATGAGGCCGCTCAGCTTGGCCACCAGGTCGGTGCGCGAGACCGAGAAGCCGGCGCCGCAGCACTCGGTCTTGAAGGCCCAGTCGATGGGCTTGGCACCGAGCTTCGCCATCAGCAGGTCCATCGACTGCGGCTCCTCGGGGCGGTCGAATTCCACGATGCCGGCCGGCCGCACCAGCAGGCAGCCGTAATAGCAGGCCACCTTGCGCTGGAAGGGTTTTTTTACCAGCTTCTCCAGGTCAGGGACGGCGGCGAGCCACTCGATGATGTTCACCACCTTCGCCGAGCCGCGGTAGTCGGCTTCGACCAAGCCCGATATCCGTTGCCTTAGTTTTTCGTCCTCCAGCAGCTCATGGCGCGTGACCTTGAGGCGGCTGTAGCAGGCGGCGCAGGGGACCAGCACCTCGTCCATGCCCTTCTTTTCGGCGGCGGCCAGGATGCGCGCCGGCAGGGCCAGCGCCAGGTCATGGTCGAGGTTGTGGGCGGCGGTGGCGCCGCAGCAGTTCCAGTCGGGGACCTCGGGCAGCTCGCGGCCCAGCACCCTGGCCACGGCCAGGAGCGATTCACTGTACTCGCGGGCCGAGCCCTTCATCGAGCAGCCGGGATAGAAACCCGTCTTCATGGGCGGTTCTCCCTGGCCTTCAGGGTTCTGGCGAATATCCGCTTCAGCTGGCGCCGGTCGCGGACGCGTTCGGGCAACAGGTGCAGCTTGCCGACCAGGAACATCCACGGCGCCTGCAGCAGGTCCTGCAGGAAGTGGCCGCTGCGCAGCTTGTAGTCGACCACCTGCCCCATCTCGAAAAGCCGGCCGGTATGTTTCACCGAGTCGAGAAAGGCGCGGTGGAAGGCCAGGATGTCCTTGGCCTTGGGGTTGACCTTTTTTTTCCGCAGCGCCTCGTGGCGCAGGGCGTCCATCACCTTGGGGATGTCGAGTTCCATGGGGCAGCGGCAGTAGCAGATCTCGCAGGTCAGGCATAGCCAGGCGGTGTGCGAGCGCAGGGCCATCTCGGCGAACTCGGGGAACTCTCCTGCCAGCTGCAGCAGGTGCATGATCTGGCTGGGAGGGTAATCCATTTCCGCGGCCAGGGGGCAGCCGGCCGAGCACTTGCCGCACTGGTAGCAGCGGGCGACGTCGACGCCGGTCTGTTCCAGGACGCGGCCGGGCAGCGGCTCTGCGGCCGGATGGGCGTGCTTCTCACCACTCATCGCGGGGTCTCCTTGTCTGGGCATAAGGGGCGCGCGAGGCGTGCCGCTCTCGGCGACACGGCGCCGGTCAAAAAGCAGAAGATCGGCGGCGATCCTCCGTGTTCCTACATGACCGGATTGGGATCGGGGCGCGTGAATTCCAGCTTGATCGTGTAGTGGTTGCGGTAGTCCATGTCCTCTGCTCTTTCCGCACTCGGAAGGGTGACGAAGGAATTCAGGTACAAGGTCACCTTATTGTAATACGAGGGAAAATCGACTTTTTTGCTGACCACGTACGTTCCTGGCTTGGCGGGCTGCCGGGAAAGGAAGTAGCCGTCGTCGGTCGCATGTCGCCCGCAATAGACCAACAACTCCCTCCCGGAAGGTACATTGCCATCCAACCGCAGGTATACCGTCAGCACCTGCTTGCTCCAATCGAGCGATATCCCGTTCCGCACCAGGTCGAATTTATACTTCAGGGCGATGGGCTTCAGCGGCAGGGCGAGGGAGTGGCTATCCATCCCCAATGCCCTGTTTTCGTTGATGTGGACAACAATCGTGTTTCCGATGAACCAGTCTGGGTTTATGGTATAAACATTCGGCAGGACGATCCAGCCGCCGAAATAGCCCTTTTGCTCCCAGCCGGGCGGGGCGGCGAAGGCGGGGATGAACAGATTGCCGCTCGCCGTCTCCTTGCCGTCGATGAGCACACGGTAACTCGGCTTCAGCGGCGCTTCAGAGGCCTTGGGCAAGACGCCGTTGCCGACGTTCTTGTAGTTGAATACGATGCCAAAGCCCTCGGTGTTGGGCGCCAGGTCGATGCCGCTGACCTCCAGGCGGGGGAATTTCAGCATGGGCGGCAACTGCCCGCCCGGCATATGGTTAACGAAGGTGGGGCCGACCTCGAATTCGCCGC